>JBHENN010000046.1:0-5030 GCA_046262015.1 Actinomycetota bacterium | reverse complement strand
CGGTCGGCAGCCGCTACGAGCCAGGCCGGGCGCGTGCCCTGGACCCAGCGGCGTGACGCTCCCTCGGAGGTGACCTCGAGGTTCCCGGCGACCGCGAGCGACGCCTCGAACAGCGACAGATCGGCGTCGACCGGCACGACGGGCTGGTAATGCGTGCCGTCCTCGCGAGCGACCACCCGGCCGATCTCGATCGCGTCGAACGGATCGCCCTCGGTCTCACGTCCCCGGCCCGCCAGCACGCTCGTGTCTCCCGGGGCGCGCGACGCCGGTGCCACGAACGTGTAACCAGCCTGCTCCTCGGGTCCGCCCATCGGAAGGGGATACGTCCCGCGGTAGCCACGGTCCACAAGGATGTCCGCGCCGAAGAGGCGGTACCCCTCCCACCCCCCGTTGAAGAAGAGGGTGTCTCCACTAACGTCCCAGGAGAGGTTGGCCACGGTCCACGGCGCGCCGACGTCGTCGAGGTCGTCCGACGGGAACTGCGCCGCGACGTTGCCGAACGTGTCACGCGCGCTCGCCGCGTCGTGCGGCCGCCGGCCGACGTAGATCACCGGCGGGCTCAGGGCCCCGTTCGCCGGAGAGGCCCACGCAAGGTCGCCGGTAGGTGCGAACGCGGGCCACTGCCCGGGGCCGAGAGGGCTCGAGTCTTCGGTCCGCAGGTCGTACGAATACAGCTCGGAGCGCGGACCGTTGCCGCGCTGGTAGACGATCTCGTCCCCGGCCGGCGACAGCGTCGGGTGATGCTCGTCGGCTCCGGTGGCGACGAGAGTCCCGACGCTGCCGTCGGAGTACTGGGCACGGAGGTCGCCGCCGGCGCTGTAGACGAACACCAGCTCGGCCTCGTGCTCGGGAGCCGGGGTCGGCGCGGCGCCGCCGCCGAGGTCGAAGCGAAGCAGCTCGTCGGTGGAATAGCTCGTGACCCACACGGAGCCGCCGCCGTAGGCGATGTCGTAGCACGCCTCCGGCAGCTCCAGCGACTCGCCCACGGTCCGGCGCGTGGCGGAGTCGACCTTGGTGAGCGCGCCCGGCCGGTCCCTCTTGCCCGACAGCACCCACAGCCCGTCGTCGCCCACGGCCAGTCCCGAGAAGCCGGCCGGGATCCGTTCCACCGGAGAGAGACCCTGCTTCAGAGGGGTCCCGAGGCTCTGGGCGGCGATGCGGAAGAGCTCCCCGTCGTTGCCCTCGACCGCCCACGCCTCACCTCGTCCCGCCGCGATGTCGCCGTAGTCGTTGCCGCCCTGGAGGATCGCGACCGCGCCGGTGGACCCCGCGTCGGGCTCCGGTCCCAGCAGCTGCACCCGGCCGGACCGGCTGTCGTACAGCACGAGACCGAGCTCGGGGTCCGCGGCCACATCCGTCGGATAGAAGGTCTCGGCCTGCAACGCCTCGGGAAGCGGCACCCGGCTGCTGCTCTCGGGATCGATCCGCGTCACCTCCTGGTCGGCTGCGGCCACCCAGACCGAGCCGAACCATCCCAGCGCGAGGTCCACGTGCGTATCGGGCTCGGTCACCTCGACCGGCTCGCCGGCGCGCCCGCCGGAGCCGTCGAACTCGACGAGGCGCACGGTGCCGCTCGGCGGATCGGTCACCCAGATCCCCTCGGGACCCGCGGCGATGTCGTCGGGCTCGCCGCCGATCACGACGGAGTCCACCACCTCGCCGGCGACGGGATCGACCTGAGCGACCGTGCCCTCCCGGCTGTTGACCACGTAGACGTAGCCGTCGTAGAAGGTCACGCCCAGCGGCCCGTCCCCGATCGGGATGCGGCTGACCTCGGCGTCCCACTGGGCCGGCGGGGTCCCCAGGCGGGCCCGGTCGTGGTCCTTCACGGGGGCCGGCGGCGCGAACAAGAGGACGGCGACCACCGCCGTCGCGCTCGCGAGCGCCCCCCCGGCGGCCCACAAGCCGATCGCCCTCCGGCGCCGGCGAGCAAGGAACTCCTGGCGGGCGGCGTAGACGTCCTCGGGTCGATAGGCCTCGCCGACGCTCTTGAGGGCGGAGCCGAGCAGCTTCTCGAGGTCACGCATCGCGCGCCCCTTGGAGCGTCGGGCCGAGGTCCTTCTCGAGCTTGGCGCGAGCCTTCGAGAGCTGCGACTTCACGGTCCCCACCGAGCAGTCGAGGATGTCGGCGATCTGAGCCTCGGGAAGATCCTCGAAGTAGCGGAGCACGACCGCGGCGCGCTGGCGCTCGGGGAGCCTGATGACGGCGTTCCAGACCTCGCGCCCCGTCTCGTGCCGCTCGGGATCCCAGTCGGGCGCCCGCCGTTCGTCGCGGCGATGGGTCACGGCGTTCACCCGGCTCTCGATCGTCTTGCGCCTGATCTTGGAGCGGCACATGTTCACCACGGCGCGCCGGAGATAGGCGTCGACGTTGTCGACGTCACGGATCCGGCGCCAGCCGGTAAGCATCTTGAGCGTGGCGTCCATCACGATCTCCTCGGCCTGCTGAGAGTCCCCCAGGATCACGTAGGCCAGGCGGCACATCGGGGCGTAGTTGCGGTCGAACAAGGCCGCGACCTCGCGGTCGCGCTCTACCTCCGAGCGCTCCAACAACCCCATATCGCCTTTCAGGATCACGCTCGCTCCCGCGGCCATCGATCACCCCTGAAGGAGGAGACGACGCACACCGGCGAGAGGTTGCCCAGGACCCTCTTTTCGAACCGTTCCGGCTTATCGTTGCACGCAGCCGAACAGGAAAGGCCAGGTAGCGGTGGATCTCGCCATCCCGCCCGAGTATCTCGAGCTGCAGAGGAACCTCACCCAGTTCATCGACCGGGAGCTGCGGCCGCTCGAGGAGACCGAGCTCGACCCCGAGGTCGACGACGTGCCCGTGGAGCTTCGGGACCGCGTACGGCGGCGGTCCGCGGAGCTGGGCTTCTACGCCGCCGACTTCCCCGAGGACCTCGGCGGCAGCGGGCTCCCCCAGCTCGGGATGGTGTTGCTGCGCGAGGCGGGAGCGCGCGCCGGGAGCCGCCTGGGAGCCTTCGCCCTCTATGGCCCGGAGGGCCCGACCGGCGTGCTGCTCTCAGGAACCGACGAGCAGAAGAAGAGGTACCTCGCGCCTCTCATCACCGCCGAGAAGTCGATGTGCTTCGCGCTGACCGAGCCGGACGCCGGCTCGGACGCTCAGAGCATCCGCACCAGCGCGACCCGCGCGGGGGACGAGTGGGTGCTCAACGGCACCAAGCACTTCATCACGAACGGCAAGCACGCCGACTTCGCGCTCGTCTTCGCTGCCAACGACCGGAGTAAGAAAGCCCAGGGAGGGATCACCGCGTTCATCGTCGAGGCGGGCACGCCCGGGTTCACCGTCGGGCGCGCCCAGCGAGGCATGGTCGAGGGCGAGGGCCAGTACGAGCTGATCTTCGAAGACTGCCGGGTCCCCCAAGAGCAGGTCCTGGGGGGGTCAGAGAAGGTCGGCATGGGGTTCTACGCGGCGATGCAGTTCCTCGCCATGGGCCGCCTCTCCATCGGCGCGATGTGCAACGGGATCGCTGACTATTGCCTCGCTCTTGGTATCGAGCATGCCAAGACGCGCGTGGCGTTCGACCGGCCGATCGGCAAGAACCAGTACGTGCAGGGACACATCGTCGAGTCGCTGGTCGAGATAAAAGCCTCCAAGCTGATGACCTACGAGTGTGCGTGGAAGTACGACAACGGCGACCCCGTGATCCAGGAGTCGTCCATCGTCAAGTACTACTCGTCGGAGATGGTCAACCGCGTGGTCGACCGGATGATCCAGGTGCACGGCGGCATGGGGTGGATGCGCGAGCTGCCGCTGGAGCGGATCTACCGATTGGTACGGCTCTTCCCGTTGGTGGAAGGCACCTCGGAGATACAGAAGTACATAATCGCCAAGACCCTCGGTCTCTGACGGGGAGGCTCCAAAACCGACGGTCGGGGGTTCGATTCCGTTCGCGCCCTGCTGAGTGATGTGCTGGTCAGCGGCACGTTTCACTTTCATCTCGGTCAACCCGATAACCGTTCCATCCGTCTCAGGCCGCGGATTGGCCGCGGCGCGAACCGCCTCCAGGCCGCGAGCGACGTCATCGAGGGCATCCGGGAACAGATGTCCGTAGCGGTCGAGTGTCACTGTGATCGACGAATGTCCGAGGTGAGCCTGGATGGCTTTGGGGTGCGTCCCGTTGGCGATCAGCAGTGATGCACACGTGTGGCGCAGGTCGTGGGGCCTGACGCCCTTCAAACCCGTCTCACGCAGCGCAGGCAGCCACACCCGATTGCGGAAATTGGGCCCACTCAAAGGTTGGCCCTCGGGCGAGGTGAACACGAGTGCTTCCGGGTCGGCGGGGATCGACCCCAGGTGTTCGGCCAGCATCTTGGCCAGGAAGCCCGGGAGTCCGACTTGCCGTTCCTGGTAGGTCTTCGTCGGTCCGAAATATCGGACGCCCCCGACCTCCGCCATGGACTCGACGATGTGCAGCCGGCGCCGGAGCAGATCGCAGCGACCACGCCGGAGCGCAGCTGCTTCACCCCAGCGGATGCCGGTGTAGGCCAACACGTACACGAGCAACGAGAACTCACCAGCGGATTCGGCGACGGCCTCGACCTGCTCGGCGGTCAGGTACTTCATCTCGCGGCTCTGAGCTCGAGGGAGCTTCACGCCCACGCACGGAGACCGGCCGATGTACTCGGACTCGACCGCGGCTTTCATGATCGACGAGAACAGCAGGTACGCCTGGCGCACGCGTGAGGGGCTGAGACCGTGTTCGATCATGGCGGTCACCCAGTAGCGCACGTCGACCGGCTGGATCTTCGCTAAAGGGATCTCAGCGAACGGCGGCAGGATGTAGCACTTAAGAAGGCTCTCGTAGCCCTGACGTGTTTTCGGCTTGAGATGAGCGATGGTTCCGTTCCAACGCTCTACCCACGCCCCGAACGTCATGCGGCCGAGTTGTGGGTCGATCCACTCGCCAGCGTTCCGTCGGCTCTCTGCGTTCGCTAGGAAGCGCTCAGCGTCGATCCTGCGGGCGAACGTCTTCGAGTACTCCCGATTGTCCGGACCTCGGTAA
>JBHENN010000045.1:0-15896 GCA_046262015.1 Actinomycetota bacterium | reverse complement strand
GCGGGCCTTCGGTTCCTGGTCGGGGTTGGGGGCGAGAACCTCGTGCCGCTGTTCCGCGCCGAGGAGTACCTCAACTTCGTGGGTCTGATGTTGATCGCGTTCGGCATCATGTTCGAGCTGCCGCTGGTGCTCTTCTTCCTGGGCCTCGCCGGAGCGTTCACGCCCGCCCAGATGCGCGCTCACCGGAAGTCGGCCCTCGTCGGCATCTGCGCGCTGACCGCCGTCGCGACCCCAACGCAGGACCCCTTCACCTTCCTCGTGATGGCGATCCCGCTGTACGGGTTGTTCGAGGTGACGATCCTCTTGTTGGCGCGCTCGGCGCGCCGGAAGGCGGGACGCGAGTCGGTATAGTCGCCGGTCATGGCCATAAAAGGCAAGAAGAAGAGCCAGAGCAGGGGGAGTCAGGGGCAGCGCCGGCCCGCGGCCGCGCCCCGGCCCACCTACGCACCGCGCCGCGCGACGCGGTGGTACCAAACGCCGGCCGGGCGTCTCGCGGCCATCACGCTCGGGCTGCTCCTCCTCGGGACGGTGTTCTACGTGATCAACCGCTCTCAGACCGAGTCCGCGAAGCTGAGCGAGCGCCGGACCGCGCTGGAGCGCTATACCGGCCAGCTCAGCGCCATGCTCCAGACCCTGAACCAACCGGTCACCGAGATGGGCCAGGTGGACCCCGCCGCGCCCGAGGCGGCGGTCCAGGGTCTCGACGAGAAGACCAAAACGTGGCTGACGGCGCTGCAGCAGGTCTCGACGCAGTCCGGGCAGATCCTCCCCCCGAAGGGGCTCGAGGCGACCAACGACCTCGTCAACCAGGCCATCGGCCTGTATGCCTCCGCAGTGCAGACGTACGCCCTCGCCCCCTCGCTCGACGGTCGCGAGCAGCAGCGCGTGCTGGCAGGAGGGACCGAGATCCGCGAGCGCGCGTCCAACGTGCTGGACGGGGCGATCGCGGTCCTCGACCAGGAGCGTGCCGACGCCGACATGGAGCCGTCGCTGCTGGCCGCGCCGCGGCCCGTGCCGCCGGCCGCGCCGTCGCCGTTGCCCACGCCGCTCGAACCGCTCGAGACCGGGAGCGAGGACGAGGGTGGGGACGCCGGCGGCCAGGTCGGCGGGGGCAAGAAAGGTGGCAACAAGAAGGGTGGCGCCGACGACCAGGGAGGCGACGCCGCGGGCGGCGGGGGTTAGAGGGGTCGAGGACCCCGTCTCGAGTGGGCGGCACGCGCGGGTGACGGTCGAGGGCTTCCAGGAGGGCTACCCGTACCGCTTCGACGACTATCAGGTCCGCGCTCTGCGGGCGCTGCTCGACGGACAATCGGTCCTGGTCGCCGCGCCGACCGGCGCCGGCAAGACGGTGGTCGGCGAGTTCGCCGCATGGCTCGCGCTGCAGGGCGGAGGCAAGACCTTCTACACGACGCCGATCAAGGCCCTGTCGAATCAGAAGTACGCGGACTTCGTGGGTCTCCATGGGCCCCGCAGCGTGGGGCTCCTCACCGGAGATAACTCGGTCAACGGGACCGCGCCGATCGTCGTCATGACGACTGAGGTCCTTCGCAACATGATCTACGAGGACTCTCCCGAGCTGCGGGGCCTGCACTACGTCGTCCTCGACGAGGTCCACTACCTCCAGGATCGGTACCGCGGTGCGGTGTGGGAAGAGATCCTGATCCACCTGCCCGTCGACGTGCAGATCGTGTCGCTGTCGGCGACCGTGTCCAACACCGAGGAGTTCGGGGACTGGTTGCAGACGCTGCGTGGCCGAACCGAGATCGTCATCGAGGAGCGGCGCCCGGTCGAGATCCGCCACTGGTACTTCGCCGCGGACGAGCTGCTGCCCATGTTCGTTCAGAGACCGGACGGCCGCATCCTGCCCAACCCCCGGGGGCGCGAGCTCGACCGCCGGAGGCGTAGGGGAGCGGAGCGACCCGGCCGAGGAGGCCGGCGCGTCCACGAGAAGCGCGCACGCATCCCACGGCGTACCGAGGTGATCGAACGACTGGGGGGCGAGGGGATGCTCCCGGCGATCTACTTCATCTTCTCGCGCCGCGGCTGCGACGACGCGGTTCGCCAGTGCCTCCACGACGGTGTCCGGCTCACCACCAGCGATGAACGCCAAGAGATCCTCGCCTACGCGGACGAACGCGTGGCCGAGCTGTCGCCGAACGAGCTCGACGTCCTCGGGTACGACGCGTGGATCGGGGGTCTGGCGCGCGGCGTGGCGGCCCACCACGCGGGGATGATCCCGCCGTTCAAGGAGACGGTCGAAGAGCTGTTCGGGCGCGGGTTGGTCAAGGCGGTGTTCGCTACCGAGACGCTCGCTCTAGGGATCAACATGCCTGCCCGAACGGTCGTGATCGAGAGCTTGATGAAGTTCACCGGCGAGAAGCACGAGCTCATGACGCCGGGTCAGTACACGCAGCTCTCGGGGCGCGCCGGGCGGCGAGGGATCGACGAGCTGGGGCACAGCGTCGTCCTGTTACAGCGCTTCACCCCGTTCGACACCATCACGAGGCTGGCATCTACCAGGACGTATCCGCTGCAGTCCTCGTTCCAGCCCTCGTACAACATGGCGGTCAACCTCATCCGGACCTACGATCGGGCCGAGGCAGAGCATCTCGTCAACCTCTCGTTCGCGCAGTTCCAGGCCGACCGCGATGTCGTGCAGCTCGAGCAGAGCAGGGAGCGACTGGAGGCTTACTCGGCGTCGTACCGCGAGAAGACGCACTGCGACCTGGGCGACTTCACCGGGTATTCGGGACTGGTGGAGGAGCTCCGGAAGCTGGAGCGGGCCGACCCGCGCGCAGCCCGGAGCCGCGGCGAGAGCGTGCTGCGGGCGATCGACGCTCTCGTACCCGGCGACGTGATCGAGATAGCCGGAGGCAAACGCAGGGGCAGGTACGCCGTGCTGGAGGTCACCCGGCGCGACTCCCAGAGGACCCCACGCGTGCTGGCGCTGTCGGCCGCCAACACCATGACGCGGTTCGCGCCCAACGACCTCAGGGACCCACCGGCGCCGATCGGACGGGTCCGGCTCCCGCGGGACTTCCGGGTGCGGGACGCCGCGGCGCGCCGGGCGCTCAGCGCCCGCCTGGAGGACTTGCTCCCCCCTTCACCCCGGCCGGAGCCGGAGTCCGAGACGGACGGCGGGCAGGCGGGGGAGGTGAAGGCGGCGCGCCGTGCGGTCGAGCTACACCCTTGCCACCGGTGCCCCGAGCTCGGCAGGCACATCCACTTCGCCGACCGCGCCCGTCGGCTCGAGCGCGAGCTGACGTTGATCGAGCGCCGGATCCATCGGCGCACCGCCACGCTGGCGCGCCGCTTCGAGCGCGTGCTCGAGGTCCTCGAGGGGTTCGGCTACATCGAGGGGTGGGCATTGACGGACAAGGGCGGCACCCTCGCCCGGGTCTACAACGAGTCCGACCTCCTCGTGGTGGAGACCCTCGAGGAGGGTCTCCTGGAGCCGCTCGATCCGGCCGAGATCGCGGCCGTGTGCTCGACGCTGGTCTACGAGACGCGCGGTCCCGACGCGCCCGAGGTGCTGCAGATGCCCACCCCGGCGTGCGACGAGGTGTGGCAGCGGCTGATGGTCCTATGGAAGCGGGTCCGGCGCGCCGAGGACGAGCGCGGCCTCGACCTCACGCGCGAGCCGGATCGGGGCTTCGCCGACATCGCCTTCCGGTGGGCGCGCGGCGAACCCCTCGATACGGTCCTGGGCGACGAGGATGCTCCCGGCGACTTCGTCCGCTCGGTCAAGCAGCTCGTCGACCTGCTGCGCCAGCTGCAGGATATCGAGGAGGGATCGCCGGTGGGGCGGGGGATCCGGGCGGCGATCGAGGGGCTGCATCGGGGGGTCGTCGCGTACTCCTCGCTGGACCTCTGAGCGGCGCGCTGCCGCCGAGTGGGTGAAAAACCTACATATATAGGGCGGGGCACTCACCCACTCGGCGGGAGGAGCAGGGGGGCGGACGCCGGGGGAGAATCGTGTCGGAGCCGAGTCGACCCCCCACTTTCGACCTGGAGGTCCCGTGCGATCCGTGACCAGAGCCGTTGCCGCCCTGATGCTGGCGGCCTCGCTCGCGCCGAGCGGGAGCGCGGTGGGGGCCGAACCTGCCTCTCGGTCGAGCTCGTTGTTCTCGATCCCGTTCTCCAGCGGCACGGTCGACCCCGTGCGGGACCTAGGCGCCACCGACCCGGTGGGGCACGACCTGGTGCTCGTCCAAGGGACCGCCTACGGGCTGCCGGGATTCGTCGAGCGGCTGGCCGGGACGGGTGCCCGGCTCGTCCAGCCCCTGGCTCCGCTGTCGTACCTGGTGTGGGCCACGGCCCCACAGACCCGCTCGCTGCGCGCGCTGGACGGCGTGCGCTGGGCGGGGGTCCTCCCTCCCGAGGCGCGCGTCGCCGACAACATCGGTGCGGACACGACCATGCTGCGGGCGACCTTCGTCGGGCCGTCCCTCCTCGCTCCGTCGGCCGTCGCGGGAGGGTGGCCCCGACGCTTCACCGCCCTCACGGGTTCGGTTGCCTTACTTCCCGGAGGGGCGACGGAGGCCCGGCGGCTCGCCGAGCTGCCCGCGGTCTACTCGGTCGCCGATGCCGGCGGCAGGCCCCGGCTCCGCGACGAGCGGTCCACCCAGGTGGTCGCGAGCAGCAAGTCCGCCGCCGCGCCCAGCCCGGGCTACGACGCGTTCCTCGAGAAGATCGGTGCCGATGGGACCGGGGTGATCGTGTCCCATGTCGACGGAGGGGTGGACTTCAACCACCCGGAGCTATCCGACCGGGTCGCCGCCTGCATCGACTACTCGTTCTCAAACGGAGCGCTCTGCTCGGCCCGCAACAGCGACGACGCCGTCGGGCACGGCACCCACACCGCGGGGATCATCGTCGGCACCGGCTCGACCGGGCTCGGCGACCTCGAGGGTTTCGCCTACGGCCAGGGGGTCGCCCCGGGCGCCAAGCTCGTGGTGCAGAACGCGATCCATACACCCGCCCCGGACCCGTTCGCCGGCGGTTACCGGCCCCTGTACCGGGCCGCCGCCGACGAAGGAGCGATCCTGTCGGCCAACTCGTGGGGTCCTTCCGGCACTCCGCAGGGCTACGACGAGGCGACGCGCGAGTTCGACACGATCCCGCGCGACATCAACGAGCACCGAGCCGGCGACCAGCCGATGGGACTCGTGTTCTCGATAATGAACGGTGGTGGAGGTGTCTCGACCCAGGGCTCGCCCGATGAGGGCAAGAACCTCATCCGCGTCGGCGGTAGCGGGGACCGGCCGAGCGTCACGGGTGCGGGGCCGGGCGTCGACGACCTGTGCACCTGCTCGGCTCATGGACCGGCGCTGGACGGGAGACTCCTGCCCGACCTCGTGGCTCCCGGCGAGAACGTGATGTCCACCCGGGCTACCCAGGGCACGCTGTGCGGGCTCTCCGGCACCTCCAGCGACCGTCTGCCGTCACCCCTGCACGCTCCGTGCACCGGCACGTCGATGGCCTCGCCGCACGTGAGTGGGGGCTATGCCGTGTTCGTCGACTGGTACCGGGGGCGCTTCAGCAAGCGGACCCCGTCGCCGGCCCTCGTCAAGGCGGCGTTCGTGAACCGGGCGATCGACCTCGCTCGCAGCGGGGGGGTCGATGCGAACGGGGTGCCTCTCACGCCCATCCCGAACAACCAGCAGGGCTGGGGGCGCTTCAGCCTGGGCAACGTCATCCGCGCATGGGCCAGGGGCGCGGTGCACGTGGACCAGTCCATCGTGTTCACCGACAGCCGCCAGGCGCGCCGCTTCAAGCTGGTCGCACGCGATCCTCACGAACCGCTGAAGGCGACGCTGACATGGACCGACGCGCCCGGTCACGGACTCGGCGGCAAGCTGCCCGCATGGGTGAACGACCTCGATCTCGTGGTCCGCGGCGACGGGACCTACCGGGGGAACGTCTTCGCGCGTGGGTGGTCCGTCCGTGGCGGCACGGCAGACCGCAAGAACAACGTCGAGAACGTCTTCGTGAAGAAGCCCGGCCGCAGGAGCTACACGCTTACGGTGACGGCTGCGAACATCATCGGTGACGCGCTGCCGAACCGGAGGGGCCGCACCGACCAGGACTTCGCGCTGGTCGTCACCAACGCCAAGCTGCGCGGCTGAGCCGCGGTCCCACCGACCGGTCGCGGGCCGCATGCGAGGATTCGTGGCGTGAAGGACGTCTTCATCATCGACGCGGTGCGGACGCCGATGGGCAGGTTCGGCGGCGCGCTGGCCGCGGTGCGGCCCGATGACCTGGCGGCACACGTGATCGCGGCCGTGGTGGACCGGACGGGGCTTGCCCCGGGTGAGGTCGACGACGTCCAGTGGGGGGCGGCCAACCAGGCCGGGGAGGACAATCGGAACGTCGCCCGGATGGCGCTGCTGCTCGCCGGTCTCCCCGTCGAGGTCCCCGGGGCAACGGTCAACCGTTTGTGCGGGTCCGGGCTCGAGGCGGTCAACAGCGGGTACCGCCAGATCCGATCGGGGGAGGCCGATCTGGTGATCGCCCGCGGCTCCGAGTCGATGACCCGCGCTCCGGTCGTCACCGGCAAGGCCGCCACACCGTTCCAGCGCACTCTCGAGGTCTACGACACGACCATGGGATGGCGCTTCGTCAACCCGCGGCTCGCGGACGCGTACGGCTCGCATGCGATGGGGGAGACGGCCGAGATCAACGGCCGGGACTACGGCATAACCCGCGCCGAGCAAGACGCGTTCGCGCTCGAGAGCCACCGGCGCGCCGTCGCTGCCCGCGAGGAAGGGCGGTTCAAGGACGAGATCGTGCCGATCGAGATCCCCCAGCCCCGGGACGGGGCCGTGGTCGTGCACGAGGACGAGCCCCCGCGCCCCGACACGACGCTGGAGAAGCTCGCCTCCCTGAAGCCGGCGTTCACCGAGCGCGGGAGCGTGACCGCGGGCAACTCGTCGGGGATCAACGATGGCGCCGCGTGCGTGCTGCTCGCCTCGCCGGAGGCGACGACCCGCGCGGGATGGGCTCCGCTGGCGCGGGTGGTGACGTCTGCGGTCACCGGCGTCGAGCCCCAGCGGATGGGGATCGGGCCGGTGTACGCGACCCGGAAGGCGCTCACGCGTGCGGGCCTGACGCTCGACGATATCGACCTCATCGAGCTCAACGAGGCATTCGCCGCGCAGTCGCTCGCGTGCATCAAGGAGCTCGGCCTCGACCCCAGCAAGGTCAACGTCAACGGGGGCGCGATCGCTCTCGGGCATCCCCTCGGCTGCTCCGGGGCCCGCATCCTCACCTCCCTCGTCCACGAGATGGCGCGCCAACAGGCGCGCTACGGGCTCGCGACGATGTGCATCGGGGTCGGCCAGGGCATCGCCACGATCGTCCGGCGCCCGTGAAGATCGCCGACGAGCTCGCCGGGTTCCTCGATCCCGCCGCGATCGTCGACACCGGAGACGAGCGGGCTCGCTTCGGCGACGACCTATCGGCAAGCGCGTTGCTGCGTCGCAGGGGTGGCGGCGCGCCGAGAGGCCCGGCGGCGGTGGTCCGCCCGCGCGCCACCGCGGAGGTCGCCCAGGTGCTCGCGTGGGCCCAGAGCACGGCGACGCCGGTGGTGCCCTACGGCGCGGGGTCGGGCGTGTGCCGGGGCATCGAACCAGGGACCGGCGCGGTCGTGGTCGACATGTCGGCGATGGACCGGGTCCTCGATGTGGACCAGAAGAGCCGCCTCGTGCGCGCGCAGGCGGGGGTCGGGGGCGCGGTGCTGGGCGAGGAGCTGGCCGCGGCCGGTCTCACCACAGGCCACGAGCCCCAGTCGCTGCACATATCGACCGTCGGCGGATGGGTGGCGACGCGCGCGTGCGGACAGCTCTCGGCCCGCTACGGTGGGATCGAGCGCATCCTTGCCAGCCTCGAGGCGGTCCTTCCCGGGGGTGAGGTCGTGCGATCGAAGACCGTTCCGCGCCGCGCGATCGGACCCGACGTCGCGTCGCTGATGATCGGCTCGGAGGGCACGCTCGGGATCGTGACCGAAGCCACGTTGCGCGTGCAGCTGCTGGTCTCGGACCGGGCCCACGCATGCGTGACGTTCGAGCACATGGCCGATGGTGTCGCGGCGTGCCGCGCTATCGTCCAGAGCGACCTGCGGCCAACGCTGGTGCGCTTGTACGACCCCGACGACGCGGCGATCTTCTTCCGCAGGCTCGACGAGCCTCCTTCCGGCGCGGTGCTTCTGCTGTCCTTCGACGGTCCCGACGGGGCCGCCCGAGCAACGCGGGCCGGGGACCTGGCCGCAGGCCGGCCTGCTCCGGCGGAGCTGGTGGCGCATTGGTGGGCTCACCGCAACGACGCGGTCGGCGCGTACCTGGAGCTCATGGACGGCTCGGGCGTGCTGGGTCCGCATGCGGCGGTCGACACTATGGAGGTGTCCGGGACGTGGAGCATCCTGCGACCGCTGTATCACTCCATGAAGGACGCGTTGGCGGCCGAAGCCGACCTGGTCGGCTGTCACCTGTCGCACGTCTACCCCGACGGCGGCTGTCTGTACTTCACCCTGGCGTCGGCGTCCTCCGATGACGAGCAGGCCGGACGGACCCTGAACCGGTGGTGGGAGGTGGGGATGCCGGCGTGCCTCGGCGCCGGCGGCTCGATCAGCCACCATCACGGCATCGGCCGTACGAAGGCGCGCTGGCTGCCCGACGAGCTGGGCGGCTGGTGGGATGTGCTCGTCGCCGTCAAGGCGGCGCTGGATCCTGCCGGGATCATGAACCCGGGCGCCCTCGGCCTGTGACCTCGCCCTTCGGTCCTCTCGTCCTCATCTGCAATCCCCGGTCGGGCAGGGGCAGCGTGGAGCGCGCCCTCCCAGAGGTGATCGAGCGGCTGGAGGCGCGCGACCTGGCCTACGAGGTCCGGCGGACCGAAGGCAGGGGTCACGCGAGCGCGATCGCGCGGGACGCACTGCACCAGGGCAAGCGGTTCGTCGTCGCCATGGGCGGGGACGGGACGATCCACGAGGTCGTCAACGGGATGATCGAAGACGACCGTGCGATCGATCCGGGCGCGGTGCTCGGCGTGGTTGCGGCCGGCAGCGGCTCGGACTTCATAAGGACGTTCGGGTTGCCGGCGTCGCCCGGCGTCGCGGTGGCCCATCTCGACGGCGACGGCTCGTTCCCGATCGACATCGGGAAGATCACGTTCCAGAAGGACGGAGCCACCGTGACCCGCTACTTCGCGAACATCGCCGAGGCCGGTATCGGCGCGGAGTGCGTGGCGCGCGCCGCTCGCCTCCCGCGCTGGCTGGGGCCGACGATCTATTTCTTCGCGTTCTGGATGACCCTGCGCAAGCACAAGACGGCGCAGGTGGAGGTCGACCTGGTGGACCGCAGCTACGTCGGTCCCATGAACAACCTCGTGGTCGCCAACTGCCAGTTCTTCGGCGGCGGGATGAAGATCGCGCCCAAGGCGGCACCGACCGACGGCGTGCTCGACATCCAGATCGAGCACGCCCGCAAGCGGGAGGCGGTCGCCCTGGTGCCCAAGATCTACAAGGGGGAGCACCTGCCGCATCCGGAGATCGAGGAGGCGAAGCGGGTGCGCGCGTCGATCAGCGCCGATCGACCGCTATTGATCGAAGCGGACGGAGAGGTGCTCGGTCACACCCCTGCGACCTTCGAGCTGCTGAAGGAAGCGATCTCCCTGAAGGTCTAGGCGGTGGGAGGGTCGCTCTTGTCGTCGTCGGCTGAGGTGACCTCCGGCGCGGTGACGTCCTTGCCCTCTTTCACGGCCGACAAGTCGTCGGCGATCGCTTCGATCGGTCCCTTCTCCTGCATCTCGCGCGCGACGGTCTCGCCCTGGGGCTCTTTGCCTTCGGGGGTCATGGCTCTCCTCTCGTCGGGAGGTTCTTGGCATCTCTAGGTGACTTCCCCTGGAAGCCACGCCCGAAACGGGCGTTGTCGTCCGATAGCCCCCGCAGGGAACCCCCTCAGCTCGGGATGCGGTACCGCACGGTCACCCACACGCCGCCGGGCACCGCGGTGCGCGTCAGCTCGGGTCCCCCGGGAAGCCCCGCCGAGACGCACTCACCCCGCACCCGCCTCCTCCTGGGTGCCGCGCCCGGCCGCGGGCCGTCCGGCCCTGCTCTCGGGGCCCAGGGGCATCCCTCGCTCGGTCTCGATCTCGATCCGGTAGGCGCTCTT
The DNA here is from genome assembly GCA_046262015.1 of Actinomycetota bacterium. GTDB lineage: Bacteria > Actinomycetota > CADDZG01 > CADDZG01 > WHSQ01 > JBHENN01. The sequence continues at coordinate 5,727 of JBHENN010000045.1, read as the reverse complement.
CTGTCTCTGGCGCTCGGGTGCGCTCCACCCGTGCTCGTCGCCGAGGACGTCGATCGCGGCGGAGCTACCGATCCCCGCGGCGCGGTCGACCAGCGCCAGTCGCGTCCGGCGCGCCAGCAGGTCGGAGAGGTGACAGACCATCTCGGCGCGCGCCGCGTACACGGCCTCCGCCGCCAGGGGGAGACGTCCGGGGACCAGGGGCGCGGTCATGCCGAGCTCGCCGGCGAGGTCGAGCACAGCGATCGCCCGGTCCCCGTAGGCCCGGATGAGGTTGGCGGCGCGCCGCGGCTCGATCCCGAGCTTGAGGGCCCGCCGCTGGACGGCGGCCGTGAGGGCACCGAGGTCGCTGCAGCCGAGCTTGATCCAACGCGTCCTCGACCGCCCCCCGCGACCGAGATCGTCCGCGACGCGATCGACGACGTCCTTGGCCATCCGGCGGTAGATCGTGAGCTTGCCTCCGGTGATCCCGGTCACGCCCGGCGCGATCTCGTAGATCGCATGCTTGCGAGAAAGATCGGCGGTCGCCCCGGCTTTGCCGGCGACGAGCGGTCGCAATCCCGCGTAGGCACCCGCGATGTCCTCGGGGCCGAGGTCGAGCCCGAAGATCGCGTTGAGCGAGTCGAGACAGTAGGTCCGGTCGTCCGCGTCCACGGTGGGATGGTCGAGGCTGCCCGAATAGGAGCTGTCGGTGGTACCGACGATGACGCTGTCGAGCCATGGGATCACGAACAGCATCCGCTTGCGGGTGACGTCGGGGATGAACGCGGCCGATTGGGCCATCGGTAGGTCCCGCTTGCTGAAGACGAGATGGATGCCCTTGGAGGGCCGGAGGCGCGCCGGCGCGCCCGCGCGCGCCAGCCCTTCGACCTCGTCGGTCCATACCCCTGCAGCCACGACCACACGGCGCGCCCGGACCTCCAGGGTGGCGCCGGTGACCGAGTCCTCGACCAGCGCGCTGCAGATACCGATGGACCCCTCGACGGAGCGGACCGCAGCGTGGTTGGCGACGACCGCGCCGTAACGACAGGCCTGTACCAGGAGCTCGACGACGAGGCGGACGTCGTCGGTCTTGCAGTCGTAGAAGAGGAAGCCTCCCCGCACCTTCCCATCCGGCAGCGGCGGGACGAGCTGGTGTGTCTCGGCGCCGTCGATGTAACGGTGGACGTGAAGGTTGCGGAACGTCGCCAGCGCGTCGTAAGCCCACAGGCCCACCCCGAAGAAGGCTCGTGCCTTGCGGTCGGGGATCGGAAGCACCATCGGCACCGGCTCGACCAGATGCGGAGCGAGCCGGCGCAGGAGGTCGCGCTCGGCGGCAGCCTCGCGCATGAGACCAAACTCACGCTGTTCGAGGTAGCGCAGCCCGCCATGCACGAGCTTCGACGACTTGCTCGAGGTTCCCGACGCGAAGTCGTACCGCTCGACGAGTCCGACCTTCAGCCCACGCGCGGCGGCGTCGAGCGCGGTACCGGCTCCGGTGATCCCTCCGCCGACGACGAGGAGGTCGAGGGGCTCGCCGGTCGAGGTGCTCGCCAACCTCTCGAGCGCGGCCGGGCGGGTTCCGAGGCCGGAGATCGTCACGACAGGAGCCCGGCCGCCCAGCGGAACACGGTTACACCGCCGACGACGAGGAACACCACGGCTACCAGGATCAGCGGCCCCATCCACCAGTCCATCGAGCGCTGGAGAGGATCCATGTCGGCTTCGTGCGTGCGACGTACGACGAGCTGAGGCCCGCCGAGCTGGTTGAAGTGCAGATGCTCGCGCGTCCCTTCCACGACATCGGCAAGTCCTGTCAGGAGGTCGATCAGCTCCTGGTCGTCCACCGTCACGGTGGCTTCCTCGAGCGACTGACCCTTGCGGTCTTCGATCTTCACGCGCGTCCGTTCTCTATGCGGCGGCCGGTCGAGACGCTATCCTCCCGCGCATGCCCGCGGACCTGAGGCTGCTCGACGACGAGCAGCGCGCCCTCGTGCAGATGGTACGGGAGTTCGGAGACGAGGTGGCCCGTCCCGCGTCCCTCGAATACGAGGCCACGGCCCAGGACCCGGCGACCCTGTACGCGCGGCTTGCCGACCTCGATCTGTGCGGCATCCCGTTCCCCGAGGAGCACGGCGGAGGTGGCCAGCCGTACGGGACCTACCTGCTGGTCATCGAGGAGCTCGCGCGTGCTTACCTGTCGCTGGCGATCGGATTGTCCGTCCATACCCTGTGCGCGTTCGCGGTCGCTACCTTCGGGAGCGACGCCCAGAAGAAAGAGGTGCTGGACCGACTCGCGACGGGCGAGTGGTTCGGCGCCTACTCGCTCTCGGAGCCGGGGTCGGGATCGGATGCCGCGGCGCTCATCACCCGGGCGGAACGGTCCGGCGATGGATACTCGCTCACGGGCGCGAAGGTCTTCTGCACGCGGGGCGCCGAGGCGGACGTGGTCTTGCTGATGGCACGTACCGCCCCCGGCTCCGGCGGCATAAGCGCCTTCCTCCTAGAGCACGGCACTCCCGGGTTCTCCGGAGGAACCAAGGAGGACAAGATGGGATGGCGCTCGTCGCCCACCTGGAGCCTGGTGCTCGAAGGCGCGCAGGTCCCGTATGAGCGGCGGCTGGGCGAGGAGGGCGACGGCTTCAAGATCGCGCTGGCGTCGCTCGACTCGGGCAGACTGGGCATCGCCGCGTGCTCGATAGGTCTGGCGCAGGCCGCGCTCGACGAGACCGTCGCGTTCACCGGGCAGCGAGAGCAGTTCGGCCGGCCCGTGTCGGCCAACGAGGGCGTGCAGTTCATGATTGCCGACATGGCCACGGACATCGCCGCCGGACGGGCGCTCTATCGCCATGCGGCCGCGCTCCGCGACGCCGGCGAGAGCTACGCGCTCGAAGCGGCTCAGGCGAAGCTGTTCTGCTCGGACACCGCCATGCGAGTGACCACCGACGCGGTCCAGCTGCACGGCGGCTACGGATACATCACCGAGTACCCGGTGGAGCGCTTCATGCGTGAGGCCAAGGGCCTGCAGATCGTCGAAGGGACGAACCAGATCCAGCGCTACGTGATCGGCCGGAAGCTGACCTCGCCTCGGTGACGGTGGCTCCCCGGATCGCGTTCGTGCTGGGTGGGGGAGGGCATCTCGGGGCCTACGAGGTCGGCATGCTTCGGGCCCTGCTCGAAGCCGGGATCGTGCCCGATCTCGTCCTGGGCACCTCGATCGGAGCGATGAACGGTGCTGCGGTCGCCGCGGATCCGCGGGTCGCCACGGTCGATCGCCTGGAGGCGGTATGGACGCGGCTCGACGAGACGAAGGTGTTCTCCGGATCGGCCTTCTCGGGTGCCGCGAACCTCGTCCGGACCCGCACCTCGATCCATCCCAATCAGCCCCTGCGGAAGCTGGTCGAGGAGCTCCTACCGCCGACGTTCGCGGACCTCCAGGTGCCCTTCCAGTGTGTCGCCGCGTGCATCGAGAGAGCCGCGGAGCATTGGTTCACCAAGGGCCGCCTGGCCGACGCGATCCTCGCGTCGTGCGCGGTGCCCGGCATCCTGCCCGCGGTCGCGCTGGACGGGGAGCACTTCATCGACGGGGGCGTCGTCAACAGCATCCCGATCGGCCGCGCCGTCGAGCTCGGAGCGTCCGAGATCTTCGTCCTGCACGTCGGACGGATCGAGCGCCCACTCACGGCGCCCAAGAACCCGTGGCAGGTCGGTATGGTCGCGTTCGAGATCGCGCGCCGGCATCGCTTCGCGCGTGACATGGGATCGCTGCCCGAGCATGTCGCGGCGCACGTCCTTCCCACCGGCGCGGAGCCCGCGCGCTACGACGGCCTCGCGCAGCTCAGGTACCGGGACTTCCGGTCGGTTCCGAGACGGATCCGCTCGGCCTACGAGGCCACCGCGTCGTACCTCGCCGCCTCTCGTGGGAGTCGCCCGTAGAGGTCCTATCCTCCCGGCTCGGCGTGATCGCCGTGATCCATCGGCTGCGCCCGGAACCAGCGATGCAGCGCCCGGACCACCGACACCGACGACGTCTTACCCATCCGATCGACCCCCGGGCCCACGTGCCTATCGGCGCGCCCGGCGCCCCCGGCGTAACCTCTGTCGTCGACGACAGGAGGGTCACAGTGGACAGGCTGCCGCCGCGGATCGTTCGCCGGCTCGTCATAGCTCCGCTGGTCTTCGTGATCTGCGTGGCGCTGATCGCGGTCTCGCCCGTCGTCCTGCTGATCGCCGCGGTGGCCGACGTGTTCCTGCCCGGCAGATGGCGCACCGTCCGGTTGCTCTCCTTCGGGGTTGTCTATCTCGTCTTCGAGGTGGTCGGGCTCGTCGTGATGCTCGTCCTGTGGGTCGCGAGCGGGTTCGGCACCCGGTTGGATTCGAGGCGGTGGCAGGAGCGGCACTACGTGTTCATGGGGCGCTGGCTCTACGGGTTGTACCGCGCCGTCTCGAGGCTCTTCGGCCTGCGGATCAACATCGAGGACCGCCCGGCACCCCAGCCCGGGCCGCTGCTCGTGTTCTGCCGTCACGCAGGGCCGGGGAACTCCCTGCTCCTCGTCGGTACGATGATGATCGCCTACCGGCGGCGACCCAGGATCGTCATGCTTGCGAAGCTGCAGTGGGACCCACTCTTCGACACGATGGGGAACCGGTTGCCGAACCGGTTCATCACCCACGACAAGAAGAGCAGCGCAGGTTACGTCGCGGCGATCGGCGAGCTGGCCCGAGGTCTGGGGGAGCAGGACGCGTTCGTCCTGTTCCCAGAGGGGCGCGACTTCACCCAGAGGCTGCGCCTGCGGGCGATCTCCTACCTCAAGGACAAGGGGTTCGCCCGCTATGCCGAGAAGGCCGAGCAGCTGACCAACGTCCTGCCCCCGCGCCATCGGGGACCCATGGCCGCGATCACGAACGCTCCGGAGGCCGACGTCGTGTTCGTCGCGCATTCGCTGCTCGAGGACGTCGGGACTTTCCGGGATCTGTGGCACTCCCTGCCGCTGACCGAGCCGGTCGACGCGCGCTACTGGCGCATCCCGCCCGACCGGGTCCCGCGCTCCGAACCCGAGTTGATCGAGTGGCTCTACGAGTGGTGGGAGCGCATCGACACCTGGATCGACGAGCACAAGGCCGAAGCCGCCAGCGGGAGCGTTAGGCAGAGCGCGTCGTGAAGGCTTCGCCAGGAAAAAACCTCAAAGATCTTTTTCGGGCTGAGGCCGCTATCTGAGGAAACATGTCTCAGCCCCTATAGATGATGGGGACATGGACGCAGCGGTTGTCGATCGGTCACTCGACGAGGCGGTCGAGCTGCTCGAGAAGGCCAATGCCAACCTGGAGCCGGAGCTTCTCGGGGCAGACCACGCCCGCAAGCTCCTGGCGGTGTACGCCCGGGTCGAGAAGCTGGGTGCCTTCGGGGTGACCGCGCTAGCGCGCAAGACGCAGGACGCGTCCGAGCTCGCCCGGGTCACCGGCAGGTCCCTTGGCAAGGCTAGAGAGACCGTCGATACCGGAAAGGTGCTCGGGGACTCTCCCGAGCTGAGCGACGTGCTCCAGCACGGCGACGTCTCGCTCGACCAGGCAGCCGAGATCGCCAAGGCGGAAGAGTCCTGTCCCGGAGCGGCCGCGGAGCTCGTGCCGGTCGCTCAGGGGTCAGCGTTCCACGTGCTCAGGGACAAGGCGCGCAAGGTCAAGCTCGAGGCCGAGCAGCACAAGGGTCTCGCCGCCCGCCAGCGCGCCGCCCGGAGCGCCCGCAGCTACTCC
>JBHENN010000044.1:0-5809 GCA_046262015.1 Actinomycetota bacterium | reverse complement strand
GAGAGGTGGACCACGTCCTCCTCGTAGGCGGGACGTCGCACATCCTGCTGTCGACGAGCGGGCGTCTGTGCTATTCCCCCAGGGGGCGATCCGCCGAGACCGCTGCACTACTCCTCGAGCTCACCCCGTGGTGCCGGGAGCCCAGGCTGTTGCGTCACGACGATGTGCGGCGGCTGAGCAACGTCCAGCGCCGCCCCATTTCGCTCACCGTTGATCCACAGGTTCTCGATGTAGACGTTGACGGTCGGTGGGGCGGGCTCGCGAGCGCTGCGGTGTTGTGCTGCGTGAGCGTGTCGCCTCGATCAGGAACATCACGAAGCCGCCCAGCACGACAAAGGCACCGACGAGGAAGTAAAGGCCGACGCCGAGCTCGATCAACGACACGATCGCTCGTAGCATCCCGGTCCCCCGATCTCGGCTGCTCCTGGCTCGGACAGCTTAGGCAGGAGGTAGACAGCACCACGGCCCGCCCCTTCGAGGGACCCCCTCATCCGGCGCGCCGCGAGGCGCGGCGCATAGCCCGCACGGGCGGGGATGACTAGTCCATAGGGGCCAAACAACCCTTCCAAAGGTCCGCGAACACGCTTCTATCGTGCCGAAACGAGCGGATGAAACCACCCATATGGACCATGGACCGGGCGTGCTCGGCTGCCGAAGGTAAGGCCAGCAGCTGCACTTTGTCCGGTAGGTCAACCTGTTGGGAGGATCGTTGAAGAGAAACCGTGTTGCGCTTGGGGTGTTCGTAGTCTCGACGCTCGCTGCGTGGGCCATCGGGCCCTTCACCGCGAGCGCCAAGGATGTGACGACCGGGGTCGGCACGACCTCGACGTCTCTCCAGCTCGTGGATGTCTCACTTACCGAGGTGCCGGCGCTCGGCACCCTTAACGCCGCCCTCGGCTTGGCCAGCACGGACGCCACAACGGTCGACGACACCCTCGCGTCGGTGCTGTTCACCGGCGCCACCATCGCGGGCCAGTCGAGCGGCTCGGAAGGCGTCTCGTCAAGCGACGGGGTCGACTCGAAGAACGTGTCGGTCCCGCTGTCGGGACCCGGGATCGACGGTTCCCTGACGATCGCGGAGATGCGCGCCGAGGCCACGTCCGACAGCGCTACGGCTCTGCTGAACGCGCTCGAGGGTCAGGTCGACGTCGCCCTCCTCGGCTTGTCGGCGACGACGGGCGCCAACGGAACCACCTCGCGCGTCGTCCCCAAGATCGCCGAGTCACGGACGGGTGCTTCGCTCGGCCCGGTCGAGCTCACGCTGGGCGACCTGCTGCCCGCCGACCTACTGGACGCGCTGCCCCTCAGCGCGGTCCTCGACCTGATCGACGGTCTCGACCTCGATCTCGGCGCGGTGCTGTCGGGCCAGATCGATGCGCTTCGTGACCTGCTGACGACCCTCGACACCCTGCAGGACAAGGTCGACGAGCTCGCCGGCGCCCAGGACCAGCTGCTCGACCTCGTGGGCGGCAACACCGCGCTCCTCGGGCAGATCGACGCGGCGCAGCAGACCGTTTCCGACGCGGCCGCTGCGGTCGACGCGGCCGAGGTCGCGGTGACCGATGCGCAGGCCGCGGTCGCCGCGGCGCAGACCACGCTCGACGGGTTGAACGCCGACAAGGCAGCGCTCGAGGCCGAGAAAGCAGCACTCGAGGCTCTTCTGGCGGAGTGCCCGGACCCGACGACGTGTGCCGCGCTGCAGTCCCAGATCGACGCCATCGACGCCGAGATCGCCGCCGTGGACGCTCAGATCGTGACGGCGCAGGCGACGCTCGACGCCGCCCAGGCCGACCTCGCCGCGGCGCAGGCCGACGTCACCGCGGCTCAGACCACGCTCGACACCGCGCAGGCGGAGCTCGACGCCTTGCTCGCCGGCCTCGACGCCGGCGCGATCCAGACGTTGCAGGACACGATCGACTCGCTGCAGGCTCAGATCGACGCCCTCCTCGTCACCGTGGAGGACCTGTTGGGTCAGCTTCCCGACCTGACGGCCCTGATCGATCAGGTGCTCGCTCTGCTGGCCGACGCTCCTCTGGTCGCCGTCGGAGCCCTGAACGTCTCGGTGGAGAGTGCCGCGGACGCAGTCAAGGGCACGGCGGATGTTAGTTGTGGCGCCACCGGCGTGTCGGTGCTGGGTCAGTCCCTCGGGGCGCTCTCCTGCGCCGAGCTGTCCCGCCAGTTCGACGACCTCGCCGGTGGGATCCTGGACGTGCTCCAGAGCCTCCCGGTCGCCGTCACAGCGGTGCCCGAGGTGACCGTGGACGGTCTCAAGGCCACGACCTCGGCATCGAAGGGACCTGACGCGCAGCGCCGCACCAGCGCGTCGGCGAGCCTCAGCGCCCTCGAGATCGGCGTCCCGTCGGTCGAGCTGGGTGCCATGGTGGACGGCCTCGTGCAGGATGCCCTCGCGGAGATCGAGACGATCGTCGCGGGTCTGCCGGCGGGCTCCACCGAGGTGCAGGCTCTCCTCAACACACTCAAGGCACAGCTCGAGGCACTGCCGACCGGCCAGGCGCTCGACGGCCTGAACACCGTCGGCGTCGACGCTGTGCTCGGGGGCCTGATCTCCAGGTCCAGCTTCCAGGCGGACCCGGGCGACAACGCCGAGCCTCCGTCGACCCGTCCCCCGACCGAGCCGGGCGACCCCTCCGATCCTCCGGCGGCGGCGCCCCTGCCGTTCACCGGACCGGCCACCCCGATCGCGCTGCCGATAGCCGTGGCGATGTGGCTGATGATGGCCGGCGCTCTCCTCGCTTTCTTCAGCGAGCGGACGGGCGCCGGCGTCCGGGAGACGACCCGGTAAGGCCGAAGCCCGCCGGCGACGGCGGGTAACCTGTGATGCAACGATGCGCCCCACCCTCAAGTGGGGCGCATCCGCGTCACACGGGGCGTAGCGCAGCTTGGCAGCGCGCCTGCTTTGGGAGCAGGAGGTCGGGAGTTCAAGTCTCCCCGCCCCGACGGGTCACCTGCCCGATCGGGCATTACGCTTGGTCTTTACGCTTGGTCCAGACCCTGCGGGTGTAGCTCAATGGCAGAGCGCTAGCCTTCCAAGCTAGTTATGAGGGTTCGATTCCCTTCACCCGCTCTCACCGCCGGCTCGCCCAGGAGGGGCTCCCCGTGCCGCCACCGACCGTGCGCGACCACATCGAGGCCAACCGGAAGCGCTACATCGGCTGGTTGACCGAGGCGTGCTCGATCCCCTCGCTGGCCGGCCGGCCCGAGGCGCTGGCGGACATGGCGATGTGGGTCGAGACCAGGCTCCGCCAGGCCGGCGCCGAGACCGAGCGTCTCGTGCACGGTTCTGCCCCCGATCTCGTCCTCGGCCGGCTGGGAACGGGGTCTCGGAGCGTCCTCGTATACGACCACTACGACGTCCAGCCCGTCGATCCCATCGAGCTGTGGGACTCGGATCCCTTCGCTCCCGCGATCCGCGACTCGATCCTCTACGCCCGCGGCGCGGCCGACAACAAGGGCGACCTGGTCGCCCGGCTCGCCGCCCTCGAGGTCCATCGCGAGGTCTTCGGCGAGCTCCCCATCAGACTCAGGTTCCTGGTCGAAGGCGAAGAGGAGACCGGTTCGAAGTCTTTCCCCGAGATCGTCGCTCGCTATGGGGCCAAGCTCCGCGCCGATGGCTGCATCTGGGAAGGGGTCGGCGTCGATCATGTCGGGCGCCCCGAGCTGGTCTACGGAGCGAAGGGACTGGCGTACGTCGAGCTGACGCACCGGGGGCTGCGCGAGGACCAGCACTCCTCGCTCGCCGCGATCGCACCGTCGCCGGTGTGGCACCTGGTCGACGCGCTTGCGACCTTGCGGGCGCCGGATGGGACCGTGATGATCGATGGTTTCTACGACGACGTCCGGGCACCGGACGACGAGGGCCTCGCGCTAATCGCCACACTCCCCTTCGAGGAGGAGGCCGAACGAGAACGGCTCGGCGCTGACGGCTTCGTCGGAGACGACACGGGCAAAGCGCTCCTTAGGCGCATGTTCTTCGAGCCGACGTGCAACATCGCCGGCATCGTTGCGGGCTTCACCGTCCCGGGGAGATCGAAGACGGTCCTGCCCAAGGAAGCCCTATGCAAGGTCGATATGCGACTCGTACCCGACCAGGACCCCGACGACATCGTCGCGAAGCTGCGCAAGCACCTCGACGCCCGCGGGTTCGGGGACATCGAGATAACCAAGCACTCCATGGAGCATCCGGTCCGTTCTCCGGCGAGCTCGCTCATCGCGCGGGCCGCCCTGACCGCGGCGACCGAGGTGTTCGCGCGCGAGCCGGCGGCCGCCCCGATGATGATCGGCACCGGGCCCATGTACCCGGTGGCCGGAACGCTTGGGATCCCGACCGTGTCGCCCGCGGGTGTGTGCCGGCCCGACTCGAACATCCACGCGCCCAACGAGAACGTCCGGATCGAGGACTTCCTGCGGACCATCGCCTACACCGTGGCGTGGATCCGGGCGTTCGCGGCGATCGACGGATAACCCGACCGCCGGGGTCCCGCAGGATTCCGCCCCTAGCCGCCTAAAGCTTTCCAGGTCCGTCGGATCGGCGAGGAGGTGCCCCGCGTGCGCGTTCGAAAGGTCGTGACCGTGTGCGTGACGTGCCTCGCGCTCGCGGGAACGGTCGCGTTGCCCGCGTCGGGCCGCACGCCTCGACGAGCGCGCTCTGAGGCGGTCCGCTGCGTCGATCGGCGCGACGTGGCCCTGCCGCTCACGATGCGGGTCGAGGGTGAGTCCACCACCGGCAACTACGCCCTTCCCGCCGGCAGGCCGAAGGGGCTTGCGGTCTACGCCCACGGCTATGAGCACACGTCTCTCTCCTGGGTCGAGCACATGAAGGCCGCGGCGCGGCGGGGCCTGATCGCGGTAGGGATGGACTACCGAGGCCTCAAGATTCTGAAAGAACGGGAGGAGCACGGCTATCCACAGTCGCGCGGGTGGCCCACCTGGACCGGGGCCGAGGACACCATCGCCGCGACCAAGCTCTTCCAGTCGGCGTGCCCCAGCATCGAGACCACCGTCATCTTCGGTGTGAGCATGGGCGGCAACGTCTCGGGCCTCGCGGTGGCTATGGCCGCCGAGCACAAGAAGCCGGGCGGTGAGCCGCTGTTCGACTACTGGGTCGACGTCGAGGGCGCCGTCAACGTGATCGAGACGTACATCGGCGCGCGTCTGCTCGAACCGACCGGGAACGAGACGGCGGTGACCGCCGTAGAGGACATCGAGGCCGAGATGGGCGGGTCCATAGACCAGGAGCCCCAGGCGTATCTCGACCACGCGGTGGTAAACCGGGTCGACGACATCGCCGCCTCGAGCGTCAGGGGGGTCGTGATCGTCCACGGTGTCGACGACGGACTCGTCCCCTACAACCAGGCGCGCGAGATGGCCGCACTTCTGCTCGGCGCGCGGATACCGACCGACTTCTTCAGCGTGGGCCGCAAGAGCCCCGAGACCGAACGGGAGACGACACTCACCGGATACGCCGCCGGCGCGATCGACGAGAACTACCGCTCGCCGTTCGCCGGACACGCCTCGGAAGTGAGCAAGACCCACATCGTGATGACGACCGCGTTCGACCGTCTGTGGGCGCTGTTCAAGGGGGACGCCCCCGGCCCTTATCGGGAGTTCATGGTCGACGGCGAGCTCGGGATCTACCCCGAACCCTGAGGTCTTAGCTCTCTAGCAGAACTCGTACGGCGCGGCCTCCAGCTGGACCACCTCACGATCGACCACCTTGGCGAGGAGCCTGCTGCCGAACCGGCCTTCCCCGAGGATGTAGTGGGTGTGACCGCTGTGGGTGTCTCCATCC
>JBHENN010000043.1:0-18881 GCA_046262015.1 Actinomycetota bacterium | reverse complement strand
TCCCAGCAGTGGCATGAGTCTCCAGCCGAGTCCATGCAATTTGTTGGCGAGTCAGCAGCAGATGTCCCCTCAGACTGGTCCTGCTCGACGGTGGACCGGACCAAAAGCGGACCAAAGCGCGCCAGGAGCGCACTGCCATGGAATCCTTACTCTACTCATTCCTCGGCTCATCGCGCCCAAGGGGATCTGGGAATCTGAAACTGCCGCTAACGACAAGCCGTCGCGCGCAAACCCGCAGGTCGCCCCTGCACAGATGTAGGGAGTGCCCTGCCGGGGGCACCGGAGAATTTGTGAAACCGCAGGTCGTGTCGAAGATCCCGCGTGCACAGGCTTGAACCCCGAGGATTCGAACCTGTGCACGATGCCGACCAGTACGGACTTTCACCTCCGCGCGGACCCAGTCTGCCGAGTGGCTTGGTGCGGCTCAGTGAGATTTAGGAGGAGGCCTGAGAGGCTCATGTGACGTCCGCTGCTCGCGGACCCGTATGAGCAGATCTCTGATTGCGCGTGCTTGCTCATGCCTCAGCTTTCTCGCTTCTTCGCCGCGGACCGCTTCGATCTCGAACGTCAAACGGATGCCTTTGGCGCGCCGTCTTTTCGCCGCCATCGCGTCTCCGCCCTCGCTCAGCTGCGAACGCTTCGCACCGTTGGACAAGGTCAACGTGCGAACGAAGCGCGCCCGGTCATCCGCTGCACAAGCAGGCGCATGGGCACAGGATGGGCCAGGGAGTCGAATACGGCAGAGGTCCGCCTCGTCGTCTGAGCCAGCTCTTCGAGGACGAAGTCATCTGCATCCGACCGGACACCCACCGTGATCGTGACGTCGGACAAGCCGGCGCGCACGGAGTCGAGCTCGAAGGCTCCCTGCAGATCCACCCGCGCCTCGATCGTGACCTCGAGCTCGTCGATCGTGACACCTCGGCTCGCGGCCTTGACGATGTAAGTCATGGCGACACAACCTCCAAGCGCACCGAGGAGGGCCTCCCCCGGTGAGGGACCGCTGTCTCGGCCCCCGATCTCAGGAGGCCAGTCGGTGCGGAAGGTGAAGCTGCGAGCCGTCATCTCGCCGCCCTCCTCGACCTCTTTGGCATATCCATCGACCCCGAAGCCGTCGTCCCAGCGGTGAAGCGTGCGTATGGTGACCGTCCCCGCCTCCGGATGTTCGCGGATTGTGTCGATCGCCCCTTGCAACAGGTCGAGATCCAGACCGTTTGGTTTCATGCTCTCCTCCCTTTTCATGGCCGGTGCGCGGTCGCCTCGAACAGCCCGTAGGGGTCGTAGGCCCGGCGGATCGAGTCGAGACGTTCTTGGTTCCGCCCCAGCAGGGCATGACGCTCGGCATCGTTGTCGAATCCGGCGAAGTTGATATAGACACCGCCGGTCGAGAAAGGCCTCAGGGCGTCCCACGTCGAACGCGCCCATTCCATCGCGGCGACATCGAGTCCGGGATCGGACCATGACGCGTCAACGCTCAGATTGAAGCTCGCCGAACGGTGCGCGAAGGCGGTGTCGTCGTCGCCCACGCGCGCGATGGCTCCGCCCATCGTGCGGATGAAGATTACCGACTCCGGGCTCGGGCGGCGAGCATCGTGCTCCACGATGGCGGCGATAGCCTCGTCGGTCAGCTCGTCGAAGAAGTGCGACTTCCAGTAGTAGCGGCCGCCGTACGGGAAAAGTTCGTCCAGCGCGCTCTGGGAATCCACGTAGGGCACCGTGCCACTCATGTCCGCCAACGGTGTGCCCAGCTCTCCCAGGGGCCTGAGCACGGAACCGGATTGTTCCGGGGCGCCGATGAAAACCCCCGCGACGATGACGACCGGCGCACCGTGCTGCTCCTCGGGGACGTCGGGAAGAGGGGGGATGCTCCACAGCCCGATCCCCGGGGCGACACTGTCTGGGGCCTGGCGCGCGTAGTCGCGCCAGGCGCGCAGCACGTTCTCGGCGTCTTCGTACGGGTACAGCACCAGGGCGGTGGCGACCTCGGGCCCGAGCGGGTGCAGATCGAACTCGAACGAGGTGACCGCGCCCAGGCCGCGCCCGCCGCCGCGCGCCGCCCAGAACAGATCCGCGTGCTCGTCGGTGCTCGCGGTGCGGATCTTGCCGTCGGCGGTGACGATCTCGATCGAGCGCAGATTGTCGCAGCTGAGGCCGAAGGTCCGCATCATCACGCCGAGGCCGCCCCCCAGGGTGAGCCCGGCCACGCCCGTCGCGGAAACCTCACCGCCGGTGGTGGCGAGCCCGAACTCCTGGGTGGCGCGGTCGACGTCTGACCACGTGGCACCCGCCTCGACACGGGCGGTGCGTGCGGTCGGGTCGACCTGAACCGCTTTCATGGCCGACAGGTCGATCACGAGGCCGCCGTCGCACACCGCGCTGCCGGCGACCTGGTGCCCTCCTCCTCGGATGCTGATGACCGGCCGCTGCTCTCGGGCCACGCGGATCGCCTGAGCCACGTCCTTGACGTCGGCACAACCGGCGATCGCCGCGGGATGTCGGTCGATCAAACCGTTCCACACGCGCCGGGCGCGGTCGTAGTCCGGGTGGGCCCGGTCGATCACCTCGCCGCGCAGTACGGGACGCAGCGCCTCGACAAGAGCACTCTCCGCCTGCGGGTCTTGCTGTGCGGCCATCGCCACCCTCCTCATCTCCAGCACGAGCCGCCTGCGCTCGACCGCCGAGATCGGCGCGGGACGGCCATGCGGTGTTCGATGCGACATGAGGGGAAGGTGACACAGCGAGGCCGATGCGAGCATCGGCGAACTCACCTATTTCGCGGCGGATCCCGTCGGAGCCTGCGGATCGCTTCAGCAGCCGCCTCGGCACGATTTCTCACGCCGAGCTTGGAGAGGATCGCGGCGACGTGATGCTCCACGGTCTTGCGACTGAGATAGAGGCGCTCGGCGATCTCCGGATTCGACAGACCTTCGCCGAGAAGGGACAGCACCTCCTGCTCTCGTTTGGTAAGGGTTCCCAGTCCCCTGGGCCCGGATCGAGCCGCCTTGACCCCCAGGTCCCGCAACAGCGCGGCGGCAGCATCGGCGCCGCCGCCCGCGCCTAGGTCTTCGAAGATCGCTAGAGCGGCGCGCGCTTCTGCCACGGCCACCTCCGGATCGAGCACGCGACGTGCAGCGGCGAGCATCAGATGCGTGCGGGCGGTCTCGAACGGCATCCCGAGCCGGACGAATTCCGATAAAGCCGCTTCGAGGTGCACGCTTCCTGCGTGATCGTTGCTGCTCGCGGTCAACGCGTGACCCCACAGGCGCTTGCCGCGAGCGACGATCACGTGGCAGTCGAGCGCGCCGCCGAGCTCGGCGAGGTCGCGACCCCGATCCGCGGCCATCTCGTATTCGCCCTTGGCGATCTCTGCTTCACCAAGCAGCTCCGAGAGTTGCGCCTGGCCAAGGGAATCCGTCTCGCCGAGACCCCGCTCTGCTTTAGATGCCGCAACCGAGACTTTGCCCCGCGAGAGGTCGAGGCACGCCGCCACGTACGCCGCCGGCCCGTGGCTGCCCAGTGGCCCTACGAGATTCTCGGCTTCTTCCAGCCGCCCCTGTTTGAACCGAAGATCTGCCAGTGTGGCGGCCGCGAACGCGTGCAGCGGAGCCTGCGCTCTTTCGGCCCCACGCAATGCAGAAGTCAGCTGTGCCTCCGCCTCCGTCCAATCACCGATCGCGATCAAGATCTCGCCGTAGTGAACCCGACAGTACAGATAGAGGAACGGGCAGCCGTATCTCTCAACGAAGCGATCCGCGGCCCGGATCCACTGCACGGCACGTTCGAACTCTGCACAGCGGGTACACGAGCCGATCATGTGGCAGCTCGTGAAGACGATGGTTTCGAAGTCACCACCCTCGCCGCCGAGCGACCCCGCCATCGCCTCATCGAGGAGAGTGACACCCTCTGGGATGCGCCCTTGGGACACCAGCGCCGAGCCGATCTGCGCGATCGCGCACAGCTCGAGATCGACATCGCTATCGCGTCGCGCCATCTCTAGAGCCTCAGTCGATCGCTGCTCAACAACCGTCGGATCGTTGGCCTGACCCGCGTCCAGCAGCGTCATCCATCCGCGAAGCTCATCGAGGGCATGTCTCTCCACGAGGCGTCGTGCTCGCCCGAGCCAGCCGGCGGAGGCGGCGGCGTTGCCGATGTTGGCCTGATAGTGGACGCACAGCCCGAGCGCGATGGTTGCGGCCTGCACCGAATCGGAGCGGCGGCGAAACTCCGCGTACGCCCGCTCTCTGTAGGCGACGGAATCGTGCGTCTCTCCGAGCCACCACAACGCCTGGCCGAGGCCGTTCAGCGCCCCAGCCGTCTCCTGAAGATCGAGGGCCGCCTGGAAGGAATCCCGGGCTGCCGACCAATCTCCAGCTTCCAGCGCGCGCTCCCCCCCTGTCACCAGGGCTTGTAGCTCGTCCTCCACTCACTCATGTTGGCACGGCTGAAGCCTGCAACACCTCCATCACCCATCGACCCAACTGCAGCATGAGGAACGTCCTTCGGTGCAAGTGTGAACTCGCGGGACGGGCCGAAAGCGGACCGGGAGGATCATTCTCACGTGTCATCGCGCCCAGGGCGATTTCGGGACCTCAAACCTTACAGCGATGATCAGGCGTCGCGAAACCGCAGGTCGGCCCTGCACAGATGTAAGGAGTGCCTTGCCGGGGCACTAAACGCCATTCAAAGCGCCTTTCAAAACGCCGCCCCCTAGACATCGTTGGTGCGACCAGACGGCGCGCAGGTAGGGGATGTAAGAGGGGTCCGGTCTGTGGCTCGAGCCGACATACGTAGATCACAGCCGAGCCCGCTTGGGGTGTGGTGGTTAGCCAGCTTGACGCTCGGCGACCTCCTTGTCCAGGCGGTCGCCCAGTCGGTCAGCTTCAACGTCGAGATCGAACTGCGCTTGCAAGTTCAGCCAAAACCTCTCGGAGGTCCCGAAATATCGAGCCAGTCGTAGAGCTGTGTCCGCCGAGATCGCGCGCTTGCCATGCACGATCTCGTTTATCCGGCGAGGGGGAACACTGATGTCCTTGGCGAGTCGGTACTGACTGATGCCCATGGGAACAAGGAACTCCTCAAGCAAGATCTCTCCTGCATGGACGGGACCCAACTTCTTTGATGCCATCATTCCCTCCTAGTGGTAATCGACGACTCCACGTCGTAGGCATCGCCCTCGTGCCACCCAAAGCAGATGCGCCATTGATCGTTGATCCGAATGCTGTGCTGGCCAGCGCGATTGCCCCGCAGCCGTTCCAAGCGGTTGCCAGGCGGGACGCGGAGATCAGACAGCCTCATCGCCGCATCCAGCATGCGGAGCTTCCGCAGCGCCACTCTCTGAACTCCCGTTCCGAGCTTCCGAACCGCTTGTCGTTGAAAGAGCCGATCGGTGTCCTTATCCCGAAAGCTCTTGATCATGCCGTAGCGTAACGCCCTCCGTTAATACCGTCAAGCGTTATGTTCTCCCGAACCGAGCAAGAGGGGCGCGCGGCCCATCAGGATGCGTCAGCTCGGGAACCAGGAGGCTCAAGACCTCCCGAGATGATCAGCGGCCCACGCGAATCCCAAGTTGTGCGTTCCCTTCTATGGAACGCCGAGTTGCTATGTAGCTACTTTCTAGTTATTGTTGCTACATGATTGAAGTTGGAGTTCGGGAACTCAAGAACTCACTCAGCGGTTACCTGCGGAGAGTGCGGGAAGGGGAGACGCTCGTGGTGACCGATAGAGGGGTGCCGGTCGCTCGGATGATTCCCGCCGGCGTGCCTCATCAGATCGCCACGCTCATGGCTGAAGGTCGCATCACCTGGTCCGGACAGAAGTTCGTGCCGCCCCGAAAGGTGCCGCGCCTAGGAGCTGGGCCATCTCTATCCGAATACATCGCTGAGGATCGCCGCTGAAGACTTACGTCGACTCGAGCGCCCTCATAAAGGCATTTGTTCTCGAGGAACAGCGTGACGTCGTCCTCGACTTGCTGGCCGGGGCCACGATCGCAGCCACATCTCGGATCACCTATGTCGAGTGCCGGGCCGCTCTGTCACGCGCCAGGCGCGAAGGGCGACTGCAGGCGAGGGGTGAATCTATGGCAGTGCGCAGCCTCGATGACCGCTGGCTTCAGCTGCAGGTCGTGGAGCTCGATGAGACCTTGACTAAGGCGGCCGGCGGGTTGACACGCCTTCATTCCCTCCGGGCCGCCGATGCCATACACCTTGCGTCCGCAGACGTGATAGCGGAGGAGTCACGCGACGATGTCCTCTTCGCGTGCTGGGACCGAAGGTTGTGGGACGCCGCCGAATCTTCAGGCTTCGACGTCTCGCCGACAACCAGGCCCTGACTCACGTGACACACCGACCTGGCTAAGGGTTACCCCTTGTAGCGCAGGGTGACGCTCCCCGATCCCACGGTCGGCTTGACCACCACGAGCCACACCCGCTCTCCGGCTTCGGGAGCCTCTACTCGGGTTCCGCTTGCGATCAGCTTGGTCGACACGCCGCCCGCGTCCGAGCGGACGAGGGCCAGCTGCCCGGGTCCCGTGACGGACGCCGTACCCGTCGCGGTCACCCGGCGCGCCATGAGCCCTCCGTTGCTCAGCATCGCTGCCGCCTCCCCGCCCACCGCGAGCGTCGCGACCTTCCAGCGATCGAGATGACGCGCCCAGTCCAATCTCTTGCCCTCGCCGTCTCCCGGCCTCCACGCATAACCATGGCCGCTGAGGGCCGAGGCGCCGAACCGCGCCAGGTCCAGCGGGACGCCCTCCCCGGTAGCACGGACGATCGCGCCGAAGCTCTCCTTCGTCGTGTCGGACTCGGTGATGTGCTCGGCCATCGCCGCGAGCAGCTTGCTCAGACCGGTGGGGCCATGGGTCCCGTACCATGTAAGCCAGAAGTAACAAGCGTCGTAGATCTTGCCCTGCACGGGGCCCCTCGCGAACGCGAGGTCGCGGTCGTTGCCGTCGTCCCATCCGTTGCACCCGTTGGCGTCGTCGGCGTACACGAGGCTGTCCGGCTGATGGCTGATGTGTGAGTAGGCGTGCGCGGTCTCCTGCATCCGGGCGGTTCCCTCGGAGAAGGCGGTGGACGACGACTCGCCGTTCGTACCCGGGTCGCCGTACGCGTTCTGGAAGTTGTGGAACATCTCGTGGCCCACCACGTTGCTCAGGGCGTCACGATCGCTCGCTCCCGGATAGGAGTATCCCAACGCATTCAGCGCGATCAGCACCTGGCTGGACATGTGGATCTGGAAGTCGTCACGGATCCATACGCACGCGAGGCAGTACGCGGTGATAGCAGAGTCGACGTAGATGACCCCGATCTCCGGCGTACCGCCGTGAGGATATGGCGTCGGAGCGTTGCTCCAGCCCCGCTCGAGGCCCCAGTCCAGGTAGTCCCTGTAGTTCTCCTTGGCGGCCGACGCCATGATCCGTATGTAATCGACCTGCGTCACGCCGGTGTTCCTGCCGAGATTTGGCCCCATCGGAGTCTCGCTGGCATGGACCTCGATCGTGAACCCATCGGGCATCTCAACGCTCGTGAAGAGACTCGGATCTTCGTCCGTCCCGACCGGCGGCTCGATAACCTGCTCGGCTACGAGCGCACCCGCGGCATCGCGCACGTAGCTTCGCCTCAGGCCCGGTAACGCCGTGAGTCCCTCGATCTCGGCATCGAACGGCGCCACGGCGAACCCGGTCGCGATCCAGCGCGCGGCGCGCACGCCGCGGTCGTCGAGAAGCACGGTCCAGGTGGCGGTCACGCCGTTGGTCCGGGCGTGGGTCTCGACGACGACCACGCCGGGCGCCGTCGTCCGGACCCGCCGGAGCGTCACGCTGTCGAAGTACGGCGCGGCGGCGATCTGGGCGAACGCGGCGGCTTGCTCGGATGTCCCCACCGCGCGCCCGGAGGCGCGCCACGCGGAGTTGAATCCGGCTGCGCTGCACCATAGGTTGCCGGCGCGCACGAGGCGCCGCCTCGTCCCCGGGGCGATGAGGGGTTCGAGGACGAGGGCACTGTCGAAGCCGGCAACGCGTGAGATCCCCACGACCTCGGCGTCGGGATGAACCAACCGTGCCGCGGCTGAGGCTGCGTCGCCTGGAGCGCACCGGCTGGGCGGGTCGGTCGCGCCCCGAAGGGGCCCGGCGGACGCCGACGGCCCGGCCAGCAGTCCGAGAACGAGCACAGAAACCAAGCCGCGAGCGCGCATAGTCCACCTTCCGGATTCGGGTTTGAGGGTGGATTCTCCTCCGAGAGCCGATCTCCTGTGGCCCCTCGGAGCGCGAATATCTTCAACCCATGAGCAGGACCTACCGGACCGAGGGCCTGGTTCTCACCGAACACGAGTTCTCCGTGCCGCTCGACCACGCTCGGCCCGATGGGGAGCAGATCACGGTCTTCAGCCGCGAGGTCGCCGATCCCGACGGGCTCGATCGCCCACTGTTGGTGTTCTTCCAGGGTGGCCCGGGACATGAGTCACCGCGTCCCACGCGCCATCCAAGCTCACCCGCGTGGCTCGATCGGGCGCTCAAGGACTTCCGTGTCCTACTGCTCGATCAGAGAGGCACGGGTCGCTCCTCCCCCATCGGGCACTTGGCCGGTCGTCCGCCGCAAGAGCAAGCCGACTACCTCACGCACTTTCGAGCCGATTCGATCGTTCGCGACGCGGAGCGGATCCGCGATTCCTTGGAGGTCGAGAGCTGGAGCGTTCTCGGGCAGAGCTTCGGAGGCTTCTGCGTCATGACCTACCTGTCGATCGCTCCGGAAGGTCTCCGCGAAGCCTTCATCACTGGCGGGGTCCCTCCGATCGGCAACCGTATCGACGACGTCTACCGCGCAACCTACGAGCGGATCATCGATCGCTCTCACCGCTACTACGAGCGATACGGCGACGACGAGGACACCGTGCGAGGCATCCACGAACGACTAGAGAGCGAGGACATCCGCTTGCCCTCAGGGGACCCTCTCACCTCGTGGCGTTTCCGACAGCTCGGAAGCTTGTTGGGCATGAGCGACGGGGCGGAGCAACTTCATTACCTCCTCGAGCTGCCGCCCGATTCTCCCGCGTTCCTGCATGGCGTGGAAGGAACGATGCTCTTCGCGCGCAATCCTCTGTACGCCATATTGCACGAGGCTTGTTGGGCCGACCAAGGTTCGACCCGGTGGGCCGCTCAGCGTCTCCTGCCGGATGTGTACGACGACACCGCAGTGTTTACCGGCGAGCACCTGTACCCCTGGGTGTTCGAGGACTACCGCGCGCTGGCACCCATGCGAGAAGCCGCCGACATACTCGCCGAGCACGAATGGCCCAACCTCTACGACACAGCCCGCCTCAGCCGGAACGCGGTTCCGATCGCCGCTCTTATCTACGCCAACGACATGTACGTCGACCGCGCCATGGCGGAGGACACAGCATCGAGGATCCCTCGCTTCCGGGCGTGGATCACGAACGAATACGAGCACAACGGATTGCACGTCGAAGGCGAGCGGATCCTGGGGAGACTGATCGACCTCGCCCGCGGGCGAGCCTGACATGTGTCCGGTCGGAAGCTTCTGGCGGCGCGGTCATGGGGTTGGGAGAACGATGTTCCCCTGAGCATCAAAGCCGAAGCCGGGATTGTGCGCCACCTCCCACGTATGGCCGTCGAGGTCGCGGAAGACGCCGGCATAGCCTCCGTAGAAGGTTCGGCGAGGCTCGCGAGTGATCTCTGCCCCGTTGCTGCGAGCTTCCTCGATGACACTGTCGACCTCCGCGCGGGTATCAACGTTGTGCGCCAACGTGATCCCACCCCACCGCGCTCCGTCGTCCACCACGGCGCAATCGTCGGCCAGCTTCGCCCGACCCCAAAGCACGAGCACCACTCCGTTCGCTTGGAAGAAGGCCGTCTCCTCGATGTCGAGCGTGCACACCCATCCGACCGCCTCGTAGAACGCCTTGGCCCGCAGCTGATCCCGAACGCCGAGCGTCACGATGCTTATGCGCGGCTTCATGCCTTCAAGCTACGACCTGCCGCCGACGAGCGGCGTGCCGCGTCGAGCGGCTTCGGCCCGGATGCGCTCGCGAACGGCTACCTCTAGAGGGCCCCGGCGGAGCCGCCGAAGGCGGCGGCGCCACGCGGCGGCGGGGGTCGCAGCCTTCGCAGGACCCACGCGATCGCGCCCAGCCATGCCAGAGCTATCGCCACGAGCACCGAGGTCGCGGCCACGGTGAGTCCCGGGGCGACCGTCTTCGCCTCGCGCAAGAGCATCTTCTTGTCCGAGATGAAGCGGCGGGTGACGCGCTCCTCCGCCGGTACCTCGAACGCCGGTATGCCGGGGTCCGCCGGGAGGTAGATCGGAACCGCGACCATCGAACGACCTCGGTGCAGGCGGATCAACGTCTTCCACTCGCCGTGCACCGGCACGGGCTCGCGCGTTCGGAAGCGTCCCGGCCCGGTCTGCACCAGTTGCCTGATGCGGCTGCCGCCGCCTTGCCACGCGGTCAGGGTGAGCCATTCGGGATAGTCAACCACCCGCGCAGGCTCGATCGATATCCGGGCTGTGGCCCAGCCCGCACGTCGTTCGAGGGCCGTCAACCTGATCGTCGCCTCCGCGCCGACGCGTGCGTCGGTGGGGAAGGGGTATGCGAGAGAGACGAGCACGCCGGCGGCGGTCGCGAGACCCAACCAGCGGGACCCCATCTGCACGGGGAGATCCCCAGGACCGAGTGCACGCGCGATATACCCCCCCAGCAGCCCACCCGAAACCCCGGCGACGAGGGCACCGCGGCTTCCGGCAGCAGCGCCGCCGGCCACGGGAGCGGCATCCACACATGGCTCCACAACCATTCGGTGGCAAGCCCCACCGTTCCGATCCCGGCGCCAGCCCACGCTCCCAGCGTCAGCTGCCGCTCGCGCGGCAGGCGCGCCGCAACCGCTTCCACCACCAGCGCTTCGACGAGATAGAGGGGGAAATGCAGCAGGGTGTGGCCGAGGACGGGCCCGATCGCCAACGTCAGCAGTCCCCGTATCCCAAGGAACACCACCACCGTCTTCAGAGCGCCACCGCGACCCAGGCAGATCCGCGCCGGGACCAGCGCGACGGCCGCGCTGAGCACCAGCAGGACCGGTTGATAGAGCAGGCGGAACTGCGGGACGCCGTAGTCGAACTCGGCGTGCATCGCCGACAGTCCGATCAAAAAGGCTCCGGCTACGAAGGGCCCGCGCAGCCGGTGAAGGAGCGAGCCGTCGCCGTGGCCGTGCTGCCCCGCTTCGCTGAGCAGGGCCCACAGCGCGAGCGTAGACAGAGACGCGCCTCCGACCATCTGGACGTGTGTGGGGCTCCATAGGGTGACGTCTTGGCCGAACAGCCGGTGCCACGTATCGTCCAGGGGGAACCCGAGCACCGCGATGGCCCCGCACAGGAGCATCAGGACCCCGGCCGCAGGCGCGCTCCATCCGGGCCGCACGCGCACGCGGGCGGGATCGTCCTCGCCGGCTCCGATCAACACCGAGAGGTAGCCGGCGAGACCGATGCCCAGGAGCCCGACGATGATCAGGTAGTGGTACGGGTTGGCGAAGGGTCCCGGGTCACGCCCCTCGTCGATATGGCTGGCGACGTCGGCGTAGAAGCCGAACGCTGCGATCGCCAGAGATCCTCCGGCGACCGCAGCGGGGAGGGCCGCCCAGCGAGGGATGTTCGAGACGCGCTCGGCAAAGGCCGCCAGCCTGGTCAGGAGCTGCGTCCGCTCGGCCCTATGGGCGGCGCCGAAAGCGGCGAGCAGGGCGACGAGCACGATCCCGACGAGGGTCGCCATCGCCACCTCCTCGAGCGCTGCCCCACCGGCAGGATCCCCCCGAGGGGCGTCGGCCAGGAGATAGAGCATCGTGCGCCGAGTCATCCCCTTTCCGTACCACGAGCCCTCCGGGGGGCCGCAGCCCCGAGCCAGCCGCGCGAACCGCAGACCTGCTCCGGGGTCCGTTTGACGCAGAACCTACCGTAGCGTAACTTACTACTACGTAAGCGTAGGCTGCAGTTCCGGGCGTGCGCCGGCCCCGACCAGAGGAGGACGCGTGAGCCAGGCTCTCGCAGAACGAGCCGCCCCGCCAGCTCAGACACCCGTCACCGATGCGCCGGTCGCCGGAGTGGTCACGCTCCCGCGGCGCGCCGCCGCGTTCCAGCGACGGCTGGTGCTCGTCGTAACGATCGTCCCGTTCCTCGGCTTCGCCGCCGCGCTGTGGACCCTCTGGGGCCGCGCGATCGGGCCGGTCGACATCGCCGTCTTGCTCGGCTTCTACGTCTTCGTCGGCCTCGGTGTGACGATCGGATTCCACCGCCTGCTGACCCATCGGAGCTTCCGGACCAAGACCTGGGTGCGCGCCCTGTTCGCGATCGCCGGCTCGATGGCGATCCAGGGCCCGGTCATCAAATGGGTCGCCGACCACCGGCGCCACCACGCGTATGCGGACCGGGAGGGTGATCCTCACTCCCCTCACCTCGATGAGGGCCCCGGGATAAAGGGCGTGGCCAAGGGACTGTGGCACGCCCACATGGGCTGGTTCTTCGACGACGAGGTGACCTCGATCAAAAGATGGGCGCCCGACCTCCTGAAGGATCCCGCGCTGCGGAAGATAGACAAACTGTTCCCGCTGTGGGCCGTCCTCTCGTTGGTGCTACCTGGTGCGATCGGGTTCGCGCTTACGCAGACCTGGCACGGGGCCCTCACCGCGTTCCTGTGGGGCGGGCTTGCTCGCATCTTCCTGCTACACCACGTGACCTGGAGCGTCAACTCCATATGCCATTTCTACGGCAAACGGCCGTTCGAGACGCCCGATCACAGCACGAACAATTGGCCGCTTGCGATCGTGTCCTTCGGCGAGTCGTGGCACAACAACCACCACGCGTTCCCGACCTCCGCGACCCACGGCGTGCTCCGCAAGCAGGTGGATATGAGCGGCGCAGTCATCCGGCTCCTCGAGCGGACGGGGTTGGCATGGGACGTGAAGATCGCGAGTCCGGAGGGGCAACTTCCCCCGCGGTCGTAACGGGAACTGTCAGGATGACATCGATGGCCCAGAAGCGCAGTGCCAAGCGGATCCGGATGACGGGTCAGGAGCGGCGGGCTCAACTGCTCGACGTAGGGCGCGCCGTGTTCGCGAGCCAGGGCTTCGACGCCACGTCGGTCGAGGAGATAGCGCATAGGGCCGGGGTCTCCAAGCCGATCGTCTACGAGCACTTCGGCGGCAAGGAAGGCATCTACGCGGTCATCGTCGACCGCGAGGTTCAGCGACTGATCGACCGGATCACCGAGGGCCTGGAAGGGACCGGTCCACGCGGCCTCCTGGAAGGAGCCGCGCTCGCGTTCCTCACCTACATCGAGAACGAGCCGGACGGCTTCAGGATCCTGGTCAGGGACCGTTCGATCGCGGGCTCATCGGGCACGCTCGCCAGCGTGATAAGCGACATCGCGACCCAGGTTGAGTACGTCTTGGTCGAGCAGTTCAAGGCGCGCGGCTACGACCCCGAGCTCGCTCCCATCTATTCGCAAGCGTTGGTAGGGATGGTCGGCCTGGTCGGCCAGTGGTGGCTCGACGCAGGGAAGCCCGATCGGCGCGTCGTCGCGGCGCACCTCGTCAACCTCGCGTGGAACGGTCTGAAGGACCTCGAGCAGGACCCCCGTCTGGCCGCAGCGACGCGCACGTCGGCCGCAAGTGGTGCGCAGGTGGTCCAGTTCGACGCGCGCGGGGAGAAACCCCCCGCCTGACATCCATCGACTCCCTAAGCCTTACCCTCAACCGATGGCCGGTCGGGGCAGGAGCGAGGTACAACGCACCGCGGACGAGCCCATCACGCCCGAGGGCCTTGGCATAGGGCGTCTCTTCGGTGAGATCCGGGATGCGGTGGTCGTCGCGGAGCTGACCAGCGGGCGGATCATCCTGTGGAACCCGGCGGCCGAGGCGATGTTCGGCTACCCCACGGAGGAAGCAACCGCGATGGCCCTCGAAGATCTCGTCCCTGTGGAGCTGCAGGACCGGCACCGCGCCGGCGTCGCCCGCTACGTACGGACCCGCGCGGGCGAACTCGTCGATGGTCACGAAGCGGTTCCCCTGCCGGCCGTTCGCAAGGACGGAGCGCGGATCGACATCGAGCTGACCTTCGCGCCGATCACGGACGCTCCCGCCGAGGGGGTCTACATGGCGGCGGTGATCCGAGATGTCTCCGAGCGGGTCCGCTTAGAGCAGGATCAGGCCGCGCTGGCGAAGAACTTCCGCTTGCTCCTCGACTCCACCGGCGAGGGCCTCTTCGGCATCGACCTGGAAGGGGTCTGCACCTTCATGAATGTCTCGGCCGGAGACATGCTGGGGTTCAGGCCGGACAAGGTCGTCGGCAGGAACATGCACGAGCTTATCCATCACTCACACGCGGACGGTAGACGGTATCCCGTCGAGGACTGTCCGATCCAGCGCTCGATGCGGATCGGACGGGGCTGCAAGGTCGACGACGAGGTCCTGTGGCGAAGCGACGGCACTTCCTTCCCCGCGCAGTACTCGGCGTCCCCGATCATCGATGAGGGCAAGGTCACCGGCGCGGTCGTCTCGATCTCCGATATCACTCAACGGAAACGCCTCGAGGAAGCTCTGCGCAAGACGAACGTGCGCCTTCAGATCGCGTACGACACCGAGAGGGACGCCGTCGAGAAGCTGAAGACCCTCGACTCCCTGAAGAACGAGTTCGTTGCCATGGTGGCCCACGACCTGCGCTCCCCGATGACCGTCATCGCGGGTCTGGCCGACACGATCCGCACCAAATGGGATCGCCTCGACGAGGCGCGCAAGAAGGAGTTCCTCGGGCTCATCTCGCAGAACGTGAACAGCCTGTCAGACCTGATCGAGGACGTGTTGCAGGTAGCCCGGATAGAGTCCGATGAGTTCTCCTACGAGATCGGACCATTCGAACTCGGAGCGGTGGCCGTCAGGACGGCCGAAGAGATGAGCCGTGCGCACGCGCGCCCCGCGACCAAGGTGCGGGTCGCCGAGACCCTTCCGATGGCGCTGGGCGACGAGCAGCGCAACTGGCAGATCCTCACGAACCTGCTCTCGAACGCCATGAAGTACTCGCCCGACGGCGCGCCGGTCGAGGTCGAGGTCGTCTCCGACAACGACATGGTGCGCGTGTCGGTGCGCGATCACGGGATGGGCATCCGCCCCGAAGAGATGGGCAAGCTGTTCCAGAAGTTCTCGCGCGTCACACAGACCGGGCCGGTCAAGGCGCGCGGGACGGGCCTCGGGCTGTACATCTGCAAGCGCATGGTCGAGGACCAGGGCGGCCGGATCTGGGCCGAGAGCGCACTCGGTGAAGGCTCGACATTCTCGTACACGCTGCCCGTCGCCGGTGAGGGCGAGGTCGTATGAGGGTGCTCGTCGTGGTCGAGGACGATCCCGGCATGCGCGTCCTGATCCACGAGACGCTGTCCGAGGATCCCCGCCTCGAGATCGCACGCGAGACGGGCTCGTTGGACGAGGCGATCGCCCAGGCGGCCGCGACCGAGCCGAACCTGGTGATCCTCGACCACTTCATCGAGGGGTCGATCATGGGACTCGACGCGGCGCCCTTGATCAAGGCGGCCGCTCCTCGGGCCAAGATCATCCTGTTCACCTCGCACGACCTGGAGGTGGAGGCGAGCCGTGAGCCGGCGATCGACGCCTTCCTACTGAAACGACATCTCGATCGGCTCTTGCCCACGGCGCAGCGGTTGCTGAGCCTCGATACGCCCGGCCCCCCGGGCCCAGACCTCGACCCCTAGACGAGAGCGGCGGCGACCAGCTCGGGCAGCTCCCTCCAGAAGCGCCCCCGGGGCAGCGCCTGCCACCCCCCGCTGCGTGCGGTCGCAGCCGCTTCGGGGTGGACGTGGGAGAAGAAAGCCAGTACCGGGACATGACCCTTTCTACCGATCGGCCCTACCGCATCATCCGAGCGCGCGTCAAGGTCGACAAGCACCAACGCAGGAGCGAGATCGGCGATACCGGCGAGCGAGGTATCCGCGGGCACGACGCGCAGACGGGCGTCCGCCCCGCGGACGGCGGACTCCACCCGGGCTCGGGCAAGCAGGTCGTCACTGACGAGGACGACCAGCGGACCATCGTCGGCGGGCCGCTCGCTCACGGTGGTGCGGCTCGGGTCATCGGATCATCGTAGGACGCCATCGGACGTGGGTCAGGCCGTACAGCGGTCCTTCGGAGTAGGCAGCGACAGGCGGCCGCCCGCGCTCGACTCGCGCCACGGGTGACCGGCGGGGAGCCGGTCGTCGGTGACCTCGATGCAGAAGGCCCTGTGGCCTCCGCGTGCGCTCAGCGAGAGACCGGCCCGAACCTGCAGTCCGCCGTCGGTCAGATCGCGCGCCTTCATCTTGAGATAGTGACCGAGGTGAGCGCGGCCGTACGTCTTCGCGGCGGCAACCGCATCTCGCAACAAGGACCTCACCCGAGCAACCTCCACACTCACCTCGTCGACCTGCGGCGGGGCGGCACGACCGGCGTCACCGCAGGCGAGTGGGAGCGCCAGCAGCACGATGAGGATGCCTGTGGGGATGCGTTTCATGGGACCACTCCTTGTCGGGTTCAGGAGTGATTCGGAACAGACCCCTCGTTCGGCTTGGACGCAGGCTCCACCTGCGCGATCGTGGCGCGCTCGGCCGGGTCGGGCTGGGAGGCGAACCACGCGTCCAGCATCTCCGACGCCACGCTCGGAGAGGTCAAGCGCAAGCTCATCACGAGGACGTTCGCATCGTTCCAGCGCCGCGCGCCGGCGGCCGTCTCGGCATCCGTGCAGAGCGCCGCCCTCACCCCGGGCACCTTGTTGGCGGCGATCGACGCGCCGGTACCGGTCCAACAGAAGAGCACTCCGCTGTCGGCCTCGCCGCGAGCGACGAGCTCGCCCACCTGATGGCTCACGGCGGGCCACTGGAGCGCCTCACCTCCAGGAGGACCCACCACCGCGACGTCGTGGCCGCGTTCGCGCAGGTCGCCGAGGACCGTATCGGTCAGCACCGTCTTCTCGTCCGAGCCCAGGGCGATCCTCATGCTCCGATCGTACGAGCGCAGGGAGAGGGCCGGGAACGCTACCCTCCCTGGGTGTCCACACCTCGTCTAGGAGTCGCGGCCGGAAGCCGGCTCGGAGCCCGGGCCGCGGCCGAGATCGGCGCGGCCGGCGGGAACAGCCTCGACGCGTGCCTCGCGGCGACGATCATGGCGTGGGTGGCCGAGCCGTTCATGTGTTCGATGGGCGGCTCGGGATTCGTCGCCGTGCGTTCGTCCGAGGGCACCATCGAGGTGTTCGACGGCAACAACACCATGCCGCAAGCCCGTCCAACGGTTCCGGGCCAGGGCCTGAGGCGCATCTACCTGGCTCGCTACTCCAACGGGATGTACACGGGCACCGGGGGCGGTTCGGTCGCGGTCCCCGGGGTGCTCGCGGCGCTGTGGGAGGCGTGGCAACGCCACGGGCGTATCGAATGGCCCGCGCTCTTCGCACCCGCGATCGAGGCTGCGCGCACTGGCATCTCGATGCCACACACGTCTGCGTACTTCCTATCCGAGACGTGGGAGCCAATCTGGTCCCAGTACGCCGGTGCGCGTGCGCTGCTCGGACCCGACGGAACGCCCCTGGACGAGGGTGACCTTCTGGTGCAAGCAGAGCTCGCGGAGTCGCTCGAGCTCGTCGCCGAGAACGGCGCGCCCGCTTTGTTCGAAGGCCCGCTCGGCGACGCCCTGGTCGCTGAGGTCCGGGCCGACGACGGGCTCCTCAGCAGCGAGGACCTCGCCGGCTACCGCTGCGAGATCCGGAGCCCCGTGGTGAGCGACGTCTTCGGGTGGCGGATCGGCTCCAACCCGCCCCCCTCGGTGGGAGGCGCAGTGCTGGTGCACATGCTCGCCTTGTTGGAGGACGCCGATCCGAGCGACCCTCTGGAACGGATGCGCGCGATCGTCGAAGCCGAGACGGCCGCCCTCGGCTATCGCAAGGAGGCTTACGCCGACCCGGGCCAGGTTGCAGCCGGGCTCGAGGAAGCCTTGGCCCGGACACGCCGTCGTGCAGGCTCTTCGTCCACGACCCATACCTCCGCGGCCGATTCGGATGGCCTTGTCTGCTCCCTCACGCAATCGAACGGCTACGGTGCCGGACTCGTGGTGCACGGGATCTTTCTCAACAACACCCTTGGGGAGGAAGAGCTCAACCCCCGCGGCGTGCACGGGCTCGCGCCCGGCTCGCGCTGCCACTCCAACATGACCCCGACGATCGCGGCCTCCGGTGACCTCACCGTCGGTCTGGGATCCCCGGGTGCAGACCGGATCGTCGGTGCGGTGGCTCAGACGATCCTCGCCCTCGCGCTCGACGGACGAGGGCTCGCCGATGCCGTGCGCGCGCCGCGCGTCCACCTCGCGGCCAAGCCCGAAGGCCCTCTGCTGTGCTTCGAGCCCGGCCTGCCGGGGGAAGAGCTCGCTCTCTCCATGGGTTATCGGGCCCGCCCCTACGACGCGCCGCACATGTTCTTCGGCGCGGTTCAGGCGGCGTCGGTGACCGCGGACGGAGCCGTCGAGGCGGTGCACGATCCCCGCCGTTCGGGAGGCAGCGTCCTCGTCTGAGCCGTGACACGTGACACGAAGAAGAGCGCCCCGACCATCACGGTCGGGGCGCTCTCGATCGGCGATGGGGAACGGGCTCGCCGACTGCTTCGCCTGGAGTTAGGCGTTCATCTCCGGGTGCTGAGCCGCGATCGCTCCCGACAGGGCGGTAGCGATGCCCGGGAGGTGGCTCGCCGCGGTCGCCAGCTTGTCGAAGGCCTTGCCATCACCCGCGAGGATCGAGTCGATCGCTGCGAGCGTGCTCTCGACGTGCGGGGTCAGGGCCTCGGCGACCTGGTCCTGGGTG
>JBHENN010000042.1:0-45719 GCA_046262015.1 Actinomycetota bacterium | reverse complement strand
CCGACGAGAGCGCGCGCGTCGACCAGTCCTTGGCCCATCTGCAAGGTACCGGTCGTCTGCCGGAAAGCGTAGTGCGCACCGAGCGTGAAGAGGCCGACGAACGCGACCGCGGCGACCGGCACGATCAGAAAGACCCGTCGGCGCCTGCATTCACGGAAGGTGTGAGCGGCGATGATCCACGCGGCGCTCATCCCATCTCGCCTTCCACAGCATCCATGTAGACGTCCTCGAGCGATGGCTTGGTCGTGCGAACGGCGTAGATACGTTCGCCGTCAGCCACCAGTTGCGCGACCAACGAGGGGATGTCCGCGCGTGTGGCCTCGGGCCACCGCCGGACGCCGGTGGCCACCTCGATCTCGACCCCGCGGGTCGCGACCATGTCTCCGGAACGTCCCTGAGCGATGACCTCGCCGCCGAGCAAGATCGCCACCCGGTCGCACACGAGCTCGATCTCCCCCAGCAGGTGGGAGTTGAGCAGAACGGCGATCCCGCGCGCTCGCACTTCGTCCAGGATGCCGCGGAAGGCCCGTCGCCCGGCGGGGTCGAGCGCGCTCGTCGGCTCGTCCAGTAGCAGGAGCCGGGGCGAACCGACGAGGGCCTGAGCGATCCCCAGCCGCTGCTGCATCCCTTTCGACATCGCCTCGACCCGCCGGTCGCGTGCGTCGCTCAGACCGACCAGGCGCAGCAGCTCTCCTCGCTCCCCGGCAGCTCCGGTCGACCCGGTGAGCTTCTGGTGCAGCTCGAGAACCTCCTCCGCGCGCAGCCAGCCCGGGAATCGGAACAGCTCGGCGAGGTACCCGATAGCGGCGCGTGCCGTCGCCGAACCTGCCGGCGCGCCGCACACCTCGACCACCCCTTCGGAGGGCCGGACCAGCCCGCAGCCGATCTTCACGAGAGTGGACTTGCCCGCACCGTTAGGTCCGAGAAGCCCCACGAGCTCGCCGGCAGCGACGTCGAGGTCGACGCCCGCGAGCGCGACCGTCGCGCCGTAGCGTTTCACGACACCGCGGCACTCGAGGACGCCCGACATGGGCGCAATGTACGCGACCCCTGTCGTCCCGTAGGCCATAGGCTCACGGCGAAGGGGTGATCGTGGGCAACGACGATGCGAACGAGGCGTTCGAGCGACTGGCGGCCCGGCTCGACTACGCGATGTTGATCGTGACCGCGACATCGGACGCCGGACGCGCCGGGTGCCTGGTCGGTTTCGCCAGCCAGTGCAGCATCTCTCCGGCCCGGTTCATGGTCTTCATCTCCAACAAGAACCTCACCTACCGCGTGGCGCGGGAGGCGAGCGAGCTCGCCGTCCACGTGATACCGGCAGGCGCCCTCGATCTGGCGCGCCTGTTCGGAGAAGAGACCGGCGACGCGGTGGACAAGTTCGCCCGCTGCCGGTGGACGGAGACGCCCCTAGGGACCCACGTGCTCGAGGACTGCCCGGACCGCTTCGTCGGACCCATCCTGTCGCGAGTCGACGTCGGGGACCATTCCGGGTTCCTGATCGAGCCGACCGACGTCGGCGCGGGAGACGGGCGCTTCCTGATGTTCCACGAGGTGCAACACCTCGAGCCGGGCCACGACGCCTAGACTCGGCAGTGGGTCATCCGCGCCGCCGGAGGCGAGCCAGCATGCCTTTGCGGGTGAGCGCGGGGCTCGCCGGCTCCTCCGAGGACGGCGGCGGGGCGTAGTCGAGACCCGCTCTGCTCAGGCGCTCCCGGCGTGCCCGGTGATCCGCGAGCGCCGCTATCCCCGCCCTCGCCCCATGGGAACCCAGTGCCCGATACGACTCCAGCTTCTGGTCGGTGAACAGCTGGTCGATCGTCGAATGGCCAGGGAACCGCGGGTCCTTCCTACGGAACGCGCGCAGGTCCCACGGGGCGTCGGGCGTGACCGAGGCCTTGACGAACACGAGCTCGCCTTCGACACCCTGCTGGGAACCGGAGCCGGGATAGCGGAAGCTGCCGACCGCACAGGTCACCGGCGACAGGTCGGAGCCGGTGCGCGGTGCAAGACACTCCGGCTCGATCCGGACGTCCACCATTAGATCCGAACGAGCCAGAGCGATCGCCTCGCCCAGGGTATTGAAGGTGTCGACCGCGTCACCCGACGCGTCGAAGCAATAGATCGTGGTGCAGCCCCGTCGCAGCAGCTCTACCAATCCGAGGTTGTCGTAGTGCCCCCCGTCGGTGACGTAGACGTAGCGACGGTTGAGCCGGTGAAGGCCGAGCAGCTCGAAGAGCAGGTAGCGCACTCCGGGCCGGGGCGCCCACGCCCCCCAACGACGCACGAACCTTGTTGCATCGCGGGCGTACGCCGGTCGGGCAACGATGAAGCGCGGGTTGGGCACCCACATGCCGAGGCGGAGGTTGAACAGCGCCATGAGGAAGGTATAGGGACGCCGTGTGTGCTTGCCCATCACCGGAGAGAAGGCGGCCCCGGAGATAGCCACCGCGGCGGGGACCGAGAGACCCCGGATGCAGCCGGCCAGTTCCACCGTAGGGAGCGTGCCGGCGTCGTCGCCGCCACAGAAGTCGTGCGAGAAGTCGAACGGCACCGCGTTCCTGCCCGGAGGAGAGGCGTGGTCTCCGGTCGTGTTCGCGGCGGCGCAGTAAACGAACGCCGGTGATGGCGGGCGTTCCGGGCGCGCCGAAGCCAGATCCGGCAACCGGTCATCCGGGTAGGCACCCGCGGCGGCCGCCGATACCCGCCGCAGCGCGAACGCGCGGCTTAGCTGGCGGGCATAGAAGTAATGCAGGCTCGTCTTGTTGCAGTTGAAGCGCAACTCCAGCAGCGCCAGCATGCCCCCCACCAGAGCGAGGAGCAGGACCAATTCCTCCGTCGGTGTTGCCCTCACCAGTGGTAGATCGGCGCGCGGCCCTACCGCAGCGGCGTCGTCGACCACCGCGACGAAGGGAAGCAAGATCAGGAGCGGTCCCGCAAGCGTGGCGACGAGGGGTGCGTAGTACGTGCGCCCTTTCGCGGTCATGAACCTGACGGTGGCCAGGACGGCGTTCGCTACCGCGACGACCTGAGTGACGAGGAGCCAATCCGTCCCCGTTCGGGGAACCGGCTGAGGGTCGGCGTCGTGCGTGATGTTCAGGCCGCGCCTCACCGCGTTCAGGACACCGTCCGGGTCGAGGCTGGCCTCCCGGATCAGGATGAGCAGATATGGGAGGGCGGCGACGGCGACCCCCGCGAGCCCGAAGCTGAGGAGCCAGCTCGACAGGCGGCGCGCCGCCGGCGAGCGGCGGGACCAGATATCGAACGAGGCATCCGCGGCGAAGATCGAAAACCCGGCGGCGACGAACGCGAGGGCGACCGCCATCGGCCACCCCTCTACCGGGCCGGCGCCCGCCACTCCCGCGCGCGCGTGCATCCCGGGATGGATCTCGTAGAGGATCCATCCCACGAACACCCCCGCGAGGACCACGACGAAGCCGACCGCCGCGAGATTGAGGATGAGGCCTCGCAGCCAGATGCTCACCGCGCCCAGCTTGCCGACGAGGGTCTCGGCGAGGTACGAGCTGTTCTTGCGGAGGTGGTCCTCCTCCGGCGAACCCCGGCTCCACGGAGCGAACTCGGTAAGTGAGTCCTCGATCTCGGGCGACAGCCGGCTCGTCTTCGTCGGGTCCTCAGAGCCCTGCGAGTCGCTGACCGCGACCGCAGATGCGATATAGGCGCCGCCGGACACCGCCGTGACAACGTCCGCGCGCTCGAAGAGCGAACCGGGCGTGGATCCGTCTGGCTCCCTCAGGACCTGCAGTGCACCGAGACAGTAGGAGGCCGAGCGGATGCCCCCTCCCGACAACGCGATGCCGATGCGGCCCGGCTCCCCCCGAACGAGCCGGCGGGTGAAATCGGGGGGATCGACCCGCCGGACGATCCTGGCAAACGCCTGCACTATCCGCTCAGCGCGCCGCTTCTTCGGATGCGATGAAGGCGTCGAGCTGGGACCGGGCCTGTTTGCGCACCTTGGAGAGCACCAGGGGTGACCACCCGAGCAAAACTCCGGGGGGGCCGAGCGCCATCCTCGACCAGCGGTAGAAGTCGAACCGATCGCGGTGCTCGAGGATCTTGCCGTCCACGAACCGGAACGAGGCCTCTATCCGGTTGTGCACCGCGCGACCGGTAGGGGCGAACGTGTAGCGCGCCTCCCAGCGGGCCGACCCCTGACCGTCGTCGGCGGCGACGTCGCCGAACGTGACCGAGAGATCGGTGCCCCGGACGCAGAACATCCGCCACATGGCGGTCACCTCGTCGCCCTTCAGATCCATGAACACGGGATCGCTGAAGGTCGCCTCGGGCCGGTAACAGCGCGCCATCCGCGTGTGATCGCGCGCCGCGAAAGCGGAGTACAGCTCGGTGATCAGCTCGGCGTTCGGATGCACGCGTCCCTCCCGGTCAAGGCCGGCGTCCAGGCTACTCAGGAGGACCGCCGAAGTCACGTCCCCTCAGGGCGCGCTCCCGCGAAGGATCGAAAGCACTCCCGTCGCCGCATCGGTCAGGAACAGCAGCCCACCGCGGGCATCGACGTCGAACGCGTAGGGACCCTCGCCGACGACCCCTGCCTCGGGGTTGCGCCGGCCGGCGATGGAGACCAGGCTCGGCGCGCCCGACCTTCGGGTCGGGAACGAGACGAGCCCGGCGTGGGAGTGGGCGACCAGGAGGCGGCCGCCCACCAGCTCCATGCCCTGGACCCGCCACGCATCGTCCGCCGGCTTCCCGATGCTCTTGACGCCGCGCTTGCGGATGTCGCTTAGATCGGTCGCGTCCAGGACCACGACCTCGGGAGCGAGCTGGTCGTCGAACCAGTACTCGGTCGCGGCGTAGATCGTACGGCTGCGGGCCGAAGAGGCGACCTGCAGCTCGGCCAGCCCGATGCCTTCCCAGCCGCCCAGCTTTGCCGGGTTCACGGGATCGGTGAAGTCGAACACCTCGACGCCCGTCTTGCCGGTAGACGCGTACAGCAGGGTCTTGCCGGTCATGGGGTCATCGTCGATCACGATGCCCGCCGATGCCGGCCCTCCGACCTTCTGCGTCGGCTCGGGCAACGGTTGCACCGTCACCGGGACCACCACACCGGTCTGCGGGTCGAAACGGGCGATGGTCAGACCCTCGACCGCATCCATCGTCACCACCCACTCGCTGTCGCCCGCATCGTGGTACGCGACGCGCAGCGTGCCTCCCGCGGCCGTGTAGCCCGCGAGACGTGGCGATGACGGATCTGCGACGTCGAGCACGAGCAACCCATCGAGATAGAACTGTCGGGTCTGGCGCGCATAGAAGAGCCAGCGGCCGTCGCTGGAGAACGCAAGGTCGCCGTCCAGCGACTGTCGGGCGTCGTCGTCGAAGCGGCCGAGCACGCGCGGGCGTTTCGGGTTCTCGATGTCCACGAGCGCCACGATCCCCTCGTCTCTCTGCAGCACCGCAGCCGTATCGCCGTGCACCTCGACCCGGCCGAGGCCCGCGGCCTCCGAGATCTCGATCGACCCCACGGGACGCGGTGACGAGCCCGGACGCGCGCGCCCAGATGCACTCGGGATCGCAGGCAGCGCGACGAGCGCGGCTGCGCTCAGGGCCAGCGCTCCCCTGACGATCGTTACGGGCATGCGGAGGTCCTTCCTTCCTTAGGGCCGTGTCCCTCAGGTTCGCCCCCGCACGGACCCCTCCTGCCCCCTGACTACGGCGATAACCTCGCGGCGATGCTCGAGCGCGGTCGCCTCGTTTACCTGTACATGGGCTCGTCCGACGTCGAGCGCGACCTCGGCTTCTATCGCGATCTCCTCGGCGGCGCGGTCGTGTGGCGAGCGCGCGCCTTCGAGGCGGAGGTCGCCGCGGTGGCGCTCGGCGACGGCCCGCTCGTGGTGCTCGCCGACCACGAGCCTGCGCCCGGCGTCCTGTGCATCTGGGCCGTCGACGATCTCGACCGTGCCGTCGAGCAGCTGAGCGCCGCGGGATGGTCGGGCGAGGACCGGCGTGTCGAGGTGCCCGACGGCCCGTGCCTCCTGCTGAGCGACCCCAGCGGCAACCGGATCGGCCTGCTCCAGCAGTCGCGCCCGGACGCGATGACGAGGCACGCGGGCACCGGCACCTGAGGAATGCGCCGGGGTCTGGGTGCGGGCTGCGGGCGCATGGGTGCGAGCTTCCGGGGAATGGTGGGCACGAACCGCCGACCCACAAGCACATAAGCGCAACCCTCCCGGAAGGAGCCTCGATGGCCGACGACGACAAGATGAACGTGGACAAGGTGACGGAGCTCTTGAACCGAGCGATACCCCTGCAGCTCCGGTCGGCGGCCCTGTTCACGTGGGCCGCCGGTTCGGCGACCGGGATCGACTTCCAGGCCCTGAGCGTCAAGTTCGAGGAGTTCGGCAAGCTCGAGCTCGACGACGCTCGCAGGTTGATCGAGAAGCTGGCGGCCCTCGGCGGCAGGCCGACCACCGAGGTGGCTCCGTTCGAGCCGTTCGACCCGTCGGCCGCGGGGATCGAGGGGTTGATCGACTACGAGGGCGAGGTACTCGGGGCGCTGCATGCCGTGATCCCCGAGACCGGTCAGGAGGCGCGCTCGGAAGCGCTCGAGCACCTCATGGAGCACATGCTCATGAGGAAGCAGGAGCAGGTCGACTTCCTTCAGCGGACGCTCGGGCGCTGATCGCTCCTTAGCCCGCGCGCCGACCGGAGATGAAGCGCACCGTCTGGTGGAGGGGGATGCCGCCCGGGCCACCCAGAGCGGCGACCTCTCGCAGCATCTCGGCGCGCACCTCGTTCAGGACGTCGTCGTCGAACGCCTCGAGACGCCCCCGCATACCCGTGCTCCACACCCATCGCCACCACTCGTGCTCGTCCTCGAACACGAAGTCGCCGGACTCTTCCGTGGAGGCGAGATCCTCGAAGCCCGCCTCTCGCAGCACCGTGAGGAGATCGGGAGGCGAAGCCGGTGGCGGGTCCAGCGGGCGCGCGGCCCGCCGGGCGAAGCTGCGGAGCACGTTGCCGAAGAAGTTCCACCGCTCTCCCCCGCCGGTGGGGTACGAGACGACGAACCTCCCGTCGGGACGGAGGGCGCGGTGGATCGACGCGGCCATCGCCGCCGGGTCGGGGACGAGATGCAGGACGGCGCCGGAAAGCACGACGTCGAATCCGCCGTCGAACCCGAGATCGTGGGCGTCGGCGACGACAGCCGTCAGGTTCGTCAGGCCACGCCGGTCCCTGGTTTGCTCGATCAGTACGACCATCTCGAAAGACAGGTCCGTGGCGACCACGCGCCCCTGGTCGCCGACGCTCTCCGCCGCCCGGAGCGCGCTGGCCCCGCGGCCGGACCCGATGTCGAGCACCGTCTCACCGGGCTCGAGCCGCGCCCGCTCTACGAGGAGGGCTCCGAAGTGTGCGAAGAACGGGATGACGGTGTCGTAGGTAGGTGCGGCGCGCCCGAAGACGGCGGCCGTCTCCCGCGCCACGCGCTCTCGATCCGTCACGCGTCGACCTTAAGCCGAGAGGGTGATGGCGCGCTCTATATGTAGGGGAACACCCAGTCGGCGATCGGGTCAGGAGCGAGATGCGACCCGGGGCCTCGAACCCACGACGAGCTCGTCGAGCAACCGGCGCGACGCCGCCGCTATGTCCTGGACCGCCCGGGCGAACACCTCTTCGTTGGCGCGCGACGGTGTGCGGTATCCGGAGATCTTGCGCACGTACTGCAACGCGGCCGCTTCGATCTCTTCCTCGCTGACGTCGTGCTCCGTGGTTCGCAAGGTCTTGATGCTTCTGCACATAGCACGAGCTTAGCCGGGGTCGCGCCCGTGCCTGCTACCCGCCGCCCACGAGCTCCTGCAGGTACCACTCCCTCGGCGTGCCGTCGGCGTGATAGCGGTCAACGATCTCTGCCGGGGTGAGGTGGGTCTGGAAGTGCATCGGGTCGGGACGGCTCCAGTCGCCGCCCCAGTCGCCTCCCTCGATCTCCCACTGGCGGACGACCTCCACCGGCATGTTCCCCTCGGTGCCGAGCACGTTCGTCAGCGCGTTGACGTCGATGGCGAGCCCGAAGGCATGGTTGGATTTCCCGCCGACCTCACCGCGCACCGGTCTGTTCTGGTAGCTCCAATCGTCGAGAGGTCCGGTCGCCACGGCCGCGGCGTACTCGGGCGCGCGTGCCTCGAACAACCTCTCGAGACGGAGGAAGTGGCGCGCCGCCTTCTCATGAACGAACATCGTGCGACCCAGGAACTCGATCGTGACGATGTTCCGCTTCTTGAAACCGCGAGCATCGGGATCGCCGTAGTGCTCCCGGGCCCACGCCGAAGAGCCGCGTATCTCCTGAGGGGGCACCGGACTTCTCGGGCGATCCCGGAACACGAGCACGGCACCCACGACGAGGATCAACCCGGCCGCCGCCGCGACCATCATCTTTCGCCGGACGTCCACCCCTACTCCCATCTGATTTGGGTATCTTCCGACATGAAGTGGGACATCCTCGATGAAGGCAGCGCCCGTCAGAGCGACGCTTAGGACGGCTATCGCTCTCATGGTCCTTGTGGGCGGTCCGTTGACGTCGGTCGCATCCGCGCGCGAGGTCCGCGGGTCCTCCCCGTTGTCGGTCGTCATCACGAGCCCACCCGAGGGTGCCGTGGTGACCGGCGACGTTCAGATCGCGGCGCACGCCAGTGAAGGGACGACGGAGGTGCGCTTCGCCGTGTCCACCGACGGCGGCACGACCTGGACCCCGATCGGGACCGACGACACGGCCGCCGACGGCTGGACGGCCACGTGGCAGACGGGCGGTTACTCGGGGCCGGCGATCGTGCGGGCGGTCGCGACCGACGGCGCATCGGAGGCTTCGGACCACTCGAGCGTCACGGTGGACAACTCTGCGCCGGTCGCCTCGGTGCGGGTCTCGCTCGACGTGTTCTCGCCAAACGCAGATGGGAGGAAGGACAAGACCGTACTCGAAGCGTTCTCGAACGAGCCGGCGTGGCAAACGCTCGAGGTCCTCGACGGTGACGGGATCGTGCGCAGGAGCTGGACCACGGCGACCATGGCAACGAAGCTCGCCGCCGAGTGGAACGGCCGGGCCGACGGGCAGCGGTTGCCCGACGGTGGCTACACCGTACGAGCAACCGCGGTGGACGGTGCGGGCTTGACGGCGAGCGCGAGCGAGGCGGTCGTCGGGGACACCCGACCTCCGCGCATCCGCTCGCTGCGGATCGGGCCCCGAATCTTCACGAGAGCCGGTGTCCTGGTCGCCGACTACCGACTTCGCGACCGGGCGACGGAGCTCGTGGCCACCTTGAAGATCGCTGATCGCATCGGGGTGTTCGCTCGCCGCACCCGCCGCGGGGGGAGCGCCGGCGAGATCCGCTATCGCACCCGCTACCGCAACGGGGATGTCCTCTACCCCGGCCTGTACACGGCTCGCGTGCGCGTCCGGGACGACGCAGGGAACGTGAGGAAGTCGCGCGCCACGCGATGGCGGATGCGCCGTCCGGTGACCGCCCGCGTCTTCAAACGCCTGAACGGCGTGGGCCGACTCGTCGCGCTCACGTTCGACGACTGCAATTCGGTCCCCCCCTGGAACCGGATACTCAGCACCCTGGCGGCGGGCAACGTCGAAGCCACCTTCTTCTGCTCCGGCGCCCAGATCAGGGGGGCCGGGGAGATCGTGCGGCGAACGGTTCGGCGCGGTCATGCGATCGGAGCGCATGGGTGGGACCACGCGGTCCTGGCGGGGCGATCCCGGTCCGACACGGAGTGGAGGATCCGCTCCGATGACCGCCTGTGGTGGGAGATGGCTCGAGATACGACCGCGCCTCTCTACCGTCCCGCTTACGGCGCCTACGACCGCAACGTCCTCGCGGGTGCCGGCGCTACCGGCCACGGGCGAGTGATCATGTGGGACGTCGACTCCCTCGATTGGGCCACCTCGTCACCGGGGGTCATAGCGGGGCGTGTGTTGGCGGAGGTGCGGCCGGGGAGCATCGTCCTCCTTCACGTGCTCGACAGGACGGCCTCTGCGCTTCCGGCGATCCTGCGCGGGCTATCCCAGAAGAACCTCCGCCCGGTGGACTTACACACCTTCTTGCGGGCCGGGGGATACCGCTAGATGCGGCGGCAAGCCCACTCGCTCACGACCCGGTTCGCACCGATCCCGCATAGGGAGGATCTGCTACTACCGCGACGTTGAACATGGGGTTCCCCAGCACGCCGAAGAGGCGGAGCCATAGCGGCAGGTACATCTCCATAGCGCGCGCCGCGGTGATGTCGCCGAGGTCGATCACCTGCTTCCATCCGAACCACTCCTGCAGGATCTCCGTCACCTCGGACTTCGCGTCGGCGTCGTTGCCGCCCACGAAGATAGCGTGCTGCCCGCCCGCCACGAGGCCCGGGTCCACCATGACGGCAGCCGTGACCGTGTTCAGGGTCTTGACGACGCGCGCCTCGGGGAATGCCTGCTGGATCTGCTCTCCCAGAGAATCGGTGTTGCACACCGAGAGGCTCGGCGGCATCCCGCCCGAGAAGTCGAGGGGATTCGCGATATCGACCACGACCTTCCCCTTCAGGTTCTCCTCCCTCGCCGCGCGAAGAGCATCGAGCGAGGCCATGCCGCCGGTCGCGTTCACCACGACCTCGCCGTGAGCCGCAGCGTCGGCGAAGACCGCAACCCCCACGTCCTGGTGTTGCGCGTGCCATTGTGAGAACGGAGGGTTCCCCATGAAGTCCGGCTCGGCTCGAGCCCGGAGCGCGTCGGGATCGCGGGTGCCGACGACGGTGGCCTGCCCCAGCTCGGCGACCTTGCCCGCTATCGTCCTGCCGACCACCCCGGTCCCCAGAACACCGATCTTCACAAAGCT
Source organism: Actinomycetota bacterium (assembly GCA_046262015.1). GTDB lineage: Bacteria > Actinomycetota > CADDZG01 > CADDZG01 > WHSQ01 > JBHENN01. Next base: position 34,878 of record JBHENN010000042.1, on the reverse strand, counting down.
CCCTCCCGACTCGTCGGCGCCGTCCTAGAGGCGACGTCGCGGTCATGCTAGCGAGAGGTTCCGGCGCGGGCCTGCCCGCGCTGGGCGGTCAGCCCGGCGTGAGGACGCACGACACCAGGTCGTAGCGCGGTATCGGATGCGTGCGGGTCGCATCACACGTCAGGCGGAAGTCGCCACGGTCGGTGACCCGCACCTCGACATCGGCGCGCCCACCCGGACCGACCGAGAACGCTGCGACCAACCCGGTCGGTGTCGGCGCGGCGTCCACCAGCGAGAGATCGTCGACGCCTACGCTGCCGGCGGCGCGCCGCGCGAAATACTCGGCCGCCTGGACCGGGAACGGGTAACAACAGCGGCCGCGGTAGTGCTCGAGTGCCAGAGTTCCCCGCGCGTAGCTCTGCATCAAGGTGGGCACGTCGTGCGAGCCAACCCGTCCGTAATAGATGCCGTGCGGAAAGCACACGAGGTTCGCAGCGAAACGATCGCCACCGATGTGGGAGCACTCCCATGCATCGAAGCCCGGCTGGGCACACGCGATCCGCGACACCTGGTTGCCTCGGATCGAGCAGCAGGCATCGTGGCGGCCGTGGGTGCACACCAGGAACACCGGGGCAGCCCGTTCGTCGGCGCCGACGACGGACCCTCCCTCCCGCATCGGGGAGAGATCGACATCGAGCAGCTCGTCGACACGGTCGAGGGCGAGGTGCGATTGGTACACGTCGCGCTCGCCCGTGCGCACGAAGTAGCACTGGCGCTTCTCGGATGAGAACCGGACGCCCCTGCGGATGAGGACCACGCGGACGCCGGCGCGCCGGGCGCGCTGCCGGAGCTCTTGCGCGACTCGCTCCGGGAACCGACTCTGAGTGAGCGCGTCTCGTCCCCACGACCCCGGCTGCTCGACCAGAAGCCACCTCCGGACGAACGAGGCGGTAGCGAAGATCGGTTCCCGGCGGGTGTCGGCGGCATCCGCGCAGCGAAGGCGCTCAGCCTTCAAGAACTACCTCGAGCAGCCCCTCTCGTATCAACCGCCGCACGAGGACGAGCGAACTCTCCGGGGTGAGGAGATCGTGCAGGTCGCCGACACGGAAGCGGTCGAGTCCCGCGATCCGCCGCATCGCCTCTTCGCCCGCGCGCGGCATCTCGAGCTCGCGGTCGGCGAGAAAGACCGTGAGCGCATCGTCCCGGGGATAGAGGAGGCAGGTAGAGCCGCGGCGGCGAGCGACCACGGTGTCCAGGTCGAGCTCGTCGAGCCGAACGAGCTGGCGCAACTGACCATGGACGATCGGCTGCGCGGTCGAACTCACCCGGCGCGCCACCCGGCGCGTGAGCTCGTCGACGTCGAGCTTGTCGAGCCATCCCCGGAGCTCCTCGACATGATGCTCGACCACGGCCCGCAGAGCGACGGGGTCCCCGGCGACCCCCGGAGGCAACCGCTCCTGGAAGGCGGGCTCTTTCTCGGCCAGCTTGGCTATCTCCCGCACGACGTCGCCGGAGCCGTGCGTGAGGATCCCCACGGTGAGGTGGGCCGAGGCGCTGGATCCGGTCGTGGCCGCGTGGGGGAACCCCGTGGGGATGTAGAGGACCGAGCCGCGTTCGATCTCCTCATCGATCAACACCGCGTCGGGGTGATCCCGGTCGTAGACGATCCAGTGCTTGGCGCCCCAGACCTGCATGACGAAGACATCGTGGTCGTCGCGGTGCACGTCGAACCCTTGCGAGCCGGGGGGCGTGATGTAGGCATTGACCTGGAGGCGATGCCCGAGCGTCAGCTCGAGGTCCCGACAGAAGTCGGTCAGCGGTCGCCAGTACCGGTGGAGCGACTCCAGGACGATCGTCGCCCCCTCCGAGAAGCGGGCGTAGACCAGGGGCGCGCTGACGAGCGGCTCGCTCGTCCGCGCTCTCTTACCCGGCGAGGTCGTGTACCTCGCCGCGGGTAGCGTCGTCCCGCGGCGGACCATGCGTAGGCTCGACGCAGACAAGCCCAGCGAGCTCACCATGTGGTCGAGGTCGTCCAGGGAGGCGAGGTCGTCGAAACCCGGCTCGACCGAGGACCGCCACAGGAGCGGCTCCCGACCCCAGTGCCGGTCGAGGAAACGGGCGACGTCGCCGACGCAGCGCTCGAGCGCCGCGACCTCCACGACTACGAGAGGTCTAGCTGTCCGTGGTGTCCGAGTCGCTGTCGGTCGCGTCCGCGTCCGTGCCGGGGTCGCCGTCGGTGCCGTCGGTGTCGGTCGTGTCCGGATCGGTGGTGTCCGGATCGGCCGTCATGGCTTGCCCGGCGGCAGCCCCCCTGGTCCACGTGGTCTTGATCTCTTCGTCCGTGAGGACCTTCGGGTCGCCCATCTCGAACCTCCCGTTCTCGACGCGATGACTGCCCGACACTAATACAGCGCGTCCGCCGGCTAGCCGGCCCCGAGCTCCAACTCGGGATGCTCCTCCTCATCGGGCTGCGTCCTCCCGGCGCGCCGCAGCTTCAGCGCCCGGAGGGAGAGGAACCCGTAGGCGCACGCCGCGATCGTCGCCACACCTCCCGTCGCGAGAGCGGCACGAGGGTCGTACGCCTCGGCGATCCATCCCATGATCGGCGCCCCGATGCATACCTAGACCCGCTCCGCGTCGGGCGGCGCGGAGAGGCGACCGATGACGTCCGCACGGCGCTCGATCGCGCGCGCCGCCTCGAGGAGCTCCGCCAGACGCTCCGACTCGAGACCGAAGGTGCCGTCCGGAAGCTCGATCGCACCACGGGAAGCCCTGATGACGAGCCCGTCTTTGCGGACGTCGATCGACTCGATCCACTCCCACCTGATCACCCTGCGCGACCCAGGCGCGCCGGTCGACACGCCATGCAGGTCGATGCGGACCCGGAGAGGACGAGCGAAGCGACGGGTCTTGACCTCGGTCTCGACGACCCTCGCTCGCACCCGGCCGAGCCTAGCGCGCTACTTCGTGCAGGATCTCCCGCTCGCCGGGATGCAGCTGAACTCGAGCACAGAGGGGGTGGTCGTCGCGTCGTAGAGGACCCGAGCCACGAACGGGAGGTACACCGGTCGGCCGCCGGCCTCGGCGCTGCGTTCGGGGCTGATCTGAATCATGACCCCGGACGCAGCCTCGAAGTCGACGTCTTCGATCACGGCTTCAACCGTTCCTTGCCCCGACGGGAGAGCGACCGTCACCTCACCGACGGGCTCGGGATAGAACCCCTGGGTCGCGCACTGCTGCGAGGCGACGTCGGGCCACACCCTGACGGTCACGTTGCCGGGCGTCGACCTCGCGTGGAACGTCAGCTTCATGTCGCCCTTGATCGTGCCGGCGACGTTCCCGATCCAGACCGGCCAGTAGAGGTTGCCGGCGCAGTCGTAGACGGGGCCCGCGACGTAATTGGTGATCCCCTTGGACTTGGACTCGGTGCCCTCCGGCTCGGTCGGGTCCATCACGAGGAACCCTTCGGGGGCGATGAACGGGAAGCCCTCGACCTCGCCGATGCTCTCGTTGCCGTGAAGGTAGAGGGCGGTGGGCACCGGTTTCACCTGCTTCTTCTTCTTCTTGGCTGCGGCGGGAAGTCCCAGCGACCCGACCACCAGGGCGGCGATCAAACCGCCCAACAGGATCTTCTTCAACGGTCCTCCAAAGCCTCTCGTGGCTGCCTGAGACTTCGACCGAAGCCGGCGTATCCCTGCGAGGCGAAGGGGGCCCCGTCGCCGGGGCCCCCTTCGACCACATTCGCTAGCGCTCTTGCTTGAGGACCTTCAGCCGATCCTGGTACTCCTGCTCGCTGATCTCACCGCGGGCGTAGCGCTCCGCGAGGACGGCCTGGCCCGAGAGGTACGGGTGCTGCTGCATCCCGCGGCGGGCGCGCTTGCCGAAGAAGAAGATCGCGCCTGCGATCAGAGCGAACCACAGCAGCGGGAAGATGGGCCACCACTCACCTCCATGAGCGCCCTCGTTAGCCAGCATGAATGCCGACTCCATGTCGAGCTCCTTTCCATCGCGACCGCCGGGGCGGTCTGTTGGGTTGCTCTCATGGTCGGTCCGGCGGCGTCCCGTGTCGTCATCCGGGGGGACCGTTCTCGGCTACCTCGGGGGCGGCACGAGAGCGTGGCCCCCTTACCTCCGGCGAGGTAAGGCTAATCGGCCCACCCAGGGCGGACGAGGCCCGATTCGTACGCGAACACCACCAGCTGGGCGCGGTCGCGCGCGCCCAGCTTGACCATGGATCGGCTGACGTGGGTCTTGGCGGTGGCGGGGCTGAGGAAGAGCCGCTGCGCGATCTCGTCGTTCGACAGTCCCTCGGCCACGAGCGCCATGACCTCCCGCTCCCGCTCGGTCAGCGCGTCCAGAGACCGGCGCGCGCGCGGCGGGCGGGCGTGCAGGGCGAACTCGGCGATGAGACGACGGGTCACCCCGGGCGAGAGGAGGGCGTCGCCCTCGGCGACGGCTCTCACGCCCCGGATCAGCTCTGCCGGTTCGGTGTTCTTGACGAGGAAGCCGCTCGCCCCGTCCCGGATCGCCTCGAAGACGTATTCGTCGAGGTCGAACGTCGTCAGGATCACGACCTTGACGTCGCCCAGCGCGACGTCGCCCACGATCGCTCGGGTGGCGGCGAGCCCGTCCAGGCCGGGCATGCGGATGTCCATGAGCACGACGTCGGGCTGAAGCCGCCTCGCCAGTTCGATGGCGGCGTGACCATCGTCTGCTTCGCCCACCACCTCGATATCGGTCTGGGCATCCAGCAGGGCGCGGAAGCCCGCGCGCACCAACCCCTGGTCGTCGGCGACCACCACCCGGATCATCCGGCCTCGCCCCCCTCGTCGGCGCCGTACGGCAGTCGCGCGCGGACCACGAAGCCGCCGTCGGGAGCCGGCTCGGCCCGCAGGTCGCCGCCGAGCGCCAGGGCCCGCTCGGTCATCCCGGCGACGCCCTTACCGGTCCCCTGCTGAGTTGGTGTCCCGCGACCATCGTCATGGACCTCGATCGTCAGATCGTCGGGCCCGTAGGTCAGCTCTATCCGGACCGCCGCAGCCCCGGCGTGGCGGGTGACGTTCGTGAGCGATTCCTGCACGATCCGGAACGCGGCCTGGTCCACTGCGACCGGAAGAGGCCGCGGCTCTCCCTGGGTGTGCATGACGACGGTGAGTCCCGCGCTCTCGGTCCGGGCTATCAACGGGCCGAGCTGCGCGATGCCCGGCGTGGGCGCGCGCGGGGCCGCGTCGCTGTCTCGTCGAAGCACGTCGAGAACCGACCTCAGCTCACCCAGCGCGGCGTTGCTTGCTTCCTTGATCGCGCTCAGTGCGGGACGGGCGCGCTCGGGCTGTTCGTCGAGGAGGTGGAGGGCCACGCCCGCTTGCACGTTTATGAGAGAGATGTTGTGGGCGAGGACGTCGTGCAGCTCCTGGGCGATGCGCAGGCGCTCCTCGCTCGCCCGTCGCTTCCTCTCTTCCGCCCGTGTCCTCATCGCTTCCTGGAAGCGCTCCCGCCGTACCCGCACCACCTCGGCGATCGTAAGGAGGGCAACCAGCCACGCCCCGACCGCCACTGCCTCGGGTGTCTCCGGCGCCGGTCCGAGGCCGAGCGCGAACTCACCCCAGACGAACACGCCGTAGCCCAGAGCGGTGACAAGGATGGCCGCGCGCCGGTGGCCCTGCATCGTCGCTGCGACGACGGCGACCGCAACGGCGAAGAAGACCGGCCCATCGGCGTACCCGAGCAGCTCGTATACGGAGGTGATCGCGAACGTGAATAGGAGGACGGCCACCGGATACGTCCGCCGGAGGACCAGAGCGCCGGGCCCGGCCCCCAGGAGGACGAAGGCGAGCAGGTCGAGCGGGCGGCGCGCCGGCTCGTGGCCGGCGGCGACCGCGGTGCCGATCACCTGGACAAAGGCGACGAGCGCGGGGAGGGCCACACGGCTTCTCGGGAAGCCGGGCGGCTGGAACATCTCGGGCTCGGTCGTCACTGTAGGAACGGTAAGCCGGACCGCGGTCCGCGTCATCGTCCCGTGAGGTACGGACGCCTACTCCCCCGGTGGTATCCGGACGCGCAGAACCTTCTTAGCGGGTTCGGGCAGTGACGTGCGGGGGGATGCACCGCGGTCCTGGTGCAACCCGTTCCGCCGGGTTCGCGCAGGCCGCGGGACGCCGCCCGGACCCAGTCCTTCACCTAGAAGCGCCCGGCGCGCGCTCGGCGCGCCGCATCGATCGCGCGCGCGCCCTTGATGCCTCGCTCGCGTAGCGCCGACACGACGAGCCGCTTGCGGTCCATGGCGAAGAAGCGCCGGCCGTGCTTGCGGAGCGCCGAGCGATCGATCGCGATCCCGAGGCCCGGTCCGTCCGGGACCGCGAGCACCCCGCGGTCGTGCAGGAAGGGGCGCTCGAGCATCGCGTCGCGCGCCTCCGGCACCCACCCCGGAGGATCCAGGGGGTACTCGAGCTGGGTTTCTTCCGCGAAGCCCGACGCCGCCAGCAGGTGCAGGTTCACCGCCAACCCCACGCCGTTGGTCCACGTATGAGGCGTGTACCCGAGGCCGAAGTCGCGCAGCAACCGGATCAGGCGGAAGGTCTGATCGATGCCGCCGGTGAACATCGCGTCGGGCTGGAATATCGAGTAGCAGCGGCGCGCCGCCATCATCGCGAGCTCGGGGTACCCCGCGGTGTGGAGCTCTCCGCCGGCGATCGGGAGCGGCGAGCGGCGCGTCAGCTCGGTGAGACCTTCGTAGTCGTCCATCGGCAGCGGTTCCTCGAGCCATGCGACCCCGGCGTCGGCGCACAGGCGCGCGAACCGGGTAGCGCGATCGAGGTCCCACCGGGGCGCGTCGGCGATGATGGACACGCGCCACGCCTGGTTGGCATCGACGCCGATCGAGAGCTCGGCCCCCACCGCAGCCGTCGTCTCCCGCACCACCTGCTCGTCGGTGGCCTCGTCTTCGTGCACGCGCAGCTTGATCGTGTCGAAGCCCTCGTCACGGTGCGCTTCGGCACGCGCGATCAGCTCGGGAGGGGTACGGAGCTGCCCGGTCGATGCATACACACGGACGGCGGGTACCCCCGCGCCGAGGAGCGCGCAAACGGGTTTGTCCTCGATCTTCCCGACGATGTCCCAGATCGCCGGCTCGATCCACCAGTTGCGCCAGCCGAGATAGCTCATCTCGCGCAGCCGCTGCTGGATCAACCCAACCCCGGCGACCTCACCCAGCAGGTACGGTCCGAGGAGGTCGCCGAGCCCGCGCCGCTCGCGCGCCAGCGCGGGGCCGGCGCTCCATCCTTCGACCCCGCCCGTGGTGATGATGCGCACGAGGGTGCAGCGGTTCTCGGTCTGCGGGAAGCCCGGGATCCAACTCGGATAGAAGGTCGCGGGAAGCGGATAGGCGAAGTGGTACAGCTCGACGCGAGCGATCCTCTCGGTCACGGCGCGGCCAGCTACAGGGGGCGAGACGAGGTGGACACGGCGCCCGGTGCGGCGGAGACGGCGCGTAACTCCTCCACGCTCGCCGCGAACACGTGCTCCAACCCGTCGAGGTCGTCCCACTGCTCGCCGATCCGGTGGAAGCCGAGCCGCTGCACCAACGCGAGCGACGCCTGGTTATCGGGCGCCACCGAGGCGCGGAACGAGGCGACCCCACGTTCGGCCGCCCACCAGAACATCGCCCGAGACGCTTCGGACGCGTAGCCGCGCTTTCGGTGCTCCGGCTCGATCTCGTAACCGATCTCGGCCCATCCCTCGGTGTCCGGCGGCCCATGAAAGTTGACGTGACCCACCATCGCTCCGGTGGCGCGCAGCTTGACCAGGCGAAGCAGCCACGGCGCCGTGGCGGGGTCGTTCTCTATCTGGGACAGCCGGACCCGCAGCAACCATTCGGCGCGCCGGTCCCATCCAGGGGGAAGCTCCATGCCGGCCAGTCCTTGGGCGACTTCGAGACGTCCCTCGAGGACCGCCCGCATGAAGGGGGCGCCGGTCGATACCAGGTCCAGTCGCTCGGAACGGATCGTCTCGCCAGAAGCCGTTTCCACACCCTGAGTATGGCGCGGCCACATGGCCGTGCGTCAACCCCCGGAGCGGTCGAGCGCGACCGGCGGCAAGATACTCCCCGACCAGCGTGCGGTGCCACCACGCGCCCCCCTCACGCCGCTCGACGGGAGTAGTGAATCGGTACCGATAAAGCAGCGCGCGCACGTAGCGTGGACGCGCGCCGGGGAACGGGTCGGACCGCAGCGCTCGCCCAACAGCGGCCGGAACTGGTTGAGCGCGAGCGACGAACGCGAGGAGATAGAGCGCGCCGAGGCCACGGTGGAAGAGCATCTGGGCCGGCCAGTACTCGGGGGTCGTCGTGGCGCCTTCGCTCCCTGATCGGGTCCTTCCCGGCATGTGGAACCTACCGGCCCCCGCCGGCGCGGCGCGCCGTACCGGCCCTGGCTCTCGGCGCCACGGTCTGCGTTACAGTCCCCCGAACAGGGCCGCCAACGGGGGAGGTTCCGTGGCAGGGATACAGCTGTCGAACGTCACCAAACGCTACGCCGGTGGGCCCCCAGCGGTGAGCGATCTCAGCCTCACCATCAAAGACGGCGAGTTCATGGTCTTCGTCGGTCCCTCCGGGTGCGGGAAGTCCACCGCCCTGCGCATGATCGCCGGACTCGAAGCGATCAGCGACGGCGAGGTGAAGATCGGGGGACGCGTCGTGAACGACGTCCCTCCCAAAGACAGGGACATCGCGATGGTGTTCCAGAACTACGCGCTCTACCCGCACATGACGGTGCGGGAGAACATGGCCTTCGCACTCAAGCTCGGGAAGGTCGAGAAGTCGGAGGCCGAACGCCGCGTGCAAGACGCGGCACGCATCCTGGGGCTCGAGGAGTTCCTCGACCGCAAGCCGCGTGCTCTGTCGGGGGGTCAGAGGCAGCGCGTGGCGATGGGCCGCGCGATCGTGCGCGAGCCGCAGGCGTTCCTGATGGACGAGCCGCTGTCGAACCTCGATGCGAAGCTGCGCGTGCAGATGCGCGCCGAGATCGCCCGCATCCAGGACGACCTCGAGGTGACGACCATCTACGTCACGCACGACCAGGTCGAGGCGATGACCATGGGAGACCGCGTCGCCGTCATGCGCAAGGGGGAGCTGCAACAGGTCGGGTCCCCTAAGAAGCTGTTCGCCGAGCCGATCAACCTCTTCGTGGCAGGCTTCATCGGCAGCCCGTCCATGAACTTCGTAACCTCCAAGCTCGAGGGCGAAGGCGACGATCTACGCATCTCGATCGGGGGCCAGAGCTTGAAGCTCGACCGACAGGTGCTGGCCTCGCGCTCCAAGCTCAAGCAGTACGCCGGCCGCGAGGTGATCGTGGGGCTGCGTCCCCAGGACTTCGAAGACGCCGCCCTCGCGGGAAGCGCCCCCGGTGACCGGCTGAAGGCGCGCATCGATCTGGTCGAAGCTCTCGGCACCCAGACGTTGCTGCACTTCGAGGTCGACGCTCCGGTCGTCATGACCCAGGAGATGAAAGAGCTTGCCGCGGACGTGGGCGCGGAGCAGGTCGCCCAGCTCGAGCAGATGGCGCAGACAGGCAGAGCCGAGTTCGTCGCAGAGGTCGGACCGAAGTCCACCGCAGCCGCTAACGAGCAGATCGAGCTCGTCGTCGACACCAGTCAGCTCCATTTCTTCGACCCCGAGACGAGCCTCGGGATCTACAACGGAACGCATAGAAACTAAGGGCCCCACCTAAGGAAGGAGCACGACATGAGACTTCGGCGTTTGTGGACGATCGTAGCGATCCTCGCGACGGTCGCTACCGCATGCACCAGTGGAGAGGTCGCAGACGATGCCGGCAACGGCACCGGCGACGGAGAGGGGGGTGGTTCGATCGAGGTGGCTGCCGTCTTCACCGGGGAGGAGAAGACGAGCTTCGAAGCGGTCCTGGACGCGTTCGCTGAAGAGAGCGGTCACGAGGCCACGTTCACCTCGGCCGGCGACGACATGGCCGCGTTCCTCGGCGGCAAGATCGAAGGTGGGGCCCCGCCGGACGTGGCCCTGATCGCCCAGCCCGGCCTCGTCCGCCAGCTGGCCGCGGACGGAGCCCTGCAAGCTGCCTCCGACGAGGTCGCCGCCGCCCTCGAGGAGAACTTCTCGCCGGTGTGGAGCGAGCTCGGCTCCGTCGACGGCACGCTCTACGGCGTCTATTACAAGGTCTCGAACAAGTCGACGTGGTGGTACAACGTGGGCGTCTTCCAGGACGCCGGCGTCGAGCCCCCGGCCGACTGGGACGAGATGCTCGAAACTGCCGGTACCGTCAATGCGTCCGGTGTCCCCTGGGTCTCGATGGGCGGAGCCGACGGGTGGACGCTCACCGACTGGTTCGAGAACATCTACGTTCGCACCGCCGGTCCCGACAGCTACGACCAGCTGGCGAACCACGAGATCCCGTGGACCGACCAGACCGTGATCGACGCGTTGAACGTGTTCGCCGAGCTCGTGAGCGACGAGGCGAACCTGGCGGGTGGCACCAAGGGCGCGCTGGAGACGGACTTCGAGACATCGGTCAACCAGGTGTTCACGGAGGACCCCGCCGCGGCAACCGTGTACGAGGGGGACTTCGTGCCGGGCGTCATCACGGCAGAGGCAGGCGCGGTCGCCGGTGAGGACTTCGACTTCTTCGCCTTCCCCTCGATCGACGGGTCCGAGCCGGCAGTGATCGGCGGCGGCGACGCGGCGGTGGCACTGACGGACAACGAGGCCGCGCAGGACTTCCTCGCGTACCTCGCGACGCCGGAAGCCGCAGAGGTATGGGCGTCGCGCGGAGGCATGACATCAGCCAACCAGAACCTCGACACCGCGGTGTACCCGGACGACATCACCCGCCGGTCGGGAGAGGCGATCTCGACCGCGGAGTCGGTCCGCTTCGACATGTCCGACCTCCAGCCGCCCGAGTTCGGCGGCACGAGCGGACGCGGGCTGTGGCTGCGGTTCCAGGACTTCGTGAAGAATCCGGACGACCCGGAGAGCATCGCGGCGGCGCTGGAGAAGGACGCCAAGAAGGCGTTCGGGGAGTAGCGAGGGAGCCCGTAAGGAGGAAGGGCACGCGATGGCGGCAACGGCCGCGGATGTCGGCGTCAAACGACGACGGCGATCGGGGATAAGCCTCGAGCCGCCTCCCGGGGGTGCCAAGAGATGGCTCGCGTTGCTCTTCCTTGCTCCGACCCTGCTGTTCGTAGGGGCCCTCGTGCTCTATCCGACGCTCGACACGATCGGGCAGAGCTTCCGCAGCTCGGCGGGCAGCTTCGTCGGGATCGACAACTACAAAGAGATCGCCGAGACCGCCCGAATCAGGACGGCGATCAAGAACAACCTCATATGGGTTGCGACCGCGCCGGCGATCATCACCGGGCTCGGGCTCGTGTTCGCCGTGCTGACCGAGCGGGTGCGCTACTCGACGGCGATCAAGATCATCGTCTTCATGCCCATGGCGATCTCGTTCCTCGCCACCGGCGTCATCTGGCGCGTCATGTACGACCCCGAGCCCCATAAGGGCTTCGTCAACGCCGCCGTAGGCCTCGTGACGAACACCTTCAGCGGCCCCGGTGCCTATCCCGATGCGGTACCGCCACCCGACGTGGGCCTGGAGCAGTCTCCGGGCGGAGCGATCAGCGCGACGACGCCCGTGGGTGCAGGCGAGATCGCGCAGATAGGCCTGACCGGTATCGCCGAAGATGACGTGCCCCTCGAGGCCCGGCAAGCCTCGATCGAACCGGATGTGGCCGCCGGTGAGGTCGGCGTGGTCGTCTGGCGGGACTTCAAACCGGGTGGTGGAACCGTCGGCGAGGTGGAGACCGACGAGCTCGGGCTGCCCGGGGCGGAGGTGGAGCTGGTCGGCGCGGACGGCGAGGTGGTCGCGGCCGCCTCGACGGGGGCGGATGGACGCGTCACGTTCGCCGATGTGGGCGAAGGCCCGTTCACCGCCCGGGTCGCGGAATCCACCTTCGCGCGCGGGTTCGAGGGCATCTCCTGGCTCGGTCCCGGCTTGGTGACGCCCGCGATCATCGCTGCGTTCAGCTGGATGTGGGCAGGGTTCGCGGTCGTGGTCATAGGAGCGGGCCTCGCCGCGCTCCCTCGCGACGTGCTCGAGGCGGCCCGGGTGGACGGGGCGACCGAGTGGCAGACGTTCCGCTTCGTGACGTTGCCGCTCCTGGCGCCGGTGCTCGGTGTCGTGTTCGTAACGATGCTCATAAACGTGCTCAAGATCTTCGACATCGTGCTGGTGACCGCGCCCGGCGCGTCGCAGGACGAGGCGAACGTCATCGCCCTGGAGATGTACAAGACCACGTTCAGCGGAGGCCAATACGGGATCGGGAGCACGGTGGCGGTCCTGCTCTTCATCCTCGTGATACCCATAATGATCCTCAACATCCGACGGTTCCGCAGGGACGAAGGCTGATGGCGACCGCCGGCTACGAACCCCGGTCCTCTCGCCTGTCCCGCATGGTCGCGCGCGGACCGCTCCATCTCTTCTTGCTCCTCATGACCCTGTTCTGGATCACCCCGACGTTCGGCTTGCTGGTCACGAGCTTCCGCCCGGCGCCCGACATCGCCGCGTCGGGCTGGTGGACGGTGTTCTCAGAGCCGCTGGGTCTCACGCTGGACAACTACCGGGGCATCCTCGACAACGAGACGTTGGTCAGGTCGTTCCTGAATACGATCTACATCACGGTCCCGACCTCGATCTTCGTCGTGCTGATCGCATCGCTGGCTGCGTACGCGTTCGCGTGGATGGATTTCAGGGGACGGGAGCCCCTCTTCCTGCTCGTCGTCGCCCTCCTGATCGTTCCGCTCCAGATGGCGCTACTCCCCGTCTCGAGGCTGTTCGGCAACATCGGCATCTTCGGGACGATCCCGGCCGCGGTGTTCTTCCACATCGCGTTCGGGCTGCCGTTCGCCATATTCCTGTTGCGCAACTTCTTCATCGGACTGCCACACGAGCTGCTCGAAGCGGCGCGCATCGACGGCGCATCCGAGTTGGGGATCTTCACGAAGATCGTTCTTCCGCTTGGTATGCCGGCGATCGCATCCCTGCTGATCTTCCAGTTCCTATGGACGTGGAACGACCTGTTGGTGGCCCTGGTGTTCACGGGTGCCGATCAGATCCCGATCACGGTGGCGATCCAGCAGGAGCTTCGCGCGTTCGGCGGCAATCTCGACGTCATCGCGCCGGCCGCGTTCCTGTCGATGATCGTGCCCTTGGTCGTGTTCTTCTCATTCCAGCGCTATTTCGTGCAAGGACTGCTGGCCGGCTCGGTCAAGTGAGCCGTGCTCTTGGAGTACCAGCCTCCCGTTAGATCGCGCTCAGGGACTGAAAGGGGTTGGGCCCGCGTCACCTCGTCGCTGGTTGCGCAGGAAGCGCTCGACCTCTTCCGCGATGTTCTCAGCAGGGGGGATCGCCTGCTCGCCGATAAGGTTCTCGAGCCGCTCGAGATAGGCGCCGGCCTCGGGGTTCGCCGCGAACAACTCCTGTAGAGCCTTTCGCTGCACCTGCGCGTCGTCTTCGAGGGCGCCCGCGCCGATCGTCACCGACAGATGGCTCTCGACGCGCCGCACCAATGCGATGGCGCCGGCCGCGTAAGGGGTCGCGTAATGCGGGACCTGGGCCCAGAAGCCGACCGCCGGGATCCCCGACTCGGCGAGGGTCCACTCGATCAAGCTCACCGCCGCGGCCGGCACTCGCAGCAGCCCCTGGGTCGGAGGCGCCCCCTGCATCAGGTCTTCGCTCGACGCCGTCATCATCACCGGTGTCGGCGCGGTGTGCGGGACCGCGGCTGGGATGGCGCCGAGGCTGACGTGCTCGACTATCCCCGCGCGCAAGGCAACCTCTCTCACGTCCGACGCGAACTCGTTCCACCGGTAATCGGGCTCGGGGCCCGTAAGGACGAACAGGTCCCGCTCGGGAAGACGTCGCCGCGTCAGCGTCATACGGGGCATATCCAAGCGCTTAGGCGCGCCGTCGACGATGTCGAGGACGGGCCGGTGGCTTCTGTAGTCGTACATCGCGTCGGGATCGAAGGTAGCCACGACCTCGCCGTCGGCGGCGATATGGCGGGCCGCGGTCGAACCGGCTCCCCCCGCATCGACCCAGTCTTCGAACGACACGATCAAGGTGGGGGCGAGGGGGTCCGGGACCTCGCTGAGCATCTCGTAGATGGGCATCGGAGCGCCCAGCCTAGTCACCGGGCGCCGGAACCGTTGCCGGGGGTGGTGGTCAAGGAGAGAGGTCCGACGGTCGATGAGGACATCACGGGAACCTTTCGGGGGCCGACGGTCTCTGATAGACGTGATGGGCCCGGGCAGAGGTCCCCCTTCGAGAACGAGGTACTCGCCATGACCGCTCGCCGCTCCGCCCTGGTGGCGCTTTCCACCACGGTGATCCTCCTCGCCCCTCCGGCTGCGGCGCAGACCCCGTCGTCCGCCGACCTGTCGCTGACCCCACGCGACGTGCCGGCAACCCCTCTGGTGGGGGACGTCTTCCAGATCAGCTTCTCGATCGCCAACTCCGGGCCCGACGCGGCTCCCGACGCGGCGTTCTCCGACTACGTCTCGCCCGAGCTCGAGGTGCAAGCGGTGTCGTCGTCCGATCCCGCCGACGTCTGCGGGAACGACGAGGCGATGGCGCAGGCCTATCCGAAGAGCGGAACCGAGGGATCAGACGGTGGCGACACCGGTCCGGGTAGCCGCGGAGGCGGCGGCGTGAGCTGCACGTTCGGCACGCTCGACACCGGAGAGACCAGGACGGTGACGCTGACGCTGAAACGCGTGAGCGGACGAGCCGCGTACAACAGCGCCTGGGTCGGCTCGAGCGCCGAGGACCCCAACTACGACGACAACTACTTCGAGCTCTACCTCGAGCCCGACACGTCGAACCCGGTCGACGTCGGCGTGACGATGACCGGTCCTCCCTCCCCCGAGGTCGGCGCCGCATTCAGCTACTCGGCCACCGTCTCGAACGCGGGACCGTCGGCCGCCACGGGCGCGACCTTCGTCAGCCCGGTGCCCTACGGGCTCGATGTCACGAGCTTCGAGTCGGGCCGCGCCGGCGACATCTGCCGTATCGAAGAACACCCCGAAGGCGGCTACGGGGAGGTCGTGTGCGACCTCGCGACGATCCCCGCGGGGTCCTCGCTGAAGATCAGCTTCACCGCCGTCCGCACCACGGCGTGGGAGATCTGGGCGGACGCGTGGGTACAGGCGTCCAACTACGACGACAACTACGACAATGACTACGGGAGCTATTCGATCGCGGCGGATCCCTCGGTCACTTCGGACCTGGATCTGGATCTGCGCGGACCGGCCGAGACCCCCGTCGTCGGCGACACCTTCGACCTCACGCTCACCGTCACCAACCGAGGGCCGTCGGCTGTAGGCGACGTGTGGCTATCGGACTCCCTCCCGCCCGAGCTCGACCTGGTAAGCGTGACGCCGGCGGAGAGCTGCTCGAGCGACGGTGGCGGCCAACCGGTGGACGGAGGAGGGGCGCCTTCGAGCCCCGATGGCGTCTCCTACTATCCCGTCTACGGCAACGGCGTCCACTGCTCTCTCGGCTCGCTCGCGGTGGACCGGTCCGCCGTTGTGACGCTCACCGTGACCAGGACCGGCGCGCGGGAGCTGTGGAACAGCGCATGGGTCTCGTCGTCCAACTACGAGCCCAACTACGACAACAACTACGCCGATCTCTGGATCGGTCCGGACAAGTCCAGGCCGGCGGACACCGCCCTGGTCATGACCGCCCCCGCCACGCCCGAGGTGGGCACGGACTTCGACTTCACCCTTGATGTCAGCAACCTAGGGCCGTCGCAGGCAGATGACGTGACCGTTATCGATCACCTCCCCTATGGGACTGACTTCGTAGCGGTCGCCACGAGCGACCCCGCTGCGGTCTGCACGTTCAGCGGGGACGGTCCCCAACCGCTGGCTCCCGAGAGCGACCGTCCCAGCTTCTACGGGGACCGGAGCGTGTCGTGCGAGATGGGGTCCATGGCGAGCGGAGCCACCACGAGGATCACGATCACCGTGACCCGCACGACCGATTACGAGATCTGGAACAGTGCCTGGGCGAGGACGTCCAACTACGACCCGGACTTCGAGAACGACGAGGATTCCGTGCTCGTCGAGGGCCGCCCCTACGAGGGGGACTGCCCCGCCGCCGGTGGCACCGAGACGGGCACTGGCGGTGCCGACTCGGTCGCCGTCGGTAGGTGCGACGTCGAGAGCAAGGCCGGAGCAGACTCGATCCAGGTCGTATCGGGAAGCTCGAGCGGGTCGTCCACCATCGCCGCCGGAAGAGGGGACGACTCGATCGCGGTGGAGGTCACGGCCGCGGCCGCGGACGGGCGTGTGGTCGAGGTCAACGGCGGCAGAGGCGCCGACACGATCACCCTGTCGGTCGCGCCGGGAGCCGGTGGGGGCACGATCCGTCTTCACGGCGGCCGGGGCGACGACCACATCGCGATCGACGTACCCGACGGGGTCGATATCACCGTCATCGCCACCGGAGACGGGGGGCGGGACCAGGTCCTGGCTAGTGGTGACGGAAGCTCGGCCCCGGCTTCGGATCTGCGCCTCCGCGGCGGGGAGCAGGCAGACGTGCTCCAGGGCGGCGACGGCCATGACGCCCTGCGCGGGGGGATGGGTTGGGACCGTCTCTTCGGCGGGTTCGGAAAAGACGTCCTCCTCGGCGGTGCGGGAGCGGACGTGTGCCACGGAGGCCCCGGCCGCGACACGCGCCGGTCGTGCTGACCCGGACCCACCGGGGCACTAGGTGTCGATGATGCCGGCCTGCTTCAGAGCGAGCTGGAAGTCGTGCGGCGAGTTGGCCGCGGACTTGGCTTCGTCGAGAGTGACCATGCCCTCCTGGTAGAGCCCGATCAGGGACTGGTCGAACGTCTGCATCCCGTAGAACCCCGACGCCTGCACGATGTCGTGGATCTCGTGGGTCTTCTCGGGGTCGATGATGCAGTCACGGATACGTCCGTTGGAGACCATGACCTCGAGCGCCGGAGCGCGGCCGCCCCCGACCTTGGGCAACAGACGCTGGGTCATCACGCCCACCATCGAGCCGGCGAGCGCAACCCTCACCTGCTTCTGCTGATGTGCGGGGAAGAAGTCGACGACCCGGTTGATTGTCTCGACGACGTCGGTCGTGTGCATCGTCGCGATCACGAAGTGGCCCGTTTCCGCCGCCTGGAGAGCGGCCGAGACCGTCTCCGTGTCGCGGATCTCTCCGACGAAGATGACGTCGGGATCCTGACGCATCGCCGCCCGCAAGGCGAGCTGGAACGTCATGGTGTCCTGACCGACCTCCCGCTGCGTGACGATCGCGAGCTCGTCGCGGTGAAGGATCTCGATCGGGTCCTCGATCGTCACGATGTGGCACCGGCGCGTCTGGTTGATGTGCTTGACGATCGCTCCGCACGTCGTCGTCTTCCCCGACGAGGTCGGCCCCGTGATCAGCAGCAGGCCGCGATGCTCGTTCGCCAGCTGCTCGACCACCGGGGGTAGCCGGAGCTGACCGAAATCGGGGGCGTTGGGGAGGATCCGGCGCGCCGCGATCCCGAGGCTGCCCCGCTGACGGTGGACGTTGACGCGGAAACGACCCACCCCCGAGAGCGAGTACGCGAAGTCGACCTCGCCCTTCTCCTCGAGCTCGGCGCGCTGCTTCTCTTCCATCATGGGGAATGCGAGTGCCTGAGCCTGGTCGGGCCCGAGGATGCCGAAGTCCAGCGGCCTCAGCAGCCCGCTGATCCGGATCGTCGGCGGCGCGCCGGCCTTCGCGTGGAGGTCGGACGCCTTCACGTCGACGCAGTACCTCAGGAGGTCGTCGATGTCGAGGCTCCCATCCGGCCGGGTCGGAAGGGGCGGAAGGTCGGCGTCGGCGGCTAGGGGCTCGGAGCTCTCGGGACTCCCCCCGGCGGCCACCCCGGAGGGCGCCACGACCCCCGGCGCCGGTGCGGCTTCCGCCGGCGAGGGCGGCGCGCCTCGTCCCTCCGGAGCGTTCGAGGGGCGTACCACCCCCGGGCGGAGCGGGAGGGGCGCTGCCCTCCCAGGCACGTTCCACGTCGGGGGGCACCGATGGCCGATCTGACATGGAGCAACATTACCCACGTTCGTCGGGTTACCGACCGAGTTACCGGGCGCATTGCTATGGTCCCCACCGTGGAGCGCAACCCGAGCCGCGCCACCCTCGGCGCGTTCGTGGCTGCGGTGGTGATCGGCGGGACCAACTTCCTGGCGGTCAGGTACAGCAACGAGGACCTCGCCCCGCTGTTCGGAGCCACGGTGCGGTTCGCGACGGCCGCGCTGTTCCTGTTGGCCGTGACCAGGCTCCGACGGCTGCCACTACCCCACGGAGCCGAGGCGGTCGGGGCGGGGATCTGGGGCCTGATGGGGTTCGGCCTCGCCTACGGTCTCCTCTACTACGCGCTCGTGGGACTTAGTGCCGGCACGACCTCCGTGATCGTCGCGGCCTCACCCCTGGTGACGCTGGCCCTCGCGGTCGTTCACGGCCAGGAACGCTTCTCGCTGCCCGGGATCCTCGGTGGCTGTCTGGCGATCGCGGGCATCGGCCTCGTGTCGATCCGCTCGCTCGGTGGCGACCTCAGCCCCCGCTATCTGATCGCCGCTCTGCTCGCCGTGGTGGCCATCGCCGAGTCGAGCGTCGTGATCAAGGGTTTCCCCCAAGCGCACCCGGTGACCACCAACGCCGTGGGGATGGGGATCGGCGCCTTGTTCCTTGCGCCGACGTCGCTGGTGCTGGGAGAGGCATGGACGATGCCACGGCTCGGCCGCACGTGGCTCGTGCTCGTGTATCTGGTCGTCGTCGGGTCGGTCGGGCTCTTCGGCCTGTTCCTGTTCGTCATCAAGACATGGACCGCGTCCGCGAGCGTCTACGCCCTGGCGCTGATGCCCGTGGTGGCGGTCAGCTTGGGAACCGTGATCGCGGACGAGCCGGTGACGTGGGAGCTGCTCGCCGGCACGGCTCTCGTCATCGCGGCGGTATACGTCGCGGTGCTGTCGGGCCGGCGCCAGCAGGTGACGTAGGCGGCGCCCTTCGGTCGCGCCGCGGCGCCGCTCTCTAAGAGACCCGGATGCGGGTGGCCGCGAGCCTCAGGCCGATGGCGGCGACCAGCATCAACATGCCGGCGGCCAGCCACCTAAGGCCGGTCCCGGGGATGACGTCGGTGATCGCACGGGCCGTCTTGAACGCCAGGGACTCGACCTCGACTGGAGCCCGTGCCACCGGGACGTCGTACGGGAGCTCGGGCGCGTAGGTGTCGGTCCCGCGGGCCGAAGGGAGCCCGGGGAACCCGGCTGCGCCTCCAGGCAAAGCCGCGCTGCCGGGTAGGCCGGCCGCGCCGGGAAGCTGGGGGGACCCCGGTATCCGGCCGAACGCGGAGCCCGGCCCTGGGCCCCGGCCCGAGCGCGCACCGGACTTCGCCGGCCACCGCCAGTCGTCCGCGGGCTGCGGAGAGGGCTCGGCCACCTGGGGAGCCGATTGGGTGACCGGGACCGCCTCGGACGAGGACGAACGGGTCCCGCTGCCGGCGTCTCGTCGGATGGCCGTCACGCGGTAGTGGTACTGGCCGTCGTGCGGATAGTCCGAGAAGGTCGTCTGCTGGGTCTCCACCAGCTTCTCGAAGCCCCCACCCGAGTCGCGCTCGACGACGTAGCGAAGGAAGTCCGGCTCGCTGTTCGCCGACCACGACAGGTTGATCGCGCCCCCCTCGCCGGCGGCCGCGGCCAACGCCGGCGACGCCGGCGGGTTGTTCACCACCACGCGTACCCACGAGTCGTCCTGGACACCGTCGGTGCCGACCGCGTGCACCAGCACCTTGTACTCGCCACCGTTCCTCGTCGGGGTCGAAGACTCCGGGGCGTAGACCGTGTTCCAGTCGTGAGCGATGTCGGCGCTGGTCTGGCCTCCGGGCTCCATGCGCTTGACCCGCGTGCTGCCGATGTAGATCTCGATCACCCTGATCCCTGCGGACGAGGTCGCGCTTCCCCGGATCGAGACGACCCCCTCGACGGTCGCCATGTCGTTCGGCGAGTCGACGCGCGCGTCGACCGCTGCAGCGCGGGCGGTCGCCGGAACGGTCGCGACGAGCGCGACGGCGGCCACGAGCGTCATCAGCCTCTTCACGATGCTTCACCCACCGCGATCGAGGAACCGACCAGCCGGGCGCGAGTGACGATCCGATAGGCCGCGCTGCCTTCGGGATGACACGAGGTGAGGGTCAGGAACGATCCCCCGGTGGGGTACTCGTCGATGATCGACCAATCGGTCGGCGACACGATCCACGGGGGCCGCTCGATCTCGTAGACGTAGCGTCCGAAGGGGGTCGTGAGGATGACCTCGTCACCCCCCTTCAGCTCGTCCATACGGTTGAACGGCCGGCCGTAGGTGGTCCGGTGGCCGGCGATCGCGACGTTGCCGGGATCGCCCGGGAGCGCCGTGTCCGGGTAGTGGCCCGCGCCGGCTCGCAGCGCATCCTGGCTCGTCCCTTCCACGACCACGACATCGACGTCGAGCGTCGGGATCTCCAGGCGGGTCAGCGGGTCGCCCACCCGGGTATCCGCCAGCCGGTAGCTCTGATCGCCCGCGTTCATCTCGCGCAGGAGCCTGTGCTGGATCCGCGCCGCCCACAGATCGGTCGCGAACGGGTACGCGATCAGACCGACGCCGCCCAGGGCGAGCGCGCCCGCGAGCGCGGTCAGCCCTCTGCGGAGCAGCTTCGGCGACGGCCTCATCACGCGATCGCTCGGTGGATGGGTCGTGGCTCGTCTAGCGCGCGGCGCGCCGGCGCGCCGCCAAGATGAGGCCAGCGGCAACCAGCAACCCGAGCGCGAGACCCTCGTAGCCCACTCCGCCCGTCACCGGCAAGGTCGTGGGAGGCCGCTTACGCGGCTCGGGCTGCGGCGGAGGCGCAGGCGTCTTGTGCTTCGTCACGGCTGCGGTGGCGCGGCCGAGACCGACGACCACTCCGCCGTTCACGCCCTTCAGGAGGTGCAGACGCACCGCGTCTGCGGCCGCCACCGCCGAACCCTTCGTCACCTTGGTGGACGAGCCCGCCGCGGTGATGGTGGACTCGGCCGGGGTCCCGTTCAGCACGGTGACGGTCTCGCCGTCGGCAACGGTCACGGTGACGTAGCTCGGCTCGGTCTTGGTGACGTCTCGGATCTTCACCGTGACCAGGGCGGCGGTCGCGGCGGAGTCCGCGGTCGCGGCGGTGCGGTTCAGGCTCGCCGACGCCTCTGCCTGGCTGACCTCGATGATCACCAGCCCGTTCGTCAAGGGGTCGGCGCTCCCGGAGATCGCGGTGCCGTCCGCCGTCACCGACGGGATCCCGACGAGCCCTATGCGTGCGGGGGCCGCGAGCGAGTCGACGGTGGTGACGGCGCCCTTGGTCGACACGGTGGACGTCGCGGTGCCGATCTCGGCCTTGAGGAGGTCGGTCTCGGCGAGGTCGTCGAGCAACCCGACCACGTTGTCGACCGCGTCGTGCACGACGGCGGGGGTCTGGTCGAGCACCGGCTGCAACGCGCCGGTCAGGTCGTCGACGAGCTGCTCGGTCGCAGGGAGCGTGACCGGCACCAGCGCCTGGACCGGCAGCTTCGTGCCGAGCCGAGCGACGGTGGCCTGGTTCTTCGTCCATGGGACCCGGCCGGCGATGCCCGACGTCGAGTTGCCGCACGCGACGTCGAGCGTGACGACCGCGTTCAGCGGCTCGGGCAGCGACGCGGTGCAGGTGGGATCGCCACTTCCGGGATCGCCCGGATAGCGCGACTTCGAGGTGTTCTCCACCGAGCACGGGAGAGCCCCGGGCTCGGGATCGTCCGCGACCAGCGTGCACTGCGCGGCCGCCACCCCCTGCGCGCTGGGCGTCGAGTCGGCGCTCGCCAGCGTGAGGCCGAGGGTCACGCCCTCACCCAGAACCGACAGGTCGAGCGCGCGACCTTCGCCGGCGAACGCGTAATCGAGCCGTCCCGCGGGCGCCGCGTGCGCGTAGGCGCCGACGAACAGCGGGGCCACTATCAACGCCACCAGGATCCGACGCGTCATCTTCCAACCTCCTCTACAGGCGGTCGCGGCGCGACCACAGGTATCCGACGAACACGACTCGTTACCGGCTCGCTACGCTCTGTTGGAGAGTATTTCAGGAAACGGGCCCTTAACCAGGGGCTTGGTCCGATATCGGCGGTTTGTCCTGCCTTTTTCTTGGGCCCCCATCAGGCTCCGGGAGGCGGAGGCGGCGGGGTCACCGGCGACTGGTACGCAGGAGCTGCGACCGGGCCCACGTCGTCGCGCATGTGCATCAGGCCCCCGAGAGCTCCCAGGACGGCGAGGGCGAGACCCACGAACAGCATCGGACCTCGGCTGACCTCGAGTCCGAACCCCTCGAAGCCCGATCCGGCTGGTCCGCTGATCAAGGCGATCAGGATCATGAGCGCGGCCAGTCCCATCAGCCCGAGGTAGACCTGTCCGAGCGGCACGGGGAGGGTGATGTCCTTGCCGATCGCCCGCACCACCACCAGGACCGCGGCTACCAGCGCCAGGATCAGCCCCAGCTTCAGGTAGAACCCGTACGCCCCGGACCACGCGTTGAAGCGCGAGCTGCCGACGCCGAGACCTTCGGCTCCGACCTCGTACTTGGCCCACAGGGGGAACAGCGAGAGGACGAACAACGCGATGCTCGATGCCCCGACGAGCTTCTCACCCCGCGTCAGCTTGGTCAGATCCAACCTGTGACCTCCGAGTCCACGCTCTCGCCCGTCGAAAGCGACTGACGTGACTATAGAGAGTCGGACGCCGCGTAGCCAGGTCTTGGAACCGGCTCGCGTCGGGTTCGACGAGCTACTTGAACACCAGCTCGTAGGCGACGTCGGCCTGGGGGCCACCCGACCAGTTGCACGCCACCAGCCGTACCTCGACGCGGCGCTCGAGGCCGACGATCAGTGTTTCCTCGGCCGGAGCCCCCTCGGTCACCTGGTTCTGGGTCGCGCCGACGATCACCTGGTTGGTGGCATCCAACAGGTACAGGTCCCAGTCCCCGGCGAAGCCGTCCATGCGCGCGGTCAGCACACCCTTGGAACGCGGTTTGAAGGTCACGCCGGGATCAGTGACATAGACCCCGTAGCGGCACGACCCCTTCTGATGACCGGGAGGGCTGCCCTCGACGCGCGGGAAGGGCAGTGCCTGCACGGTGAAGCTGCCCTTGATCGGCTTCCTCTTCTTCTTGCGGTCGGCGGGCGAGGACGAGGCCGAGCCCGCGAGCGCGACGACGGCGAGCACGAGAACCATCAGCGCCGCCGCGGTCCTGGCTCTCATCCCGTACCTCCCTCTACCATCGCGACTCCCGAGGCTTCTGCCCGAGGGTTCGCCGCAGGATGCCGCCTCCCTGCGCGTCCGGCCCTATCGAGGGCCCGATACCTACCCCGTCGAGGGCTTGATGAGACGCCCGCCCAGGATCTGCCAGACCCGGCGCGCCGTCTCCATGTCCGAGACGACCCACCAGTTCTCCGCGTGCACCGAGGGGAATGCGAAGTCCTCGAAGAAGGACATCGCGCCGGCGCGGGTCGCAGGGGTGAAATAGAGGTTGATCTGGACGTGGCGACCGGATGCCTGGCAGCTGCCCGTCTCGGTGTACGCGTCGCTATTGTCGATCTGCACCTGGCGGCACCGCAGACCGCCGCGATCGATCGCGTCCGCTATCGCACGCACGCCCCGGTAGCTCCCCTCCAGCTCGCGCCGCGGCGACTGGGTCTGGACCTCAGTGGGCAGGGGATCGCTCCCCTCCTCCTCGAGCCGCTGCACCGCACCGCTCACATCGTCGAAGATCCCTTCGACGACGTCGCGGATCGGCCCGGCGGCGGCGTAGATCCCCGTCGCGACCAGACCCAGGAAGACGAGGCGCACCCCGAGGCGGCGACCCACGGAAGGCGCCGCGATCGTCTGAGCTCCGAGGGCGGCGGCGGTCTGGGTCCCGCAGTTCCCGCAGGTGGGCGTCCCGGGGGCGAGCCGGTAGCCGCACGAGGGACACGGGAAGCCGCCGCCCTTCTCCATGAGCTCATCCTGGTGCACCGAACGGGTGCGGTGCAACCAGTGGCCGTCTCTCTTCCCCGCATCTCGTGCACGAGTTCCTAAGCTGCGCGGATGCGGATCCTGCTGTGGCACGGCTACCTGCTGCGTGGCAGCGGGTCCAACGTCTACACGGCCAACCTCGCTCGCACCTGGCGGCGCGCCGGCCATGACGTGCTGTTGCTATGCCAGGAGCGGGACATCGAGGACCTCGACTTCGTCGACCTCCATGGCGATCTCGCGCTCGGCAACCGGCGACTCGACCTTCATGCCGGCGGTGCCCCGGCCGCGCCGGGACGGTGCCGGCTGGCCCGTCCCGACATCGGCGGGTTGCTTCCCTTGTACGTGTACGACGACTATCCGGGCTACATCGCCAAACGTTTCGTCGACCTCGACGACCATGAGCTGGCGCGTTACGTGGCGGCCAACGTCACGGCTATGGCCACGGCGATCGAGGAGCACGATCCCGACGCGATCGTCACCGGCCACGAGGTGATGGGCCCGTACATCGCGCTCGAGGCATGTCGTGCCGGAGGACGGCCGTACCTCGCCAAGCTTCACGGCAGTGGGCTCGAATACGCGGTCAAGCTGCAGGAGCGCTACCGCCACTACGCGCGGCTCGGTCTGGGCGGCGCGCGCGTCGTGGTCGGCGGCAGCCGTTACATACTCGACGAAGCGGCCCGCTGGGTAGCGGGCTTCGAGACGCGCGCCGAGGTGGTGAACCCGGGTTGCGACGTCGAGCTGTTCGCGCCGCGCGACCGCGATCGGTCGCAACCTCCGACGGTTGGATACGTGGGCAAGCTGATGGCCTCGAAAGGGGTCCATCACCTGATCGCCGCGCTCGGCCTCACCCGGACCCAGGGCCTCCGTGCGGTCGTGGTGGGATTCGGCGACCTCCACGTCCGGCTCGAGGCCATCGCCGCGGCCTTGCAGCGCGGCGACCTCGACGCCGCGCGCCTGCTGGCCGGGGAGGGCGACGAAGCAGGGTTCGACACCCTGACGAGGTTCTTCTCGGAGATCGCGGACGAACGTTACCGGCAGCGGGTCGGCGAGGTCCCGGTGCGTTTCACGGGCCGGCTCGAGCACGGGCCGCTCGCCGAGGTGCTCCCGGGCTTCGACGTCCTTGTGGTCCCCTCCATAGTCCCCGAGGCGTTCGGCATGGTCGCCGCGGAGGCCGCTGCCGCGGGGGTGCTCCCGATCGTGGCCGACCATTCGGGTCTCGCCGAGGCGGCGGCCGCGATCGAGCGTGCCCTCGGCGCGCCCGGCCTGCTGCGGTTCGATCCTGAGGACCCGATCGCCGGCATCGCGACCGCGGTGGACCGGGTACTGGGCCTGCCCGAAGGGGAGCGCCGCGCCATGGGACTGGCCGCCGCCGAGCTGGCGCGAGCGCGGTGGTCATGGGAGCACGTCGCCGCTCGGATCCTCGCGCTGGCCGGTCCGGCCGCGCCTCCTCGGTAGTGTGCCGCGAGTGAGCAACGACTACCGCACGAGCGTCAGCAACGTGCTCGTCATCGGATCCGGCGCCGCCGGGCTGCGCGCCGGGATCGCCGCTCACGAAGCCGGGGTGGAAGTGAATGTTATCGGCAAGCGGACCTACCGAGACGCACACACGGTCCTCGCGGCGGGCGGGATAAATGCGGTTCTGGGTACGCGCGACCCTGACGATTCGTGGCAGCAGCACTTCGCCGACACCCTCATAGAGGGCTATCTCTTAGCGGATCCGCGCGTCGTCGAGATCACCGTGCGTGAGGCGCCCGCCGTCATCGACGAGCTCGCGCGGTGGGGCTGCGATCTCGCGCGCACCGAAGACGGCCGTATCGATCAGCGCTACTTCGGCGCGCATCGTTACCGGCGGACCTGTTATGCGGGTGACTACACCGGTCGGGCGATCTTGACCACGCTTGCGAACCGGCTCGACGCGTGTGGGATCCCCGTGATCGACGACCAGTACGTCACCCAGCTCCTGGTCAGCGAGGGAGTGTGCTTCGGAGCATTCGCGTTCGACCAGCATTCGGGCGAACGAACGGCGTTCCTCGCCGACGCGGTCGTCCTCGCTACCGGCGGACACACGCGGGTGTGGCGCCGGACGTCCTCGCGCCGCGACGAGAACAACGGCGACGGCATGTACCTCGCGCTGCGCGGCGGCTGCAGACTGGCAGACCTCGAACTGGTGCAGTTCCACCCGACCGGGATGGTCGCCCCCGAGGAGATCGCCGGAACGCTCGTAACCGAGGCGGTGCGCGGCGAGGGAGGCCACCTCCTGAACGCCGGCGGCGAGCGGTTCATGGCCCGCTACGATCCCGAACGGATGGAGCTGTCGACCCGCGACCGGGTCGCGCTCGCCAACTACACGGAGATCATCGAGGGCCGAGGCGGCCCGAACGGCGGGGTCTTCCTCGACATCTCGCATCTGGGCAAGGAGCAGATCCTGGAGAAGCTGCCGCGCATGTACCGCCAGTTCATCGAGCACCAGATGCTGGACATATCCACGGCCCCGATGGAGGTGGCGCCCACGGCTCATTACTCGATGGGAGGCGTGGTCGTGGACCCCGAGACCCACGCGACCGACGTCGAGAGCCTGTTCGCTGCCGGGGAGGTGACGGCGGGGCTGCACGGCGCGAACCGGCTCGGCGGGAACTCACTCACCGAGACACTCGTGTTCGGACGGCGTGCCGGAGCCGCCGCGGGGGCCGCGTCGCACGCGCGCGATGCTCAGCCTCGCTCGCGTCGGGCGATCCAGCAGGCGGCCGACGACCTCGCGGGCTTCCTCCACCCCGGCACCGAGATCGTGCGTCCACTGCAACGCGCGCTCCGGGACGAGATGTGGGAGTCCTGCGGGGTCGTCCGGTCGGCCGCGGGTCTGGCTCGGGCGTTGAGGGTGGTGGGCGAGCTGCGCGAGCTCCTCCCCGCGGTCGACGTGAGACCGACCGCGGAAGGGTACGGAGACCTGGCCCACGTGCTCGACCTGCGCGCGTCGTTGCTGGCCGCCGAGGCCACCGTGCGCGGCGCGATCGAGCGCCGCGAGACGAGGGGCGCACACAATCGCTCCGACTTCCCGAAGCTCGACCCCGCCCTGCGAGTGAACTTCCGTACGTGGCTCGACAGCGACGGCGCGGGCGCGATGCAGATCTCAGCCGACCCGGTACCGCCCGTGCCTCCGGAGCTCGAGGCGTGGCTCGATGAGGGAGCGCGGGACCTCGAGGTGCGCGGACGCTTGGTGGAGTGAGGCCCGCCCGGGACGCGAGAAGCGGGAACCCCGGCAGGTCGTTCTGCCGTGGCCCCCGCTGTCTACGTCGTCGCTAGACGGGTTTTACGTTGGTCGCCTCGGGACCCTTCGCCCCGGCGCGCGCCTCGAACTCGACCTTCGAGCCCTCGGTGAGGGACCTGAAGCCGTCGCTCTCGATGTTGCTGTGGTGTACGAACAGATCCTTCGTACCGTCGTCAGGGGTGATGAAACCGTAACCCTTGGCGTCGTTGAACCACTTGACTGTGCCATTTGCCATGAAAAACACCTCCCCACAGCTCTCACGAACGGGGCTAGGAAGGCGTTGGCGCAACCACACTCACGTTCTCTTTCCTAAACTGAAGGCTCAGCATACATGTTCGGTAACGACAACGCTATAGGGCCTCGACCGAGAACGTGTCGCACGCGTTCGGATCGCCGTCCTCGTAGCCGGCTCGGAACCATCGCACCCGCTGCTCCGAAGAGCCGTGGGTCCAGCTCTCGGGATCCACACGCCCCCCGGACTTCCGCTGGATCCGATCGTCGCCCACGGCCGCAGCGCCAGCCAGGCCCTCCTCGAGATCGCCGCTTTCCAGAAGGTCTCGTTCGTACGTCGTGAACGCCCACACACCGGCGAAGCAATCCGCCTGTAACTCGAGACGGATCGACAGCTCGTTGGTCTGTTCAGGATCGCTCTGCTGCCGCCGTCTCACGTCGTCGTCGACGCCCAACAGGTTCTGGACGTGGTGGCCGATCTCGTGCGCGAGCACGTACGCCTGCGCGAAGTCACCCGGCGCGCCGAAGCGCCGCCGCAGCTCCTGAAAGAAACCGAGGTCGAGGTAGACGTTCTGGTCGGGCGGACAGTAATGCGGGCCGATGTCGGCGCTGGCCCCTCCACACGCGGAGCTCGTCGCGCCGGTGAAGAGCACGAGCTTCGCCCTCTGGTAGCGCTTGCCCGAGCCCTGGAAGGTGTCGGCCCAGAAGCTCTGGACGTCGTCGAGCACGAACGACAGGAAGTCGACCAGCCTCTCATCCTCGGCGCGAGGCGGGGCGCCATCGGCTGGGGCCGCGGGGTTCGACAGATCCCCAAGGATGTCGCCGATGTCGCCGCTCCCGCCCCCGTCGGAACCGCCCCGCAGGAACAGCGACACGAGGAGCAGCACGATGACCGGGAGCCCGATGCCGGCGCCCATCCCCGCCGGGCCCAACCCCGAACGACCGCGGCGGTCGACGATGTCGCCGCTCCTTCGCCCCCGCTTCCAGCGCACCGCCGCTCCCCTTTCGCTTCTCAGCCACGCGACAGCATGCCCCGGCCCGGGAGGTCCGACACCCGCCGGGCGTCCCCGCCCGGGCGGCACCCGGGTGACCGGAGGCCGCACGCAGCGCACGTGGCAGCACAGCGTGCCGAAGGTCGCGGCGGCCGGACCCCGGATCAGCCTCGCCTTCCGCGGACGGAGTACCTAGAAGGAGGTCCGCCCCTCGATCGCGAGCGACGGCCAGATCTGCTCCTGCCCCGTGACACGGGAGGCGGCCAGGCCGGTCGAATCCTGGAACGACATCGCGATGCGACCGTCGGGAAGGATCGTGACGGTCTCGAAGTCGAACCGGATGGCCGCTCCGAGACCTGCGGCGGAGTTGATGTCCCCTCGACCCACCCGGTAGAAGCGCGTCAGCACGGGGCGGGCGCGGCGGATGTCGAGCTTGTACAGGAGGTCGACGTCCTTGTTCGTGTCGGAGTCGTGAGCATGGACGGCGACCGCGGCGATCCCGACCTGCTTGTTCGCCCGGAAGTCAACTTCCTCGATGGCCGTGCCCTTGGGCAGCCGGACGGTGGTCGATCGCCACGTCCGGCCTCCATCGGACGAGATCCGGTAGACGAACCGGTGGCCTCCCGGGATCAGGTTGTTCAGCCGGCCGCCGGAGTCGACCTGCATCCGCCCTTGCGGCCGAACCCCTTCCGCGAACGTGAAACCCGACCAGCGACGCGTCTCGCCGTCGAAGATCGACCAGTCCCCACCCTCGAAGGGCCAGTCGGGCGATGCGATCGCGCGGCCCGCGCCCAACGCGGCGAGGCCCATGTTCGTGTTGGGCTGGATCCAATCGAAGTCGGGGGTCGCCTTGATCTGGGGATAGCCGTCGAAGCTCTCGCCGAGGAGACGCTCGGCCTCCTTGCTCGAGACCTGCGCGTAGTTCAAACCGTCGAAGCTGAGGTACCACGCCTCTTTCGACGGGTACGCGCCCTTGATGAAGCTCACGTACGGAGCGGTGATCGATCCGAAGGTGACGGGACCGGGGACGACGCCCACCCACTCCCGGTCGTAGAACGGCTGATGCAGGGGCATCTCGTTGTACAGCCACCTCTCCTCGGCGGCTTCGTACTTGAAGGTGAGGAGGTGGTCCCCGGAGTAGGGGTCCCACTGCACGCCGACGACGTCCCCTCCCGGAGCCATCACCACCGCGCCCTCGCCGTTGACGAGCGGCTCGAGCGGACGCACCGACTTCCACGTCGCGCCGCGGTCGTCCGAGAAGTTCAGATAGGTGCCGCCGAAATCGAAGAGCCGGCCATCTTTCGCGCTGGTGAGGTAGTTCTCGCAGCAGTTGCCGGTCTGCTCGACGACGCGCCAGCGCGTCGTGCCACGGCGCGCCCCGCCGCGCCCGCCGTACTCGACCACCGGGAACGAGGCGCGGTAGGACTCGAAGCCGGCGTCCACCACCTGGGCGTCGATCCCGATCGGCGCCGAGGTCGCCACCGGAGCAGCCAGGAGAGCCGTCACCGCCGCGAGGCAGACCACACTGAGGGGACCTCTCGCTCGCACGTTCGTCGCCTTTCGGTGGATGGTCACCGACCCGTCACCTATCCAAGGGTTCGGCGTCCGCCGCCCAATCCTGCCACCGGATGACCCCCGCCGGCTCGGGCCCGACCCGCCAAGGGGCAGCCCACGCCGCGACGCTAGGAGGTGCGGACGATCAGGAGGTCGCACGGCGCGTGGTGGGAGATCTTGTTAGGGACGTTGCCGAGCAGGAAGCGCTGGACGCCGGTCATACCCTTGTTGCCGACCACCAGCACGTCGACGCCCTCGGTCTCGGCCGTGCGGATCAGGGCTTCGGCCGGATCGCCTATCTCGACCCGGGTCGAGAGGCGGACCCCGGTCGACTCGACGGTGCTGCACGCCTGCTGCAGGATCTCATCCGAGGTCGCGTCCTCGTCCTGCCAGTGGACGTAGACGACCGCCAGCTCGGCGTCGTGGAGGGCGGCCAGACGGGCGGCGGCGGCGAGCGCCCGGAGCGCCCTCTCGGAACCATCCACGCCGACGACCACCCGGTTCGACAGCGGCCGCGGGCCCTCGGCAGTGTTCACGATCCAGACGTCGCACGGGGCGTGATGGGACACCTGGTTGGGCACCGAGCCGAGGGTGAATCGCGACCGCATCCCGACGTTCCCGACCATCACGAGATCGGCGCCCTCCTCCTGGGCGGCGGCGACCAATTCCTCCGCGGGCTCCCCCTGCCGGAGCTCGGTCCGCAGAGAGATGCCGTCCGCGTGCTTGGCCGCGGCGTCGTCGAGGACCCCCTGGGCGGCGTCGATCCCCGGCTGCGGCGGCCGCGGGAGGCCGTAGACGCTGTCGGGAGGGGCGTACGCGTGAAGGACGATGAGCTCGGCGCCGGTCACCTTGGCCAGGCCGGCAGCGCGCGCGACCGCCGCCGCGGCCGGCCCGAAGCCATCGGTCCCCACCAGGATCCTCGAGTACATGCGGCCTCCGTTCGCCGGACGTCGAGGATGACGATACGGCGCGCGCGCCGTCCGCGCCCGCAGGGAGGCCCTCGGACCCGCCGGGTGGGTGGATCCGTGCCCGTAGGTGTACCCGTTCACCCACTCGGCACCGTGAGGTACTCTTTGTCCTGTACTAATAGTGCTAAGTCAGGAGAGGGCATGGACCGGACCGCCGACCCCTACCGGGACCTCGACGTGATCGATGCTCGCGCCCCCCGGTTCAACCAGGTGACGGTGGGTGTGGTGACGCTGGCGGCCCTGCTCACCGGGTGGTGGCCGCTCGTCGGCCTCATGGGCCTGCAGCTCGTCGTGGGACTGACCGCGGGCCGCCGCTACTGCTTGCCGTGCGTCTTCTACTTCGAGGTGATCCAGCCCCGGTTCGGCGAAGGTCCGGTCGAGGACGCCCGCCCGCCGCGCTTCGCGAACATCGTCGGCGCCGCGTTCCTGGGGGCCTCGACGGCGGCGCACCTGGCGGGCCTCTCGACCGTCGGATGGGTCCTGGCCGGCATCGTCTCGGCCCTCGCTCTCCTGGCCGCGGCGACGGGGCTGTGCGTCGGCTGCGAGATCTACCGGCTGATGGCCCGCGTCAGGGGCATCCGCCCCGGCCGCGTCGGCCGGCTGGACCTGAGCGAGCTGGACGGGCTCGGCACGACCCCCGCCGGCGATGTCGTCGTTCAGTTCACCCACCCGTTGTGCACCGATTGCCACGAGGTCGAGCGGCGACTGATCGCCGACGGGCACCGCCTCGTTCTGGTGGACGTCTCCCGGCGTCCCGACCTGGCGCGCAAGTACCAGGTTGCGGTGGTGCCGACCGCGCTCGCCGTGGGCGGCGATGGCCGCGTCCTGCAGCGCCTCGCGTAGCATCGGGAGGCCTTGCCTGCGAAGCAACCGTCGACGAGTAGCCGCGACGCGTATCGGGACGGCGTGCGTCCGCGTAGGGACTGCCGGGAGCCGATGCTTGCTCCGTGATAGCCGTCCTGCGACCCTGGACCCCCCAAGCAAGGAGGCGACGAGATGTCGGACGTGAGCCCACAGGCGCCGCGCGGCAGCGCCGAGATGAGCGCCGCTCCGGGCGGCGGGTGGTCCCGCCTGCTGACGTGGTGCGTGGCCGGGATCGTGGTCGAGATCCTCCTGACGTTGCTCGTGTTCGCGTTCATCCCCCCGCTGCTGGTATTCGCGGTGCTGTTCGTCGCCGCAGCCCTCTGGCTCCGGCGGTCCCCGCGGCCCGCGTCGATCGCCCTGATCGTCCTGCTCGTCCTCTACCTCGTGATGAACATCCCCTTCCGCCTGCCGACGCTGGCCGTGCCGGCGTCGGTCGGCGACTTCGTCACGTCTGCGCTCGTGGCGGTCCTGGGCGTGACCGGGCTGGTCGCGGCCGTCGCCCTGCTGCGGCGCCGAGGTGAAGGGGGAACCGGCGGCCCCCGGCGCGCCGGAGCCATCGCGCTGGGTCTCCTGGGCATCGCCGTCGTTGTGTCGGTCGCCGCACGGGTGAGCTACGAGGAGGCCGAGGCTCGGCCGGGCGATATCGAGCTCGCGGCCGAGGACTTCGAGTTCACCAACGAGTCGCTGCAGACGGATGCCGGCCGGGTCTCGGTCACCGTGACGAACGAGGACCAGACGTGGCACACGTTCACGATCGAGTCCCTCGACGTCGACCTCGACATCCCCGCGGCGACCACCGCGAGGGTGACCTTCGACGCGGAGCCGGGAACCTACGAGTTCTTCTGCCGCCCGCACCCGGAGGACATGAAGGGCGAGCTCCAGGTCCGCTGACCGCCGAAGCTCATCCCAGCAGCGCGGGGACGTCTCGGACCGAGTCGACGATCAGGTCGGGCGTGCCCGATGCATGTTCCAGTGCGCTCTCGGTGAACTTGCCGGTGCGCACGAGGACGCCGACGAGACCGGCGTCCTGGGCGGCGAGCACGTCGTTGTCGACGTCGTCGCCCACCATCGCGACCTTCTCCGCCGGCGCGCCGAGAGCGCGGAGGGCCTCGGCGAAGAAAGCTTTCGCCGGCTTGCCGGTAACCACCGCAGCAGCGCCCGACGCGTGCTCGAGCGCGACCACGAACGCTCCCGCGTCGAGGGTCAACCCCTCGTCGGTCTTCCAGTACAGGTTGCGGTGCATGGTCACGAGCGCCGCGCCGTCCATCAGCATCCGGAAGGCGCGGTTGAGGTTGTCGTAGGTGAAGTTCTCCTCCGCTCCGCCGATGAGGACCACGTCGGCGTCCTCGTCCACCAGCTCCACCCCGTCCAGGTCCTCAGCGACGTCGCCCTTTGCGATCAGGTAGCAGCGGGCGCCGGGGTGCTTGGCGCGCAGGTACGCCGCCGCGGCTGCGGGTGCCGTGAGAACCTCGTCCATCTCCACCTCGAGACCGGCGTCGTGCAGCCGTTCGCCGAGCTCGGCGCGCGTGAGCGCGGTCGTGTTTGTCAGGAAGCGCACCGAGATCTTGGCGGCCCGCAGGGCGGCCAGTGCCTCGGGCGCGCCGGGCAGCGCCCGCCACGACTGCACCAGGACGCCGTCGACGTCCAGGAGGACCCCCTCGACCCCCTGCAGGTCGTGCCGCCTCTTCGAACCCACTCCGTCGTTCGACACGGCCCTCCGATCGCTCGAGCGACACGCGCGCGTCATCCTAGGTAGCCGTCGGGCGCATGGCTCACAGGTTGAGAGACGATGACGGGCCGGTCTCTCCCTTTAGGGTCGCTGCGATGCGAGGGAGACCCAGCTTTCGGACACCGGGGCGCCGCGCCCGCCTGCTCCGGCGCGCCGAGAGCTGGGGCGTGGCGGACGGCTACGACGACCACCGCGGGCGTCGGGTGGATGCGCCTCCCGAGACGGTCGCGCGCGTCCTCGAGGTCCTCGGTGCCCGCTCCGCCGACCCGCCGTCCGCCGACACGGTCGTCGCGCGCCTCGACGATCCACCGGACCTCTCGGGGTTCCGCGTCCTCGAGCTCGAAGGCGGCGGCGAGGAACGGCTGGACGGGTCGCTCCCGCCCGACGTCCCGGCCGGTTACCACGTCCTGATCGACGCCGACGGGAACCGGAGGCGTCTCATCCTCAGCCCGGGGAGGTGTTTCCTGCCCGAGGACCTCAGCGCGTGGGGATGGGCGGCGCAGCTCTATGCCGTGCGGTCGGAGGCGAGCTGGGGCATCGGTGACCTCGGTGACCTCGAGCGACTCGGGCGATGGTCGGCGGAGCTGGGAGCGCAGGCCTTGCTCGTCAACCCCCTGCACGCGGTGCTTCCCGGAACCGGTCAGCAAGCGAGCCCCTATTTCCCCAGCAGCCGGTGCTTCCGCAACCTGCTCTACCTGCGCATCGAAGACATCCCGGGAGCGAGCGACGTCGAGTCGATCGCGGATCTGGCGCGTGACGGCCGAGCGCTCGACGACACCCGCTTGATCGAGCGCGACCGGATCTACGAGCTCAAGCTCCGGGCGCTCGAAGACCTGTGGCGCGCGTTCCGCGGGGACGGCGGCTTCGACCGGTACGTCGCATCCGAAGGGAGGCGGCTACGCGACTACGCGACGTTCGCCGCTCTCGCGGAGCGGCACGGCGGTGGCCCGAGCGCGTGGCCGGCGGAGCTCGGCCATCCGGCGGCTTCCGGCGTGGCCCGATGGCGTGCCGACAACGAGCACCGCGTCGCGTTCCATTCGTGGGTGCAGTGGCTCTTGCACGAGCAGATGGAGCGCGCGGCTTCGGCGGTCGGGGTGATCAACGACCTGGCGATCGGGGTCGACCCGGACGGCGCAGATGCGTGGGTGTGGCAGGACGCGTTCGCAACCGGTGTGCAGGTGGG
>JBHENN010000041.1:0-14684 GCA_046262015.1 Actinomycetota bacterium | reverse complement strand
GGCGGGGTCGACGCTCATCCCGATGACGTCCCGGCCGCGCGCGGGGAGAGGGTCTTTACCGAGCACGAAGTTCGAACCGACCCGCACGACGCTCGCCCGGCGGTCCGTAGCGGCGGAGGCCCTCGGCCCGGGAGCCGCGTGAAGAGAGGCGATCACGAGGACGGCGATGCAGGCAGCTCGCATGCGCCGGATCACGGTCCCAGCTCGGATGTCGACCTACCCTTCTCGGTGCCCGCCGGTGCGAGCCTCGTCGGATACGTTCGCCGTCCCCTCCCGGGTTCCCTGCCAGGAGGAGTCCGCCTGATGGCCGTGGCCGCCTCCGCCTGCACCGCTCGTCGTGGAGGATGGGGCAGGAGCACACGATGACGAGCGAGGAGCGGTCGACGATGCAACTCGAAGGCATCCACCACATCACCTGCATCACCGCCGACGCACCGGGGAACGTCGCGTTCTACGTCGGAACGCTCGGCCTGCGGATGGTGAAGAAGACCGTCAACCAGGACGACCCGACCGTCTATCACCTGTTCTATGCCGATGAGCAGGGCAGCGCCGGCTCCGCCATCACCTTCTTCGAATATCCGGGTGTCCCGCCCGGCCGAGCCGGCGCGGGGATGGTCCACACGATCGTGTGGAGGGTTGCCTCGAAGGAAGCTCTCGACTTCTGGGAGATCCGGCTGGGAGACGCAGGCATCGCCGCCGAACGCCACAATGGCAGCCTTCGCTTCACCAACCCCGAGGGCCTGGCCCACGAGCTGAAGGTCGATCAGACGGGCGACCCCCCTCTCCGGGGCGCCCATCCCGACATCCCAGATGAGGTCGCGCTTGGGGGCTTCGACGCGGTGCGCGCCTACAGCGCCGATGTCTCCGCCAGCGAGTCGTTGCTGACCGACGTCATGGGATTCGACCGGCTGTCCGATCACGAGTGGGATGCGCGCGGGGCGGAGCGCGGGGGCCGCTACGTCTACGACCCGGCGCCGAACCGGCGGGGGCTCGGAGGGGCGGGCGCGGTCCACCACGTGGCGTGGGCATCGGGCATGGACGATCACGACGCGTGGCGGGAGCGGGTGGCGGGAGCGGGCATGAGCGTGACTCCGGTGGTAGATCGCTTCTGGTTCCGTTCGATCTATTTCCGCGAGCCGTCGGGCGTCCTGTTCGAGATCGCGACCCTCGGCCCCGGGTTCACCGCGGACGAGCCGCTGGAGACACTCGGCCAGGCATTGACGTTACCCCCGGCCTTCGAGTCCCTGCGCGAGCAGTTGGAGCGGCAACTGACCCCCCTTCCCAACCCCGAGGACCTGCGCCGATCGGGAGCTCGATCGTGACGCAGCCTGTCGATCTCGGCTTCGTCCACGCGTTCGAGCGCGGCACGAGCGCCCTCACGCTCCCGCTCCTCCACGAGCTGCAGCTATTCCCGGGAGGCCATCGGTTGAGCGAGGCCGAGGTCGCGAGCGTCCACAGGTGGGCAGCGCGCATCCAGCCGGACGTCACTCTCCCAGCACCTTGATGATCAGCCGCTTGTCGCGGCCGCCGTCGAACTCGCAATAGAAGATCGCCTGCCACGGCCCTAGGTCGAGCCGTCCATCGGTCACCGGCACGATCACCTGATGGTGAACGAGAAGGTTCTTGAGATGAGCGTCGCCGTTGTCCTCGCCACCGCGGTGGTGGCGGTAGTCGCCGGGGTCCGGGGCCAGCGCCTCGGCAACCCCGCTCGCGGGCGGTCTCCACGACGGCGGTGCGAGCTTGTCGAGCCACTCGAGGGCGTCCGCCTGGATCCCCGGCTCGTCGTCGTTGATCCACACCGCGGCGGTGATGTGCATCGCCGAGACGAGGACCATCCCCTCGCGCACACCGCTCTCGTCGACGGCCGCGTGGACGTCCTCGGTGATACGGACGAACTCGCGCCGCTCGCCCGTATGGAAGGTCTTGTAGACCGTGTGCGACTTCACGCGGCCGAGATGCCGGCCGTCACGCCCGGTCCTTCAGCCCCGTCTCCCCCGCCCCCCGCGCGCAGTGTGCGCAGCAGTAGACCGACCCGCCGGCCTCGTGGCCGTGCCCGAGGACCTTGCAGCCGCAGTGCGCGCAGGACGGAGCCAGCGCGTGGATCGCGCACTCGAAGCTATCGAAGTCGTTGGTCTGTCCGTCCGAGGTTGTGATCTGGAACGACTTGTCGTACTCGTTCCCACAGACCGCGCAAGCAGCCACAGGATCCTCCCTAGGTAGAGCCGTCGGGTCGAGCGTTCTGCCGGGCGGGAAGCTAGCCCGTCATGGTCCCTACCCGCCAACCACGGCGAGGTAACGCGGCGCGCGATCCTGCATCGCGCGCCGCGTTATCCTTCGACGACCCGAGCCGATCCGAACCGGCGCGCCGCTATTGCGGACCCGTGTACTTCAGTACGTACAGACCGAAATCCCGGTCCGAGAGCAGCAGCACCGGGCGCCTCTTGCCCCTCTTGATGGTCTCGACGCCCCAGAAGTCGTTGCCGTCCCGGTGGATGAAGACGCCCCGCTCGCGCATCCCCGTGCGGCCGAACTTGACCACCCGGGCGCCGGCCGAATACCACGAGAAGTAAGCGAGGTGCTTGGACCTGCGCTTGTCGGTCTCCACCTCATGGGCAGAGAGAACGCCGAAGTCGAACGCGTAGCGAGGATCGTGCACCTCCCGCGGTGCGTAGACGTCGATCGTCTCGAGCGTGTCCGCGTCGAGCAGGTGCGCGTACCCCCAGCCGTCGAACTCGGCCGTAGCCGAGACACGCTCCCCAACGTCGCCTATCTGGGGCTCCTTGCTGTTGTCGTAGGGCACCTCGTACGACGGCGGGGTGTTGAACATCGCGTGGAATGCGGTGTGGGTCGTGCAGACGGTCACGATCGGAGGCTGCTCGGGGAACGCGCCGGAACCGCAGTACGCGGAGTCCGACTCGGGATCACCGAAGTGGCGGTTCACCAGGACGACCGCGTCCCAGCCGGCCTCGATCGCCTCGGCGGCCTTCTCGCCCGGGAAACACGCGTCGTGAGGGGCGGAGGGATCGCCGGACGGTCCTCGCTGCATGACCAGGATCGCTTCTTCGTTGCGTGCGAGGTCGAGGTCATAGGCGGACCGCTGGGGTACCGGAGTCGCGCCGGGATAGTCCTCGGGAGGACAGCCGTAGCCCCCGTAAACCACGGGCCCGTTCAGCGTCCCGTCGGGCAGGAGCGCCGGCGATGCTCCCCCACCCACGGCCACGGCCTCGAACTGACCCGCGTTAGCGCCGGTGAGGATCTCGAGCGTGCGGATGCGGTGTGGAGAGAAGTCCTCGTCGGTCCCTACCCAGAACTCGTTGTCCTTGCTC
This sequence comes from Actinomycetota bacterium, assembly GCA_046262015.1. Lineage (GTDB taxonomy): Bacteria > Actinomycetota > CADDZG01 > CADDZG01 > WHSQ01 > JBHENN01. The sequence continues at coordinate 11,358 of JBHENN010000041.1, read as the reverse complement.
CACGATCCCTGGTGGGCGTTGCCTTCCGGGGTGAACCCCGGGGCGAGGGGGTCCACCGCGGCATAGTCGTGGTCGTCGACCACGACCGGGTTGGTCGGGTCGTTGACGTCGAGGAGGACCCATCCCGCGTCCCAGTACGAAGCCATGATGTACCAGGTCCCGTCGATCTTCTTGACCCACATGTCATGGTGGTTGGGGTTGTCGCCGTAGGCGATCTGCGGGCTGATCGCGTTGAAGAAGGCGTCGTCCCCGATACCGGTCTCGGAGATCAGGACCGGGTTGCTCGGGTCGGTGATGTCCATGATGTCCACGTCGAGGAACCCGGCCTCGAAGTTGTCCGTCATGACCGCGTACGCCTTCCTGCCGGCAGACCACCCCATCACGCTGTGGACGTCGTTCGGCTCGGCAAGAGGAGTCAGGTCCTCGGGGTCGTTGGCGTCGGTGTCGCCTACCTCGGACGCGAGCACCTCGGGCTGACGCGGGTTGGTGACATCGACGATCGTTATGCCGCCATGCTGCACCTCGCCACAGGTCTCGTTCGAGATGAGCAGCAGGTCGCCGGTGAACTGCGGGGTCCTGACGCTGAATGCATGGATCCCTTCGCCGTTGCGAGCCTGCGTCGCGATGAATGCCACCTGACGAGGGTTGCGTGGGTCTCTTACATCCACGACGAAGACGCCGTTACCGGGGCCGCCGTCCTCGACGCAGCGGGCGTAGTCGGTCCCCAGATAGGCGTAGCCCCGGTGCGCGTCGACGTCGGTGATCTCGCTGGGACCGCCGGCCAGGTCGAGGCGCGAGAGCAGGCGCATGTTCTCGCGGCGCGCCGGCAGATGGCCGGCTACGGGGCCGTGACTGTCATCCGGAGGAGTGGTGACGACCCCCGCGTCGTCGAATGCCCTGAAAGGCCTCTCCTGGGTCTCCTGGGTCCCTGCTGTAGCAACCCCCGCGCCCGCGATGAGTCCGAGCGCCGCCATAGCCGCGATGAGTCTCTTCAAGAAAAGATCCCCCTCCTACGATCCGAGGCCCCGACGGCCTGCGCTGGAAAACTTCTCAGATGACCTTATGGGGGGGGCGCCCTCCAGGTCAACGGACAAAAGGTACGCCGCGCGCCTAGCGCTGTACGTGGATGACGCCGCACATGCCGTCGCATTGGCCGTTCCTCACCGTGGAGTGGAGGCGGCAACGGTACTTGAAGGCCCCTTCGCGCCGGAACCGCTTGGTGGTCCGTTCGCCGGGCCGGATGATCTCGTAGTAGGTCCAGTTGCCCCCGTAGGCCTTCACGTCGTGGGTGCGGTTCGTGGGGTTCTTCCACACGATGACGTTGCCGGGGGTGATGTGGCGGAAGCTCGGGTCCCACTCATTGCCCGCGATCGCGCGCACCCGATACCGCGCTGCGGGAGCCGTCCCGGGCATCGCCGCGAGCATGAGCGCGATCAGGATGACCGCCGTCTTGCGCATGCCTTGGACTATACGCGCCCGGGGATAGGATCGGTCCCGGAGGGAGGGGCCATGAAACTCGGGACGTTCGCCTTCGCGCTGGTCGTCCTCACTGCCGGGACGGCCGCGTCTGCCGGCGTCGGGGGCGAGCATGACATCGTCAACTTCCGCAAAGACTCGTTCGTCGCGTTCGAGAACGGGGGGTCCGCAGCGGTGGAGATCAGCCGCTGCTGTCATGGCACGAGCGACTCCGCGGTCGAAGTGTCCACCGAGGACGGAACCGCCGCTGCTGGAATGGACTACACGGCAACGACCAAGACGCTGAGGTTCACAGAGCCGGTAGAAGACGCCGAAGCCGCCATCGCTCTGACGGACGACGCCGAGCAGGAACCGGTCGAGACCTTCGAGGCGGTTCTTGCCAAAGCGGACGGCTCGGCTTCGGTATCGTTCCCGAGCCGGGCAACGGTCACGATCGTCGACGACGACGGTCCGTCTCGCATCTCTCTCGCCGCCGGATCCGCCGAGGTATTCGAGAACCGCGTCGAGCTCGAGATCATGCTGGTCCGTTCCGGCGATGCGTCGTCTTCTGCGAGCGTCTCCTATACCACAGCCGACGAGTCGGCCACCGCAGGAAGCGACTACTCGAGGGCCACGGGCACCGTCACCTTCGCCGCGACCGAACGCGTCAAGCGGGTCCGGATCCCCGTCGCCGATGACGACCGCAACGAGGGCACCGAGACGTTCACGGTCTCGCTATCCGCACCGATGGGAGCTGAGATCTCCGAGCCGAGCGCCCTCCGCGGGGCCATCCTGGACGACGAGACGCCCGGCTCGGACGTGACGCCTCCGCTGACCGCGTTCCACCAGCCCCTACACGGGCGCACCTATCGATCGGGCTCGATGCGGGATCTGATGGTGTTCGCCGACGACGAGGGATCCGGCATCGACAAGGTCCAGATCGCGCTGCGCAAGAAGATGCGCTCGGGTGGATGCAGATGGTTCGACAAGCCCATGCGTCGGTTCGTTCGGGGTCCCTGCGACCAGCGCCGGTGGATGACCCTCAAGGGTTCCGACCTCGTCGTGTACTCGCTTCCACGACCGCTACCGGAGAGCACCTCCGGGAACCGGGTCCGGTTCTACAAGGCATGGTCGCGCGGCATCGACGCCCTCGGCAACGTAGAGAGGTCGTTCGAACGCGCCCGCAACGTCAGCCGGTTCGAGATCCGCTAGCTCGAGCTCACGGCCGGAACGGGTCGGCGCCGCGCGGCGCCACGGCACGGTTAGAGGGCGGTCGCTAGATCGTCGCCGTCCGGGACGAGCCCGGAAGGCACCGGCTCGGAGCGAGGAACCTTCGGGGCGGGGGCCGGCACCGGGGGGACCGGGACGGCGGGAAGGGGTGGACCCGCCGGCACATCCGGAGGCTCAACGCCGCCCCCCTCGCCCGGACCGATCTCAACCTCCGGCGCGCCGGGCAGCGGCACGGCGGGGGTTGGCGCCAGATCCGTGGTCGCAGCAGCGTCGCGGGTCCGAGTGGAACGCCGCTCGACCCGGGCATCCTCGTCGTGCTTCGCCATCTGACCCGTGATCATCCGCCGCACAACGCGGACCTCCTCGTCGGCCGAAGCTGGGGCCGCGGCGGATGGAGCTCCCGCGAGCGCGTCCGTGCGGACATGAGCGAGCGCGTCTCTTTCGACGCGCGCGTTCGCGTCGGGGGCCAGGCTCGAGAACGGGGCCAGCACGGAGAAGATGACCAACGACGCCGCGCCGGCGCCCAGACCCGCTCGGCCCCCCGCGAGACCTTGGGCGATCTCGAAGCCTCGCCGCGCCCGCAGCAGCCCCGCGCTGATCCCCAGAGCCTTGCGCTCGAGCATGCTCTTGAGGGCCCTGCGCGCGCGCCAGCGAACCATCTTGTGAGGCCGGGGATGGTGGTCGGGGTCGACCTCGGCAAGCAGCGCCACCCGGTAGCGATCGGGCAACCGGTCCAACGATCGGGAGACGACCGTGAGATCCACCCGAGCCATGCCCGATCGCTCGACGTCGTCAACGGCCGCCGACTCGGGGATATGACCCAGCACCTCGCGCACCGGACGGCGAGCTCGATCTCTCAGCAGGTTCAGGGCGATCGCGGTGGCGAGAGGCGCCGCGCTGCGATGCAGATCCACCCGGGACCACATGCCGAGCAACCTGAGGCCCGTCTCCTGGATGATGTCTTCGCGGTCGGCGACCGAAGGGCACTTGCGCGCGAGGAGGAAGTCCAGGCGACGAGCCAGGATGGGCCACTCGATCTCGAACGACCGCTCCGGAACCGCCGACATCTCCCCACCTCGTGCGTCCGTCTGGGAGTAACCACGCGAAGGTTATCCGAAAGGTGACCGGATCACCTCGAAACCGTACATATGGGTAGTCGGGCAACATGTGGGTAGTCAGGCAGGAGGCTCGGGGGCGTCCACGTGTGGGGCGTCCAGACGCGAGAGGAAGGGGTGCCATGACCACGTTCAGGTCGAGACGGACGGGCTGGTTGGGGATCGTGATCCTTCTGGGGGCTCTGGCGGTCTCGCCCGCCCTCCCCGCCACAGCCGCCGAAGGCGAGCGGCGGCAGAGGGACAACATCTTCATCACCAAGGAGACCCAGTTCAATCCGGCCAACGGCGTCGTGTCGGGGACGGGGACCAAGAGGGACCCCTACATCATCACCGGCTGGGATATCGGCCACGTGGAGATCAGGGACACCAACTCTTACGTCGAGATCTACGACAACACGATCGACAGACTCGTGCTCGACTGGATCGGAACCGGCCGTGCGAACGTCCACGACAACGACATCGGTGACCTCCGCGTCAACCAGAATCGCAAACGGACCGGTGACCCGACGAGTGGAACCATCACCCGGAACAGGTTCGGCGTCGTCGGTCAGCTTCGGCACTTCGACGGTGTCTTCTCTCATAACGTCGTCGGCGACAAAGGCGAGAACCTGTGGGAGACCCTGCTCTGGGAGCAGCGCGCCGTCAACTTCGACGGCTTCAATGGAGCCGTGTTCGAGAACAACGTGATCTACGGCTACATGGACGCGCGCCTACACGGCCACCACCACTCGTCCGGGTTCGACCAGGACAGCCACTACCACGGCGCGCACGCCGACCATCCCGAGATGGTCGATCACAGCCAGCGGTACCACAAGGTGACGATCCGCAACAACACGATCTATTCGTCCAGCGGGTACGCCCTCGCGTACCTCGACACGGCACACGCCGCCAACGACCGCACGGCGGCTTCCGAGACCAACGAGGAGCTGAACAAGCCGCACGTGCATCACACCAAGGTCGAGGTCACCGGCAACAAGCTCGTCGGTAGCGGCTTCTATCTGAACATCTTCAACGCCAAGGACGAACGCCACATGGCTACGGCCCCCGGGACGTTCGTCTTCAGGAACAACGAGATCACCTTGGTGAAACAAGAGATGACGACGACGTTCGAGTGGATGCACGGGATCACCGTCGAGAGGGCGCAGGATCTCACTCTCAAGATGGTGGACAATTCCGTCATCGGCCCGAAGAGCGACGATCAGCTGGAGAGCCCCGTCGCCCACTGGTGGGACCCGAACGTGGGTATCCTGCTGCGCGACATCGACAAGGCGACGCTCCACCTATACGGGAACCAGGTTGCGAACCGCGCCATGGGCATCCAGGCGCAATCCATGACCAAGACCGTTCGTTGGATCGTCGATGGTCTGAAGACCGAGAACGTCGAGCAGGACGTGTACTGGGACGAGAGCGTGAAGAACCCGCCCGAGCGAAGGGGTTCCGACTAGGCTCGGGGATCGAGTCGTTCAACCACGACGCCCACCGACGCCCTTCTTCTGGACGACGTTGTAAGGGCCGCACCTCTGCACCACGGTTTCGAGGTCGGGTAGGTCGTGGCCGTCCAGCACACCGAACCAGCGCGGGTTCTCCCTGAGGTTCTCGTACTCGCCATAGGTCATGCTGATGACCGCGAAGCATCCTGGTTTGCCGCACTCGCACACGAAGTCCTGCTTCTCGCTCGAAAGCGTCGTGCTTCCTAGGGCGAGCTTGATCCGCTCGTTCAGCTCGCGGAACAGCGCTTCGTTCCGGGCGATCCCGCTAGCGCTCGTTTCGTCCATGTCGCTCATGCTATGACCCTCGGCCCGGTGCTATGACCCCGGCCCGGACCGTGCCGGGTCGGGGTCGTCTCTGCGTGGCCTAGCGAGCGGTCAGGATGCAGGACTCGTTCCCCTCAGGATCCGCGAGGACGACCCAGGTCGTGTCTCCTTGGCCGATGTCCGCCTTGGTGGCCCCGAGTGAGAGCACCCGTTCGACCTCTGCAGCCTGGTCGGTCGGGTTCAGATCGAAGTGGAGCCGGTTCTTCCCGAACTTCTCATCGGCAACCTTCAGGAACAGGATGTCGTTGCCGGTTCCGTCCTTGGGACTCAGCACGACCTCGTACTCCTCTTCGCCTTCATCTGACTCGTAGGTTCGCTTGTAGTCGAGCACCTGTTCCCAGAACTGGGCCAGCTTCCTGGGGTCTCGGGCATCGATCGTTATCGAGTAGACGCTACTGGGCATCGACCGCTCCTCTCGGATCCACGCCGAACCTCAGCCGACCCGGCGCACCTTCAGCGTGTAGCTGCCATCGCTGAACACCGACGTCACCTGGAAGTAGTGGACCCCGGTCTTGCGCGCTCGGATCGTGCGAGCTTCGTTCGGACCCCGGCGCTCCAGGAACGCTTGCAGCTTGCACGGTCCCGGTTCGCCGGCGAAGCAGCCGAGCTCGAGCTGCCACACCTCGACGGTTCCCGGTTTCCACACCAGCAGGTCGTACCGCTTGCCCCGCGGCCCAGACAGGGTCACCTCGTAGCGGTTGCCGCGCACGAGGCGCTTGCGGAACACGTCGTTGACGTCCTCTGGCCATCGGACCCACCCGGTGGCGCGCCGGGATATCGACCGGGCGCCGCCCATGTTCCCGTCGGTCTCGGGGAAGGTGTCGAAGGTGAGCCCGTCCAGCGCCCGGGCCGCGTTCACACGGCCGGCGGTCTTCGTGAACTCGCCACGAGCATGGCGGTTGGGACGTGCATAGAGATGGGTGAGACCGGCGGGGCGATCCACGGTGCTCATAAGGGCGTGCTTGAGCTGGAGGCCGCCGTACTCGGGATGGAGTGACTTCACCAATCCCGCCGCCCCTGCCGCGAACGGAGCCGCGAACGAGCTTCCGTTGACGACCGCGTAGCCACCTCCCACGGCGGTCGTGAAGATGTCGACGCCCGGCGCGGACAGGTCCACGGACTGGTGGCCCCAGTTGCTGAAGGCGCACTGCCAGGCATCCGCTCCGAGGAAAGCCATGCAGCCCGTCTGGGAGCCGTTGGCATCTCGGTCGGTGCTGGCCGCCACCGCCAGGATCCCGTCGATGTCGTAGCTCGAGGGATAGTGGGGCGAGACCATGTCCGAGCGGCCGTCGTCGTCGAGGTCCCGGTCGAGCAGCATGTCGTTGTCGCCTCTCTCGTTCCCGGCCGCGGCGGCTATCAGGACGCCCGCCTGCGTCACGTGCTGGAACATGGTGCGCTCGATCGGATCCCACAGGATGCTGTGCCCGGAGCTGTAATTGATGATGTCGGCGCCGTTGTCGGCCGCGTACGCGATCCCCTCCAGAGACGAGAAGGAGTCGAGCCCGGTCTTGACGATCATCAGAGCGCACCCCGGGCAGACGCCGCTGCCTCCGAGCCCGTTGTTCGCAGACGCCCCTACCACGCCGGCGACCTGGGTCCCATGGCCCTCCAGGTCGGTGAGGCGGTTGTCGCCGTCCTCGAAGTCCCACCCGTTGACGTCGTCCACGAAGCCATTGCGGTCGTCGTCGAGGCGGTTACCGGGGATCTCCCCCGGATTCGTCCAGAGGCTCGCGGCGAGGTCCGGGTGGGTCACGTCCGCCCCGCTGTCCACCACCGCTATCACGGTCGAGGTCTGCCCCAGACCGCGGTCCCATGCCTCGGGGGCGTCGATATCGGCGTCGGGCGTCCCGGTCACGATGGATGGCGGTGGATCCGCGACGGTGTGGGTCTGACCGACGTTGTGCAGGCCCCACTGGACCCCGAAGCTCGGGTCGCTGGGAAAGGTTTCAGCGCGCTCGAGCCGGTAGTTCGGCATCGCGCGCCGGACCCCCGGAGAGGCCTCGAGTCGAGCGACCCCTGCGCCCGCCGGCAGGCCCGCGGGGAGAGACACCGCCGCGATCCCGTAGCCGATCGACCGTTCGAGGAGCGCGCCCCGGGCGGCGAGCGAGGCCCTCACCTGGGCCTGAGGGACGCGCCGGTGGAGACGGACGACGTAGCTTCCGGGCACGATCCGAACCGGGAGGCGGTCGAGCGCTACGCGCCGGTGCGACGGCGCGTCCTGGGCTGGAGCCGGGCCGTCCGGGCCCGCCGCGGCGGTCGTCACCACGAGGATCGACAGCAGCAGCGCTGCGGCCCCCGACCTCATCGCGCGGATCATCCTCCTACGGTTCGTCCCGGTGGCCGGGTTCCCTGTCGAAGCAGGCCCGCGGCCGCAGAGGACACTACGCCTCGGGGAACCGGAGGAGTGCCCCCCGAGAGGTCGAATCCTGTAGCCATGCGCCGACTCGTCCTCATCGCGGGCCCCCTCGTCATGGTCCTCGCGGCCCTCCCCGCCTCGGGTCAGGCCGTCCCGGCATTCGGCGCGTGTGAGCGCGCCAACGAGCTGCCTCCGGGCGCGCCGGTCAACGTGGAGCTCGCCAATGTCAGCGACACCGAGCTCATCGTCACGTGGCTGACCTGCCAGGCCGGCGCGCCGGTAGAAGCGGACTCGAGCATCCTCTATGGACCGGAAAACGGAAACACGACGCAGGTGATCGCGCCGGGGCGGCGCGCCTTCCACTACATGCGGATCACCGGGCTGGAGCCGGGTACGCGCTATACCTACACGGTCCTGTCCAACGGCATCCCCGCGCCGAGGGACCGGCTCAACCCGGGCGTCTTCATCACGCTGACCCCGCCCGGCGGCAAAGAGCTGTTCAGGTTCTCGGTCCTCGCAGACGTGCATCTGGGAGAGACCGTCTCGGGACTCGCGACCTCGACCCCGACCGAGCTTCCACCCGGGTATCGCAGCGATCGGCCCTATCCGGAGGTCATGCTGGAGGCCGCCGTCGCAGGCACCGACAAGGAGCGGGCGTCGTTGACGCTGCTCCCCGCCGACAACTCCTCGCACGGCGAGCGTCACCAGCTGGAGGAAGCCCGGCGCGTGCTGTCGGGCCTCGATGGTCGTTACCTCATGGCCCGCGGCGCGCACGATCGCCCCAACCAATACGAGGGCGCGACCGCGGAGTGCGGACCCGACGGTGACTGTTTCCGGGAGGTCTTCAGGCCGAAGATGAGGGTGACGGGTGAGCCTCAGCAGGCCCCGCAGGCGATCAACCACCGCGGTTGGATGTTCATCGCCCTCGACTCCGCCGACCTCGCGACGGGGTTGGGCCGGCTGTCGGCCGACCAGCTGCAGTGGCTCGAAGCCAAGCTCGAGAAAGCCAAGCGGAAGAAGCGGCCGGCGGTCGTGCTGTTCCATCACCCGGTGTCGGAGTACTCGACCACGTTCGCCGTGCCCCCCGGCGTGCTCGGCGTGAACCAGGCGGACGCGCAGGCGTTCCTGGAGCTGGTCGGGCGCTACGACGTGCGCCTGGTGATCAACTCTCACACGCATCGGAACTGGATCTCGTACTCACCCCACACCGGGCGGATGCCGATCCTGGAGGTCGGGCCAACCAAGGAGTACCCGGGGGGCTACTCGATCTTCCGTGTCTACCGAGACGGCCTCATCCGGGAATGGATCCCGCTCGACTGCGACTTCTGCCGCGCCTGGCGCGAGACGACCCGGGGCGAGTACCTCTCGCTCTATCCGCTGTACACGACCGGCTCGCTGCGCGAACGCAGCTTCGTGCATCGTTTCGACGGGCCCGACGTTCCGGGGATCCCGTCGCTGCCGCTGGGGCTGTGGCCACCGGTCCTGCCCGGGCAGGCCTGAGGGCAGCGGCCTCGAACGCCCCCGCCCGGCGCCAACTTCCCCCACGAAGCCCCGCGCGCTCTGCCTTCTCAGGTCCCGGGTGCGGCCGCCGAGTCGGGAGCGTGCGCGGGTCGCAGCCACAACGAGACCTGGCGCGGCTGCATCGTGCGGTGCACGACGTCGAGGAGCTCGGCCGTAAGCGTGTCGAGGTCGACCTCGTCACGCAGGCGCGCGGCGAACCCGTCGATCGTCCTCGTCGCGTCGTACTTCCTGCGGTAGAAGACATGATCGATCAATCCCTGGATGCGCGACCGCGCGGGTCGGAACAGCGCGGCCACCGCCAGGGTGGAAGCAGCCACGGCCACCTGTGAGTCGCCGATCACCGGCGATAGCACCTGTTGGAAGAGCGCAACGAGCCCCACGTACAAAACCGACAGCAGCAGCGTCAGGAGCCCGTAGACGAGCGTCTTGTTGATGATCAGGTCGACGTCGTAGAGCCGGTACCTCAGCACCGCGATCCCGATCGCGCCCGGCAGAAGCATGAGGGCGAACGGGAAGATGATGTCGGGAAGGTCCAAGGTGTCTCCGAGCACCAACAGGATCGCGAACGCGAGCCCCGCCACGACGACCCACTTGAGCTGCTGTCTCTCGACGCCGCGCGAGCGGCGATAGCGCACCACCAGCGACGCGGCGCTGAGCAGCATGAACGGGAAGAGGACCCAGAACGGCACGACGTCCTCCGCGGAGTCGAACGGCATGACCCCGATCGGGTTGTCCAGGCGGTAGCCGTGGCCGGCCAGCTCACGCTGCAGCATCGCCATGACGGTGACGACCACCATCAGGCCGGTCGTCGCCCAGAGCAGCGGCCGCCAGCGCCTACTCGGCAACCGCCCGTCGGGGAACAGCTGCAGCAGCAAGGTGGTGATGCTCATGATGAGCGGGTACCAGAACCAGCTCTGTATCCACGCGGCGAAGGTGGCGAGCGGGAGCGGGTGGGAACGTTGCAGGAAGCTGACGTCCGCCCAGGTCTCGGTCGGGGCGCCGGCTCCCAGCAGGCAGCCGATCATCAGCAGCACCCAGCCGAAGCCGTTGCGGGGCTGGCGCGAGACGATCAACGCGCCCACCGCGGGGAAGCTCAGGAAACCCACCAGCAAGAGGAGACCCTCCGCGACGCCCTCCTCCGGATCGCCGCCGCTCAGCTCCTCGAAGCCGAGCCCCACGACGACGGCCAGTACGATCAAGCCGAACAACGCCCACGCGAACAGGGACCACCTCGAGCCGGGGCCGCGGCGGGCGACGTCCGTTCTGCTCATCGCGATCATTCTGCCAGCGCGAGCAAGACCCTCACAGGTCCCGCCGGGCGAACCCGGCGAGCGCGGCGGCCACGGCCACGGCGAGGTACACCACCGCCCACAGGAGCAACTCAGGACCACCCGACTCCGCTCCTCCCAGGGGACCCAGCTGGACGATCACCCGGGTGAGTCCGGTGGCCTGCGAAGTGAGCGAGTCGAGGCCCGCCTGGTACAGGGCCTCATACGGCAGCGCCCACGAGGCGACGCGCCCGATCGTCTCGAGCGCCGGTGACGAGATCGCCTCGCCGAGCTGACCGAGGAGGCCGGCCAGCAGGCCCGCCCCGTATGCCATGAACATCAGGATCCCGTTCGGGAGAGCTGGGAGGAAGACGGAACCCAGGAGCGACAGCGCGACCACGATCACGACGGCGACGACGAGGTGCAGCACCGGTGCGAGGAACGGGTCCGGCCACCAGCCACCGATCGCTCCGACGACGGCCACGCACCCGAGGTACAGCAGCAGCACGTACGCCGCGCAGATCACGCCGGCTCCGACGAAACGCCCCAGCAAGAGCCCGGAGCGGGCGACCGGGCGCACGACGAGTGGTTGCAGGACG
>JBHENN010000040.1:0-13020 GCA_046262015.1 Actinomycetota bacterium | reverse complement strand
CTGCTGTTGTTCGGCGTCATGTACGTCATGCTGATCCGTCCCCAGAAGAAGCGGATGCAGCAGCATCAGCAGCTGGTGGCGAGTGTCGGCCTCGGTGACGAGGTGGTGACGATCGGAGGGCTGTACGGGACCGTGGCCGCCTTGCGCGACGACGAGATCGAGCTCGAGGTCTCGCCCGGCACGAAGGTGCGCCTGGTGAAGAGCGCGATCGCCCGTAAGGTCACTCACGACGAGGAGCCCTCGGACGCGGAGGCCTCGGGAGAGGCGCTCGGGGAAGGACCGGCGTGAGCAAGCGCGGCCGGAGGAGCCGCGCCGGTCTCTATCTCGGCCTCTCGCTGCTGATCGGTTTCGGCAGCCTCGCGGCCGTCGTGGCGGCCCGCTGGAGCCCGCGGCTCGGACTCGACCTCAAAGGCGGGATCAGCGTGACCCTCACGGCGCTGAACGAGAGGGTCGACTCGGACGTGCTCGAGGAGACCAAGAACATCATCGAGCGGCGCATCAACAGCCTGGGCGTAGCCGAGCCGGAGGTGGCGGTCGCAGGGGACCGCAACATCCTGATACAGCTCCCCGGCGTCGAGGACGAGGAGAAAGCCCTCGAGGTCATAGGCACCACCGCGCAGCTCACCTTCCGCCAGGTCGAACAACGCATCACCGCGCCGCCCGGGAGCAAGAAGCGTCCCGAGGTGACCGAGGACGTCAGCGACGAGGTCGCGCGTGAAGAGGTCGTGTATCCGTCCGCCGACCCGGCCGAGGAGGGGGTCCTCTACCGGCTCAAGCCGGCGGTGCTGACGGGAGAGGTCGTCGACCGCGCCGAGGCGGTCGTCGATCCCCAGACCGGCGCGTGGTCGGTGTCGATCGCCATGAGCGACGCCGGGGCCGACCAGTGGGCGGAGTTCACCGGCGAGCTCGCATGCTTGCGCGACGAAGGCGAGCAGATCAAGAGCCAGGTCGCGATCGTCCTGGACGGGCGGGTCGAGTCCGCCGCGGGGATGCGAAGCCCGCAAGAAGCCGGCGCCGAGGGAGGCGTGGTGTGCGGCGAGGGCATCCCGGGCGGCCAGACGCAGATCGACATCGGGGACAAGGAGGAGGCGCAGAGCCTGGCCCTCGTGTTGACCACGGGCGCGCTGCCGCTCACCCTCGAGCAATCGGAGGTCCAGAAGGTGTCACCGACCCTGGGCCAGGAGTCGCTCGAGGCCGGCATCCTCGCGGGCGTGCTCGGTCTCGGGCTGGTGATGCTCTACATGCTCGTGTACTACCGGGCCCTCGGACTGGTGGTGTGGGTGGGACTGGCGCTGTTCACCGCGATCATCTACGCGATCATGGCGGTGTTGGGGGAGACCGCGGGGCTCGCGCTCACCCTCGCCGGCGTCGCCGGGGTCATCGTCTCGGTCGGCGTAACCGCGGATTCCTACATCGTGTCCTTCGAGCGCCTGAAGGACGAGGTCAGAGCCGGTAAGAGCATGCGGTCCGCGGTCGAGCGTGGCATGGTGCGTGCCTTCAAAACGATCCTCGTAGCCGACTTCGTCACCGGGTCCGCCGCCGTGATCTTGTTCTTCCTCGCGGTCGGTTCGGTCAAAGGCTTCGCCCTGACCCTCGGCTTGGCGACGATCGCCGACGTCCTGATCGCGTACTTCTTCACGCGCAACGCGGTCGCCCTGCTGGCACGCACGCGCCTGTTCGGGGAGGGACGCTTCATCGGGATGCGCGGCGCTCTCGGGGTCGAGTCGTGAAGGGGCGTCTGCACCGTCTCTACCAGGGCGAAACGAAGGTCGACTTCCTCGGCAAGAAGAAGGTCTGGTTCGCCATCTCGGCGGTGGCCCTGGTGGCCAGCATCGCGTCCCTGTCGACCCGAGGGCTCGCATACGGCATCGAGTTCGAGGGGGGCGTGTCCATCAAGAGCCCGGTACCGGACGACGGATCGCTGGGAGACGCGAGCACTCAGGAGATCACCGCGGCCATCGTCGATGCGCTCGATCGCTTCGAGGCCAACGCCCAGATCCAGGTCACTTCGACCGAGGCAGGGGATCGCAGCGTGCTCGTTCAGACCAAGGAGATCGCCGACCCGGACGAGCAAGCGGAGGTGGTGTCCGCCGTGGCTCGGGCCGTCGACGCGCCTCTGGCCGCGACCGACAGCTCGCGCATCGGCAGCAAGTGGGGCGCGGAGATAACCGACAAGGCGGTACGCGCTCTGATCTTCTTCCTGGTCACGGTCGTAGCCTTCATCTCGTGGCGGTTCGAGTGGAAGATGGCGATCGCCGCCGTCGCGGCGCTGGTCCACGACCTCCTCATCACCGCCGGCGTGTACTCGATCGTGGGCTTCGAGGTCACCCCCTCGACGATCATCGCGATCCTGACCATCCTGGGTTACTCGCTGTACGACACGGTCGTGGTGTTCGACAAGCTCGAGGAGAACACCGCCGCGTTCGCGGCCACCGGCCGGATGACGTATCACGACTCGGCCAACCTCGCGATGAACGAGGTGTTCATGCGCTCCTTGAACACCTCTCTCGCCACGCTGTTGCCCGTGGCCGCGCTGTTGTTCGTGGGGGCGGGCCTGCTGGGGGCGACCACCCTCGAGGACCTCGCCCTGGCGCTGTTCGTCGGTCTTCTCGCCGGTACCTACTCGTCGATCTTCTTCGCGACCCCGATCCTGGCGATGATGAAGGAGCGCGAGCCCCGTTACCGCGAGGCGCGTGACAAGGCGCGGCGTGAGGCGGCTCGGGCCGATCAACCGGCTCCTGTGGCCGCTCCCGCTCCGGCCGCTCCGGCTCCCGTCACGACCGACGGCACCTCCGAGCGCACGCCGTCGCTCGCGGGGAGTCCGGCGCGCGCTCCGGGCCGCCCGTCGACCCCGGTGCGCACCCGGGCCGGCTCGAAGAAAGCCAAGCGCCGGAGACGTCGCTAGGTCTTGGAGGCTCCCGGCGCGCCGGACCACGGATGGCTCAAGGACCTCGTCCGGGACGTTCCCGACTTCCCCAAGCCCGGCGTCGTCTTCAAGGACATCACCCCGCTGTTGGGAGACGCGCGCGCGTTCGTCTACACGATCGAGGCCCTGGCCGCGGCGGTGCCCACGTCCGGGAAGATCGACAAGGTGCTGGGCATCGAGGCGCGCGGATTCATGATCGCGGCACCGCTCGCGTACCGTGAGCGAGCCGGCCTGGTTCCGGTCCGCAAGAAGGGCAAGCTTCCATGGCACGTCGAAGCGATGGAGTACCAGCTCGAGTACGGGGCCGACCGTCTCGAGATCCACAAGGACGCGATCGCGCCGGGCGAGGAGGTCCTGATCGTCGACGACGTGCTCGCCACGGGCGGCACGGCCCGCGCCACCGCGTCGCTGGTCGAGAGCTGTGGCGGCCGCGTCGCCGCGATCGCGACCCTGATGGAGCTCACGTTCCTGGAGGGCCGTCGGGCGATCGAGGGGTACCCGTATGTGAACCTCATCTCGTACTGACCCCGGATGGCCGTTCCGGCTATCGATCCGTACCTACAATGGGTCATGGCCTCGAACGCGGAACGCGCCAAGGCCCCCGAAGCTCCCGCGGCGGAAGGCGCGGGGCGAGGCGTCAAGGGGGTCCTGAAGCGCGTTCGTTCCCCGAAGCAGACGGGCTCGCTGGACCACCTCATCCGCGAGATGCGCGCGTCCCGGCCCAAGACCGACACCAAGCTAGTCGAACGCGCCTATTCCATCGCCGAAGGGGCTCACCGCGGCCAGGTCCGCAAGACGGGCGATCCCTTCATCACCCACCCGGTGGGCGTCGCTCTGATCCTCGCGGAGCTGGGTCTGGACGAGTCAACGATCGCCGCCGCGCTCCTTCACGACGCGGTGGAGGACACCGAACTGACCTTGGCCGAGGTCGAGACCCAGATGGGGTTCGAGGTTGCCGCCCTGATCGACGGCGTCACCAAGATCGCAAGGATCCGTTATCGCTCTCCGGAGCAGACCCGCGCCGAGAACCTCCGCAAGATGATCCTGGCGACCGCCCGCGATTGGCGGGTGCTGCTCATCAAGATCGCCGACCGGCTGCACAACATGCGCACGCTCGCTCCCTTGCCTCCGGACAAGCGCCAGGTCATAGCGCGCGAGACCCTCGAGATCTTCGCCCCCCTCGCGCACCGGGTCGGGATGTCCAGGATCAAGTACGAGCTCGAGGAGCTTGCCTTCCAGGCCATGCACCCGAAGCGTTACGAGGAGATCGCCGCGCTCGTAGAGCAGCGCGAGCCGGAGCGCGAGAAGCTCATCGAGGACGCGATAGAGAAGATCCAGACCAAGCTACGAGAGGTGAAGATCAAAGCGGACATCTCCGGACGTCCCAAGCACCTCTATTCCGTGTACCAGAAGATCGTCGTCCGGGGCAAGCAGTTCGACGACATCTTCGATCTGGTAGCCGTGCGCGTTGTGTGCGGGTCGGTGCGCGATTGCTACGCCGCGCTCGGCGCCCTCCATACCTTGTTCACACCGGTGCCGGGCCGCTTCAAGGATTACATCGCGACCCCGAAGTTCAACATGTATCAGTCGCTTCACACCACCGTGATCGGCGAGACCGGACGGCCCCTCGAGATCCAGATCAGGACCCCGGAGATGCACCGTGCTGCCGAGATCGGCATCGCGGCTCACTGGCTCTACAAGGAACGCCGCGGGGGGAAGGCGACGGAGGAAGAGATCGCGTGGCTCCAACGGTTCGTCGACTGGCAGCGGGATTCGGCCGATCCGAAGGACTTCATGGAGTCGCTCAGGATCGACCTCTACTCCGACGAGATCTTCGTCTTCACCCCCAAGGGGGACGTCATCGCCCTTCCGCGACAGGCCACGCCTCTCGACTTCGCCTATGCGATCGACACCGAGGTCGGGCACAGCACGGTGGGAGCGCGCGTGAACGGACGGCTGGTCGCGCTGGGCCACCAGCTCACGTCTGGCGACAGCGTCGAGATCATCACCGCTAAGGGCAACACCTCGCCATCGCGCGACTGGCTGCATATCGTGCAGTCGCCCCGCGCGCGTAACAAGATCCGGCAGTGGTTCACGCGCGAACGACGTGAGGACGCTCTCGCGCAGGGGCGTGAGAGCCTACTGACGGCGCTCCGTAAGCAAGGCCTCCCGGTCGACCGCATCGCGAAGAGCGATCTGCTGCACCGGGTGGCCGAAGAGCTCAAGTACCCGGATCTCGACTCGATGTACGTCGCGGTCGGGGAGGGTCACCTGTCTCCCCAGTCGGTAGGCACGCGCGTCATCCGCATGTCGGAGCCCGAGGCCGAAGACCAGGTCGAAACGACGGCCCCGCGACGGCGAACGCCTCGCAAGGCGCGGGGCAAGGGTGTGATCGTCGAGGGCTTCGACGACCTCCTGGTGCGGTTGGCTCGCTGTTGCACTCCCGTGCCGGGCGACCCCATCGTCGGCTTCCTCACGCGCGGCCGGGGCGTGTCGGTCCACCGCGAGGACTGCCCCAACGCCAAGGTGCTCGCGACGGGCCAGCAGGAACGGATGACGAAGGTGTGGTGGGACAGCCGCCAGCAAGGGGTCTTCATGGTCGGAGTGCAGATCGAGGCACTCGACCGGCGCAGGCTCCTGCGCGACGTCACCACGGCGATGTCCGATCAAGGGATCCACATCGTCTCGTCGAGCACCCGGTCGGGTCGCGATGGGATCGCGACGCTGACCTTCACCTTCGAGCTCGCCGACGCCGCCCATCTGGAACATGTGATCCAGAGCGTGCGCCGGGTCGACTCCGTGTTCGACGTCTACCGCGTCGTACCCTCGACCGCGAGCATCTAGGGCGCGGTACGTGCCCCCGTTCGGGCGCCTCCGTCCGAGGCGCGTCCTCGTGCTGCTCGTCGCCGGGCTGGCCGCCGCGGGCTGCACAGCGTCGCCCACCGACCCGTCTGCCGCCGACGCCGCCGACGCGTTCATCGGCGCATGGTCAAAGGGGGATACCGCCGCGATGGCCGGTCTGCTCGCACCCGAGGAGCGGGACGACTGGGACGCGGCGGCGCTCGCTGATCTGCTCGCCGAGCACGAGGACCGGGGCCAGATCGAAGATCTACGCGTCGAGCGCACGGCCGCGGTCGACCAGCCCGACGACCTTCCCGGTCCCGACGCCGAGACCGAGCCGGCCCGGGTCCCGGTGACCTACGAGATCGTCTTCCGGTCGGCCGCGGCCGCGGGTGAGGTCGCCCTTCAGGGAACCTTCGATCTCGAGTTCGACGCCGGGGCGGGGGAGTGGGTCGTGGACTGGGACGAGGCCCTGCTGTGGCCGGGCATCGACGGCGCCGCCGGTTTCCGCGTCGGTTATCGGTGGCCCCGGCGGGCCGCGATCCTCGATCGGAAGGGCCGTCCCCTGGCGCGTGGCGCCGCCGAAACCCGCACCTATCCCCAGGCGGCGGTCGCCGGTACCACCGTGGGCCACATCGAGCCCCTGTCCAAGGCGGCGGCCGCCGAAGCCCCCGAAGGCCGGCGACGGGGCGACCTCGTCGGGGGTTCGGGACTGGAAGCCGGGTTGGAGGAGCGGCTCGCGGGCGTGCCCCGCCGGCGCCTCGAGGTGGTCGATGCGGCCGGCGAAGTGGTCGAGGTCGTCGGGCGCCGTCCGGGGCGGAGGACGGCCGCCGTAAGGACGACCCTGGACCTGGACGTACAGCGTGCCGCCGAGGCCGCCTACGGCGCGACCGTCGGTGGAGCGGTGGTGATGGACCCTCGTTCGGGCCACCTCCTCGCGGTCGTGTCCTCGTCGCCGTTCAACCCGGCCGGTTACGTCGGGGTCGCCGGGATCGAACCCTTCAACCGGGCGGTCTCCGGGGCCTACCCTCCCGGCTCCGCGATGAAGGTCGTGACGGCTACCGCGGCGCTGGAGACGGGAGTCGTTACGCCGTCCACGCAGCTGGCCGGTCCGGCCGAGTTCCGCGGTGTCCGCAACTTCGAATCAGGGAGCTTTTCGTCTCTCGACTTCGCAAGCGCGGTCCAGAACAGCGTCAACACCGCCTTCGCCCAGGTCGCGCTCGACCTCGGGGGCAAGCGGCTGACGAGGTATGCGGAGGCGTTCGGCTTCAACGAGCCTCCGGCTTTGCCGCTCGACGCGGCGACCTCGTCGTTCCCGTCGCCCGAGGACGAGGGCGACCTCATGTGGGGGTCGATCGGACAAGCGCAGGTCCTAGCGACGCCGCTTCAGATGGCGACGGTCGCGGCCACCGTGGCGAACGACGGGGTTCGCATCGAACCGCGGATCGTGCGGAGCGAGCCTCGCGAGGCCCGGCGGGTCGTGTCGCGTCGGACGGCGCGGACGATGACCGACCTGATGGAAGGCGTGGTCGTCGGAGGCACCGGGCAAGCGGCGCGCATCTCCGGGCTGCGCGTTGCCGGCAAGACGGGCACGGCCGAGGTCGACGTGGCCGGCGAGCGCAAGAACCACGCGTGGTTCATCTGCTTCGCCCCCGCCGAGAACCCGCGCGTCGCGGTCGCGGTCGTGGCCGAGTACGGCGGCATCGGAGGGCAGGTGGCGGCGCCCCTAGCACGGGACATACTCGTGCGCGTGCTGCCTTTGATCCGGTGAGAGCGGTGGTGCAACGCACCACCGGCGCGCGCGTGACGGTCGGAGACCGCGTCGTGGGACAGATCGGGCCGGGGGCGGTCGTCCTCGTGGGTGTCGCCCCCGGTGACGGCGCCGCCGAGGCAGCGTGGCTCGCCGACAAGGTGGCCAACCTGAGGATCTTCACCGACGACGTCGGCAAGATGAACCGTTCGCTGCTCGACCTCGGCGGCGAAGCATTGGTCGTGTCGCAGTTCACCCTCTACGGCGATGCCCGCAAAGGGCGTCGCCCATCGTTCGTGCGCGCGGCTACCGGCGAAGAGGCCGAGCAAGCCTACGAGCAGGTGGCGGTCGAGCTCGAGAAGCTCGGGATCCGCTGCGCGACCGGCGAGTTCGGAGCGATGATGCAGGTCGAGCTCGTCAACGACGGACCGGTGACGATACTGCTCGACTCCGACAAGCGCTTCTAGAGGAGGGTCGGGCCCCCTCATAGGATAGGTCGATGACCGAAGCCTCGACCGAGCTGCGCGCGCCGCGCGGCACACGCGACCTGCTGCCGCCGCAATCGTGGCGCTGGCGCCGCGTCGTCAACCTCGCGGACGAGATCTTCACCGCCGCGGGCTACGCTCCGATCGACACTCCGGTGTTCGAGGCAACCGAGCTGTTCGAGCGCGGGGTGGGGGAGACCAGCGAGGTCGTCACCAAGCAGATGTACACGTTCACCGACCTCGGTGGACGATCGCTGACACTCCGACCGGAGGGCACGGCGCCGGTCATGCGGGCGGTGCTCGAACACGGTCTCGAGCGTGGTCGTCTACCGGTCAAGGTCTCGTACGCGGGGCCGATGTTCCGGCAAGAGCGCCCCCAGAAGGGCCGGTACCGGCAGTTCTTCCAGGTCGGCATCGAGGCGATCGGGTCCGAGGCCCCGCTGGTGGACGCCGAAGTGATCGAGCTCGGCGTCCGGTTCTACCGGGCTGCAGGTGTGGACGCCACCCTGCTTCTGAATTCGATAGGTCACGTCGATCCGTCGTGCCGCAGCCGCTACCTCGAGATCCTTGCCGGGTTCCTTACCGATAGACGCGCCGACCTCGCCGCGCCAGACCGGGACCGGGTCGAGAGCAACCCCCTGCGGACGTTCGACTCCAAGGAGCCCGCTACCGTTGCGGTGATGGCCGGCGCGCCGAGCATCGCGGACCATCTGTGCCCGGCTTGTCGCGATCACTTCGACGAGGTCCAGGGGTTGCTGAGCGACCTCGACGTCGCGTTCACGCTGGAGCCGCGCCTCGTCCGAGGACTCGATTACTACACCCGCACAACCTTCGAATGGGTCGCCGGAGGTCTCGGCAGCCAGAACGCGGTCGGCGGTGGCGGCCGGTACGACGGGCTCTCCGAGACGCTCGGGGGTCCACGCCTGCCCGGGATCGGGATCGCCCCGGGCATCGACCGGATCCTGCTGGCGCTGGAGCAGGGCAAGCCGTACGAGCCGCCCACGATCCGTGCCTACGTCGTGGCGCTCGGCGACGGTGCCGGCCGCCCCGCCCTTCGCCTCGCGACGGACCTGCGGCGCGCCGGGGTCGCTACCGACCTCGACCTCGCGGGACGCAGCATGAAGGGACAGATGAAGGATGCCGCTCGCTCCGGCGCCCGCTTCGCGATCATCCTCGGCGACCAGGAGGTGGCGCGCGGTGAGGCCACCGTGAAGGACCTGGAAAGCGGCGCGCAGCGCACCGTTGCCGCGGCCGAGGTCGAGGCCCTGGTGCGGCCGTGATGCGCTCGCACCGGTGCGGCGAGCTGCACGCGACCCACGCCGGCGTGCAGGTCGTTCTCTGCGGGTGGGTCCACACGCGCCGGGACCACGGGGGCGTGACGTTCGTCGATCTGCGCGACACCAGCGGGCTGGTGCAGGTGGTGTTCAACCCGGGAGTGTCGCAAGTGGCACACCAGACCGCACAGGACCTCCGCGGGGAGTTCTGCATCCGGGTGCAAGGCGAGGTGCGCGCCCGCAAAGAGGGGACGGTCAACTCGAAGCTCGCTACCGGTGAGATCGAGGTCGCGGCCACCGCGGTCGAGGTCCTGTCCGCGGCGGAGACACCGCCGTTCCAGGTCGACGGGCACCACGAGGTGGACGAGATGCTGCGTCTCAAGCACCGCTACATCGACCTGAGGCGCGAGCGGATGCAGCGCAATCTCAAGCTGAGGCACGCGATCGTGGCAGCGATCCGGAGGTTCTTCGATGCCGAGGGCTTCCTCGAGGTCGAGACGCCCATGATGACGCGGGCCACACCGGAAGGCGCGCGTGACTACCTCGTCCCCTCGCGGGTCCACCCCGGTGGCTTCTACGCCCTGCCGCAGTCGCCTCAGATCTTCAAGCAGCTCTTCATGGTCGCGGGCCTCGACCGCTACTACCAGATAGTTCGCTGCTTCCGCGACGAGGACCTGCGCGCCGACCGTCAACCGGAGTTCACGCAACTCGATCTCGAGATGTCGTTCGTCGAGGTGGAGGACGTGCTCGACGTCACCGAGCGCATGTTCAAGTCCGTCTGGCGCGAGGCGCTCGGCGTCGAGCTCGAAGACTTCACCCGGCTGACCTATCAGGATTCGATGGGCCGTTTCGGGACCGACAAACCCGACCTCCGCTTCGGCCTGGAGCTGGTGGATCTCGCCGAGGTGTTCGCATCCACCGGAGTGAAGGTGTTCCGTTCGGCGCTCGATGCCGGCGGCGCGGTCAAGGCCCTAGTGGTGCCCGGTCAAGGGGGGCTCGCGAGGAAGGACCTCGACGGCGTGGTGGACGATGCGAAAGCACTCGGCGCGGGAGGGCTCGTCTGGGCCGCGGTCGAGGCCGACGGCCTACGGTCGCCGGTGGACAAGTTCTTCTCCGAGGCAGAACGCAGCGCGCTGGTCAAGACGACCGGGGCGTCGGAGGGCGACCTCATCCTCGTCGTGGCCGACGCGCGCGTTTCCATCGTCCACAAGGTCCTCGGGGCGCTGAGGAACCGGCTCGCGGCTCGCTTCGGCCTCGTGCCCCAGATCGACCCCGCGGACCCCGAGGCGTGGCGGTTCGTGTGGATCGTGGACTTTCCGTGGTTCGACTGGGACGAGCAAGAGCAACGGTGGGACTTCATCCACCATCCCTTCACCGGGGTCGTCGAGGAGACCGCCCGGTACTTCGAGACCGACCCCGCCAAGGTCGTATCGAAGTCCTACGACATCACGTTGAACGGCTGGGAGCTGGCGAGCGGCAGCATCCGGATCCACGACGCCGACCTCCAGCGCCGCGTCTTCCGGGCGCTGGGGATGTCCGACGAAGACGCTCAGGAGAAGTTCGGCTTCCTCCTGGAGGCGTTCCGCTACGGCGTCCCTCCGCACGGCGGGATCGCCCCGGGGATCGACCGCATCGTCGCCCTCGCCGCGGGCGAGTCCAACATCCGCGAGGTGATCGCCTTCCCCAAGACCCAGACCGCGTTCGACCCGCTCACCGGCGCGCCCGCGCCGGTCGACGACGACCAGCTCGCGCTGCTCCATCTGAGGTCCACCGCCCCGCCGCCCGGACCGGACGCGGAGAGCTAGGCACCCGACGCGGTGGATCTATTCGAGAGCTCGCTCGAGGACCGCTTCGGCGACTACGCGCCCCTCGCCGCGCGCATGCGGCCGCAGACCCTCGACGAGATCGTGGGGCAACGACGGATCCTCGGGGAAGGCCGCGCCCTGAGAACCCTGATCGAGTCGGGCGATCTGTCGTCGATCATCCTGTGGGGACCACCGGGAAGCGGCAAGACCACTATCGCCCACGTGATCGCGCAGACGACCAGCGCGCACTTCGAGCCGATGTCGGCGGTGACCGCGGGCGTCGCCGACGTGCGCAAGGCGATCGAGGCCGCGAAGGACCGGCTCGGCCAGGTGGGCACGCGCACCGTGCTGTTCCTGGACGAGATCCACCGGTTCAACAAGGCCCAGCAGGATGCGCTGTTGCCGGCGGTGGAGAACGGGTGGGTGGTGCTGGTGGGGGCGACGACCGAGAACCCGTCGTTCGAGGTCAACTCGCCGCTGATGTCGCGCAGCTTGCTGTTCCGACTGGAAGCGCTGACCGAACCCGAGATCCACGCGCTGCTCGAGCGCGCACTGGCCGACGCGGAGCGGGGTCTGGGACGCATGCAGGTGGAGGCCGACGACGATGCTCTGGTCCACATCGCCGCGGGCAGCGGAGGCGACGCCCGCGCGGGGCTCAATGCGCTGGAGGCGGCCGCATCGATGGCTGCGTCCTCGGTCGCCGGACACATCGATCTGGCCGCTGCCGAAGAGGCCCTGCAGCGCCGGGCACTCCCGTACGACAAGTCGGGAGACTGGCACTACGACGTCATCTCGGTGTTCATCAAGTCGATGCGCGGGTCGGACCCCGACGCCGCGGTCTACTGGCTGGCGAGGATGCTGGAGGCCGGCGAGGACCCGCGCTTCATCGCCCGCCGCATGGCGATCTTCGCCTCGGAGGACGTCGGCAACGCCGACCCCGTCGCACTCCAGGTTGCCGTCGCCGCTCATCACGCGCTCGAGTTCGTGGGGCTTCCCGAAGCCAAGCTGAACCTCGCGCAGGCGGCCGTGTACCTCGCGCTCGCGCCGAAGTCGAACGCGTCGGCGGCTGCGATCTGGCGCGCCGACGAAGAGGTTGCGGCGTCCGGGCCGCTGCCGGTTCCGGCGCATGCACGCGACGCGCACTCGTCCGCATCGCGATCGACCGGAGCGGGCAAGGGCTACAAGTACGCCCACGCCTATGGGGGCTACGTCGACCAAGGTTTCCTGCCCGAGGACCTCGTGGGAAAGCGCTATTTCGAGCCGATCCGCGGCGTTGAACGGAAGCGGGCGGAGGACATCGCGAGCCGCAAGCAGGTTGCCCCCGAGCCTGCCCGGGAAAGCGCGGATCCGGAGCCGAGCTAGCCGGGCCGCGCGCCGTCCGGAAGTAGCGCCAGCATGGCGCGCGAGCACTGGAACGGGAGGCTTATCAGGTTCACGCGGCGCCGCGCCGCGGCAGCGCGGCCCTCGGGATCGATCACGTGCGACGCGACGTTCACATGACACTCGAGCTGCAGACCGGAGCGTGCGAAAGCGTCCGCCAACGCTGCTCGAGCCGCGGTCGCCTCTCCAAGGGCGTGGTGCGCGAGGGCGCGCGTCGCCCACAGGCTGGGGTGCTCCTTGCCGAACTCGACGCCGTGCCGCTCTATGAACCCGATGACGGGATCGAGCACCGCCTTGGCCTCCTCAGGCCTGCCTGCCAGGAGATGGGCCTCGGCGAGCTGGGTCCGCAGGGCGGGATTGAAGGGGTCGAGGTCGAGCGCCCGCTCGTACCATGCGACCGCCTCACGTCCGGCCGACGGTTCGATGACCGACCACTGATGCAGCCAGTAGGCGTAGCTGGTCATCGCGCTGATGTCTGGGATGCGGTCGAGGAACGCGAACTGTGAGCGCATCTCCTCGACGAGCATGCGGCCGTCTCGCCCGGAACTCACCGCAGCAC
>JBHENN010000039.1:0-7541 GCA_046262015.1 Actinomycetota bacterium | reverse complement strand
TACGAAAGTAGGAGATAGTGATCCGGCGGCTCCTCGTGGTAGGGCCGTCGCTCATCGGCTAAAAGGTACCCTAGGGATAACAGGCTGATCGTTCCCAAGAGTCCATATCGACGGAACGGTTTGGCACCTCGATGTCGGCTCAGATATCAGGGCCGTCAGGTAGGCAACTACCTGAACAACACTCGGCTAATAACGGGGAAACCCTCTCGGTTTCTGTCATACCCAGCAGCTACGTTCAGACGTAGTCGCGACCGAAGGGCAATCTCGTGGGAAGTCGAGAAACTTGCAGGCTGAGTCGAAGATGTATGGAGATCGTGATCGGCACCATTCTGGGGGATGGGTGTCTGGAGCGGAATGGACGGCACACGCGGCTGAGGATCGACCACAGCTGGGTGCAGCGAGCGTTCGTTGAATGGAAGTTCAGAGAGCTCGCGGAGCTCTCCCCGTCGGAACCACGACGCGTCCAGCGTCGCGACCGTCGGACACTTCAGATTCATCAGAACTATCGCTTCGCGACGTGCTCGACTCCGATTCTGGACACTCTCCACTCGATTTTCTACCCGGATGGTTCGGTGAAGCGAATCTCTCCAAGCATCGACGACTTCGTCACCTCGTCTTTGTCTCTTGCTGTTTGGTACATGGATGACGGTGGCCGTCGTGGCGATTGCCGCAGCGGCTATCTCAATACCAACGCGTACAGCATCGACGGACGTCGACCTACTGAAGTCCTGTGTCGAAGAACGTTTCGGTATAGCAACGGTGACGCACTTCGCAGCAGGCAAACCGCGGATCTACATCCCAAGCGGCCAGTTCTCAGCGTTTTGCGAGATTCTGAGACCGCATGTGATCCCGGAGATGGCCTACAAGCTTCTTTGACCCCGTAACGACTGAAGGCAAGCGCCTGACATGGTGATCTTCGGAGTAAGAGGCTCCAAATCTATGGACGCCATGAGACGCCGAGCTCCAACCTGGGGAAAGGTTGGATGAAGGGATAGTCTGCGCCACTGGAAACAGTGGAATGTCCGTGCGTCGCATCCTGGGGCTGGAGCAGGTCCCAAGGGTTGGGCTGTTCGCCCATTAAAGCGGCACGCGAGCTGGGTTTAGAACGTCAATCTGGCGTCCCCACGGAGCAATCTGTGGGTGCTCACCGGCTTATATCGGCGAAACCCTCACTCACTCTCCGAACGTGAGAAGGGCAACGCCGAGGGAAGACCATGCGAAACACCTAACGCTCAACGAGTGACGGTGGCATGTGTCCCTGTATCGACTTCCTCGTCACCAGCCGACGAGGAGATGGGCCTCTCTGTCGAAAGACAAATCTAGGAAGCCCATAACACGCCGGCCCCTCGAAAGAGGGTGAAGACATAGTCAGTGCTCACGGAAACGTGAGAACAACATGCGTGAGACAGTTCGGTCCCTATCCTCCGCGGGCGTAGGAGATTTGAGAAGAGCTGTCCCTAGTACGAGAGGACCGGGACGGACGCACCTCTAGTGTGACAGTTGTCTTGCCAAGGGCACGCTGTTTAGCTACGTGCGGATCGGATAAGCGCTGAAAGCATCTAAGTGCGAAGCCGACTTCAAGATGAGATCTCCCACCGGGTAACCGGGTAAGGCCCCTTGCTAGACGACAAGGTTGATAGGCCGGAGGTGTAAGCACAGCAATGTGTTCAGCCGACCGGTACTAATAGGCCGAGGACTTGGTTTTGCTCGCGCTCGCTCTGGAGCGTTCAAGGTTCGTCCTGAACGGCTTTGACAATCGAATAGGAACTCGCAGCTCCCGGCCGGCGCAGCCGACGGGGGTTGTGGCAAGTTTCCGGTGGCTATAGCGGAGGGGTCACACCTGGTCCCATTCCGAACCCAGAAGTTAAGCCCTCCAGCGCCGATGGTACTGCCTGGGAGACTGGGTGGGAGAGTAGGTCGCCGCCGGGATCTTTCAAACGAGAAGCCGCCTTCGGGCGGCTTCTCCGCGCCCGGCTGGCCCGTTCCGCCCCGGCCGGAACCCTTTCCTAGGGGACGGTGACGCTGAGCGCGCCATATCGGTCCCCCCACAACAGGTCG
Organism: Actinomycetota bacterium; assembly: GCA_046262015.1. Lineage (GTDB taxonomy): Bacteria > Actinomycetota > CADDZG01 > CADDZG01 > WHSQ01 > JBHENN01. The sequence goes on along the minus strand of JBHENN010000039.1, from coordinate 5,483 downwards.
GTCATGCTCTTGCGCGGCACCAGCAGCAGGGCGACCGGGGGTGCCCCGGGTGTCGTCGGGGCAACGATCCTCTGCAAGACAACATCCGGCAGCAGGCGCTGGATCCGGGGCTGGTCGGTCACCGGCGGGTCCCACGCCACCCATACCTCGAGGTGGGTGCCGGGCGACGCGTCGGGCGGTAGGCCCTGGAGCTCGGGAACCGCGATCGCGTAACCCACCGGAGCACGTCGGCCGTGGGGTCTCGCTCCCGCCTCGGGGGGCTGTGCCGCGAGCTCGGAGGGCGCGGGCCGGCCCCATTGAGACGGTGCCTCGGAGGGGGTGGACGAGCGAACCGACTCCGAGGGCGACGCGGGTGCGGGGGTCTCGGCATCGGGGGGAGGGACGAGGGCCCACAGCAACGCTCCGACGGCGGTAGCTCCCACGACCAGCCGAACCATGCGTGCCGGGATCATCCCCGGCCTCTGCAAGGGCCGGGGTCGGTGGGTCCTGAGAGGGCGCAGCCGGTCTGGGCCGCGCTCCCGGGTACCGTCATGCACGCCCTCCCAGGAGACCGGTCGCGCTAATCGCGTCGGGGCAGTCGTAGCACCTGACCGGGAAAGATGAGGTGGGGGTCGGGACCCAGCGAATCCCGGTTCGACCGGAACAGCACGGGCCAGTAGCGCACGACGCGCGTGGGGTCGTCGGAGCCGAGAGCGCGCGCGGCGATCGTCCACAAGCTGTCCCCCCTGCGAACCACGTAATGGGTTGCATGCCGGAGCGAAGGAGGAGCGCCGGCCGTGTCCGGGCGAGGGGCGCCGGTATGCAGCGTGCGCGCGGGTGAGAGCCCGGTACCTGCCGGGTGGCGGCCCATCGCGGTCAGACGGTCCGCTCGCTCTTCTGCTCGGGTCCGGTCCGGATCTCGAGCGATCCGCGGGAAGAGCGGGTACTCGGGAGCCTCTCGCCGCTCCGGGTGGATCGCAGGATGAGGGCGCTCCCACGGAGGCTGAACGCCGGCGCCCGGTCCCGCGCCCCGGCGCGCCGGGATCGGAGCCGGCCTCGCCCCGCCTCCCGACGGTTCAGCCCCGGTCCTGTCGAGCGGGTGAGGAGGAGAGAACCCGCTCGACTGGGACCAAGGCGCAACCGGAGCGAGGCGGCGCCGGGCGGGGGGTACCGGCGCACGCTCTCTAGCTCCGGCAGGAGGCAACGCCATCAGGAATCCGAGGAGAGGCAGTCCGCGTCCGGCTGCGACGCGCATGACGCGCCGCGCGCCTCGTCGCGCGGCGGCCACGGCGATCCGATGGCGGCCACGCGTGGCGCGGGCCACCGCGGCGCCGGGAGCAACCGATGGCCGGCGGCCTCGCCGCACGGCGATCCCGAGGCAGGCCGCCGAGCTGCTGATCGCGGCACCCAGGGCGAGACGTTCCAGCAGGCCTCCCAGCGTCGCTTCGAGCATGGCGCCGATGTCCTTCCGCTTGACCCGTAGTGCGTCTTGTGAACCACATTCACGCGTGTTTGCCCCTTTCTGTCAACGAGAGCGCGAAACATTTTCCTTGCCTGTGCGCCACACGTCGTGCCACGATGGGCCGGGTCTTGGGAGCGGTTGGGTGGGTGAGAAGTGGCGGGCTACGGGTTCGATGGGCTGTTCGTCTCGCTCGACGCGTCGTTCGACGCGGCGGTCGCCCGCGCCGAGGACGAAGCCGCGAGCGACCTTGCCTTCAGCTTCCTGCAGGACCGGGCTCTGGCCGACGTATTCCGCGTGCGTGGGGGCCGAGTGCACCTCGGCGGAGCGTTGCTTCACATCTACTCACTAGGGCCCGATCACTTTCGGGTCGGCCCGCGCGGGGGAACGCTGGTGCCGTTCCGCGCTGCGGTGGCAGTGGCCGACGACGGCGACGCACCGCCCGGGCTGGAGCCCCGATCTCTCCTCGAGGTCCTGCGCTCGTGGTGCCGGGCCGGAGCATCTGTGCAGGTCAAGACGGTCGAAACGACGCTGGCGGGCAGACTGGTGCGCGCCACGAGCGACCACGTGGCGGTGGTCACCCGCAGCGGCGAAGCCGTGATCGCTCATGGCGCGATCCGCGCCGCCACCGCTATCAGCGCGACGGGCGAGGATTCAGCGGATGGGCCTTAGCCCAGCTCTTGGTCTCCCGGTGGAGCCGATCGATGTAGGCATCGAGCTGTTGCCGGTCGATCCTCCACACGCCGCGCCCGCCGATCTTTATCGCCGGAAGCTCGCCGGAGCGGACGAGCGCGTATGCCTGCGGAACACTGACCGCGAGATAGACGGCGACCTCCTCCAGCGTCATGAAGCGGGGCTCGACGGTGGACGACGGCCGGGTCGAGTCGCCGGATCCCTTGGCGGCGCGAGACATGCCTTCACGATATCACCCGATTCCAGCCAATCCATGGATAGCGGACGTTTACGCGTGTTTGAGCGAGCTCGTCGCCGTTAACCGATCGGAGGTCGGAGCGATCATGGACGTTCCCCACGCCGCGACGCTGACGCGGCCGACCTGGATCAACGCCCGGACCCTTCTCGGGTTGCTCCTCTTCTCGCTGTCCTTCCTGCTCGGCCACCGCCTGCTGAGCACCGGAAAGACGACCCACGAGATGTGGGCGGCGACGCGCGATCTGCCCACCGACCACGCGTTGACCCGCGGGGACCTGAGGGTCGCGGAGGTGCGCCTGCCGGACGATCTCAGGGGGGCGTATGTGGGAGCTGCCAGGGACCTCGAGGGGGATGTCGTCACGCGCGCGGTCAGGGCCGGCGAGCTCATCCCGGCCGGATGGCTCGCCCCCGAAGCGGCCGGCGCCTCCGCCCGGTCGATCACGATCCCTGTCACCCCGGAGCACGCCGTGGGGAGCGCGCTGCGTCCCGGTGACCGTATCGATGTGCTTGCCACCTTCGATGGAGGCGATGCGACCGCGCGGACCGTACTGCTGGTGCGCTCCGTGGAGATAACCGCGTTGGTGACCGCCAGCACTTTCACTCTGGACGACGAGGCTTCCGTCGGCGTTACGGTTTCGGTCACCCCCGACGATGCCCTTCGCATCGCCCACGCGGTGCGGATCGCGCAGATCGACATCGTGCGCGTCGACGGCACCGGGAGCTCGGCGTCGGCCGACTCGGTTACCACCGAGGACTTCCGATGAGTTGCGCGAGGGTGGTGACGGTTGCCGGCGACCCCGACCGCGAAGCCGCCGTAGCTGCCGCTCTGAACGACCGCGACGAGGTAGAAGTCGTCCTGCGCTGCGTCGATCGAGTCGAGATGCTGGCGGCCGCGCGCGGCGCCGCGGTCGACGCCGTCTTGATAGTGGGGATCCCCGGGTGGCTCGATCGCCAGTGCGTCGACGAATGCGCCCGGGCCGCGATCCGCACGATCCTCTCGAGCGCGCCCGGGGACGAGACCGACAGGCTGCGGGATTGGGGCGTCATCCTGGTGCCGCACGACGCGCCCGTCGATAGGCTCGTCCGAGCGTGCGTGGCGGTGGACGCGCCTCCGCCACCGCCGGTATCCACGCAGCCGTCCACCCCGCGCGGCAAGCTGGTCGCCTTCTGGGGCTCCAAGGGATCGCCCGGCACGACCACGCTGGCGTACGAGACGGCGGTTCAGCTCGCGGCAGCAGAACCCGAGACGCTCCTGATCGACGGCGACCCCTATGGCGGCGACCTGGTGCAGCTCGCAGGTGTCGTGGAGGAGCTGCCCACGATCATCTGGGCGGCGCAGATGGCGGCGAAGGAAGAGCTGGATGCCGCCCGGCTGGCGGCCGACCTTCGACGTCTCGGCGAACACGGTCCGGTGTTCCTACCGGGTCTTCCCCATGCGGAGCTGTGGCCGGAGGTGTCCGAGTTCGGCTGGCGTCAGCTCCTGGTTGTCGCCCGTGCCGCGTTCCGCTTCGCGGTGTGCGACGTGGGCTTCTGCCTGGAACCCGATCCGTCGCCTTATCCCGGGGCCGGAGCGGGCAGGAATCGCCTCGCGCGCGCAACGGTCGCGGGCGCGGACAAGATCGTGGCCGTCTGTCGCGCCGATCCGATCGGGATGAAGAACTTCCTGTGGTCGTTCTCGCTGCTGCGGTCGCTGGCCGACGTCGACGACATCTATATCGTCGCGAACCGCGTGCGCCCGGGCCAGGAGCGCGAGATCGGAGATCTGCTGCGCGGCCACCTAGGGAAGCGACCGGTTGCTTACGTCCCCGACCGTCCCGTCGAGTGCGACCGCTCCGTCCGCACCGCGACGCCGGTCGGGCGCATCAAGGGAGGCTCCGACATCTCGTCGGCGGTCCGCGGTCTGGCCGCCGCCCTGGGCGCGGATATACGCGCTCGGGGCCTGTTGACGCGGCTCGCCGGGAGGAGATGAGTGGAGCGTTCGCTGGCGATCGTCGAGGAGGAGGTGCGGGAGCTCGTGCGGCGCCGGGGGGTCGACCCCTCGAAGGAAGGCCCGGCGAGCGTGGCCCTTCTGGTCGACTAGGTCCTCGGGGATTACGAGACCCGGACGCGCTCGAGCAGCCTGCCGCGGATCGAGAACCATGCCCGTCTGCGCAAGCTGGTGCTCGACCGGGTCGCCGGTTTCGGCGCCCTTCAGCCGCTCCTCGACGATCCCTCCGTGGAGGAGGTTTGGATAAATGGCCCGGGCAAGGTGTTCTGCGCGCGCGACGGGCAGCAGATGCTCACGAACCTCGTGCTCGCAGAGCGCGAGATCAAGGACCTGATCGAACGGATGCTGCGGTCGAGTGGTCGCAGGCTGGACCTTTCCACCCCCTTCGTCGACGCGACACTCGTGGATGGGTCGAGGCTGCACGTGGCCATCCCGGACGTCACGCGCAAGCACTGGGCGGTCAACATCAGGAAGTTCGTCGTGCGCGCACACCGGTTCTAAGAGCTGGTCCGTCTCGGCTCGCTGGACGATCGAACCGCCCGCTTCCTGGATGGTGCTGTGAAGGCGGGAATGAACATCGTCGTGTCGGGAGGCACGCAGAGCGGGAAGACGACGATGCTCAACTGTCTCGGTGCCGCGATCCCGCCGCGCCACCGCGTCATCACGTGCGAAGAGGTCTTCGAGCTCCAGGTGCCGCTGCCCGACGTAGTCGCCATGCAGACCCGTCAGGCCAACCTCGAAGGACGCGGAGAGATCGATCTGCGCAGGCTGATCACCGAAGCACTTCGGATGCGACCCGACCGGATCATCGTCGGAGAGGTCCGGCAGAAGGAAGCGCTGGACCTCCTGGTCGCGCTCAACTCCGGGCTACCCGGGATGACCTCGATACACGCGAACAATGCGCGCGAGGCGCTGACGAAGCTGACCACGCTGCCGCTGCTGGCGGGAGAGAACGTGAGTCACGCATTCGTGGTGCCGACCGTAGCGGGGTGTATCGACCTCATCGTGCACCTCGAGCGCCGGCAGGGTCGGCGGCGCGTGGCCCACATCGTCGGAGTCACCGGTCGCGTGGAGGGGTCCGCGATCGAGACGAGCTCTCTGTGGGACCGGCGCCGGGGCGAGCTCCGC
>JBHENN010000038.1:0-7400 GCA_046262015.1 Actinomycetota bacterium | reverse complement strand
TCGCGGGTGAACCGGGCGAAGAAGTAGAGGCGACGCTCCAGTTGGCGCAGACCCTCGCTTTGGCCGGGGATTTCTGGTCGGCACTCGAGCTGCTCGAGAAGGAGTCGAGCGCGAATTCTGCGCTCGACCCGGAGTTGGCGCTGCAATTGGAGGCCGAGCTGCTCGGCAGCGCGCGTCTCCACGCCCCAGCCCGAGATGACGCCCTGGCTCGCCTCGACCGTCTCGCTCCCCTGGCATCTCCGCCGCGCCCGACCAGCGTGGTGCTTCTGGCCAACCTTGCCCTCACGGCTCAGGAGACAAGCGAGCCGCCGGATAGGGTCGCCCACCTCGCACGGCTGGCGTTGACCGAAGACTGGCTGATCGAGAGCGGGAGCTTTCAGGTGGCCTATGCCGCCGAGGCGCTGCTGTTCGTCGATCTCCTCGAGGAGGCGAAACGCGTATGCGACGCAGCAGTGGACGCTGCGCAACGCCGAGGGTTCGTCATGCTCTCGGTGGTCGTGCACGGACTGCGAGCGGACGTCAACTTGCGTCGGGGAGCGGTCGCGGAGGCGGAGGCCGATGCCCGGACCTCTTACCAACTCTCGGCAGAGGCAGCGGCCGGAGGGCTCCCGGCGACGGGGATGCCGTTTGGTCGAGCCCACCTCGCGAACGCGCTGATGGCGAGGGGTGACTGGGATGAGGCGGGGCGTGTGCTCGCGGAGGTACAGCCCGACGAGCGCGCCGAGGAGAACCCCTTCTACCTGGACTGCCGGGGATGGTTCCGCCTCGCACAGGGCGACCCAACCGCAGCACTTGAGGATTTCCTCGCATGTGGACGATCGTTGGCCGGACGGGGAGGCGTCGACACGCCATCGGTCCTTCCCTGGCGGTCCCAGGCCGCCCTGGCGCTCGTGCAGCTCTCCACCGAGCGGCGAGCGCGTTCGCTCGCCGTTGAGGAGCTCGACCTAGCGACGAAGCAGCGGGTCCCCAGTGCCATAGGAGAAGCGCTTATCGCAGTTGGGCTCGCGGAAGGCGGCGAAGACGGGATCCGGCGCCTTCAAGACGCGGTGCACATGTTGGAGGGATCGCCCCGCGTGCTTACCCGGGCGCGCGCCTTGACCGAGCTGGGCGCGATGCTGCGACGAAACCGCCAGCGCCAGCACGCGCGCGGGTTCCTCGTCACCGCACTCGACCTCGCGCACCGTCACGGAGCAACGGCTCTCGCCGACCGCGCACACGAGGAGCTCCTCGTCGCCGGTGGACGGCCCCGTCGCCCGGCCACTACCGGGGTCGACGCCCTCACCCCCAGTGAACTGCGCGTGGCTGAGCTCGCCGCCCGGGGACTCACGAACCAACAGATCGCCAGCCGACTGTTCGTTTCCGCGCGCACCGTCGCGACGCACCTCACGCACATCTATCAGAAACTTGGAGTTGGCAGCCGTGGAGACCTGAGCACACTCTTCAACGATAGGAGCTGAAACCCGACACCTCCTCATGGGGCCCCCTGCCAGACCTAGGTCTACAGCTTGAGGCCCTCGGCGAGATCCTCCTTGTAGCGCACGAGCTTCTCGGCCACCGCGGCGTCGCCGATCGCGACGATCTGCGCCGCGAGCACGCCCGCGTTCTTGGCCCCTCCGATCGCGACCGTCGCCACCGGCACCCCCGGCGGCATCTGCACGCACGAATACAGCGCGTCGGCGCCGGCCAGGCCCTCCTGGTACAGCGGCACCCCGATCACCGGCAACGTGGTGTGGGCCGCGACCACGCCGGGAAGGTGCGCAGCGAGCCCGGCGCCGGCGATCACGACCTTGAGACCGCGCTCGGCGGCGCTCGTTGCGTACTCGGTCACGCGCGCCGGCTTGCGGTGGGCCGACATCACCTCGATCTCCCATGCGATGTCGAAGCGGTCGAGGACCGCGCCGGCTTTCTCCATGACGGGCATGTCCGAATCGCTGCCCATGACTATCCCTACGAGTGGGTCCATCTCAACCTTTCTCGACGCGTTCCGCGCGCGCGGCGATATCCGTGCGCAGGTGCTTGCCTTGGAAGGAGATCAGATCGGCGGCCTCGTAAGCGCGCGTGCGGGCACTCGCCCAGCTCGTTCCGGTCGCGGCGACCGTGAGGACGCGCCCGCCGGAAGTGACGAGGCTGCCGTCCCGCAGCGCGGTTCCGGCGTGGAAGACCTCGACCCCCTCGCGCGCCCCCGCGTCTCCGACACCTTCTATCGGCAGCTCGGTTCGGTGGTCGCCCGGGTACCCGCTCGAGGCGAGGACCACCGCGACACACGCCTCGGCGCGCCACTCGAGCTTGGTCCCGGCGAGCTCACCGCGCGTACACGCGAGGCAAACCTCGCCGAGATCCGAGACCAACCGGGGGATCAGCGCCTGCGTCTCGGGATCGCCGAAGCGAGCGTTGAACTCCACCACTCGGGGACCGTTGCGCGTGAGGGCCAGCCCGGCATACAGCGCGCCGACGAACGGCGCGCCGGCCGCGGCGCTGGCCCGCACCATCGGCTCGAGAACCTCGTCCGCGATGCGCGCGGCGAGGTCGGGCGGGCATGCGGGAACGGGGCTGTACGAGCCCATCCCTCCGGTGTTGGGCCCGGCATCGTCGTCGAGCGCCCGTTTGTAGTCCTGCGCCGGCTCACACGCCACCACCGAGGAACCGTCGGTGAACCCGATCAGCGAAAGCTCCTCGCCGTCGAGGAACTCCTCTACGACCACTCGGCTGCCGGCTTCGCCGAAAGCCCCGCGCACGAGGCGGTCCCTGACCGCTTCGATCGCCGCGTCGCGGTCGTCGGTCACGACCACGCCTTTGCCGGCCGCGAGGCCGTCCGCCTTAATCACGTACGGCGCGCCCAGCTCGTCGAGGAAGGCGATCGCGGCATCGACGGTGGAGACCACGGTCCAGCGGGCTGTCGGGATGCCCGCCCGGTCCATCAGCTCCTTCGAGTACGCCTTCGAGCCCTCGATCTGCGCGGCTCCGGCATCGGGTCCGAAGACCTCGCACCCGCCGGCGCGCAGCGCGTCCGCGACGCCTGCGACCAGCGGGGCTTCCGGGCCGATCACCACCACGCGCGCATGGAGGCGGCGCGCCAGCGCGACCACCTCCTCGGACGACGCCGGGTCCACGGGTTCGACCGCGGCAAGCTCGGCGATCCCCGGATTGCCCGGCGCAGCCACTAGATCGGTGATCGCGGACGAGCGAGCGAGACCGGATGCCAGCGCGTGCTCGCGCGCGCCCGAACCGAGAAGCAGCGTCCTCACCGGGGAACCGACTCGCTCCCCGCTGCGACATCGCGTACCCGGACGGTCTGCTCACGTCCCGGGCCCACTGAGACCCACGAAACGGGGATCCCGACCATCGTCTCGACCGCTTCGATGTAAGCCCGAGCCTCCTTCGGGAGGTCGTCGAGCGCGCGGGCCCCCGAGAGGTCGTCATCCCAACCGGCGAACTCCTCGTACACCGGCCGGCATTTGTTGAAGATGGTCTGGTTCGGGGGGAAGTCATCGTAGGTCCTACCGGCGTGCTCGTACGCGACGCAGACCTTGATCGTGGGGAAGTGCGACAGCACGTCGAGCTTAGTGATGACGAGCTCGGTCAGGGTGTTGAGGCGTGCCGCGTACCTGCCCGCCACCGCGTCGAACCAACCACAACGCCGCTTCCTGCCGGTCGTCGTTCCGTACTCCCCGCCTGCCTCCACGAGGATCTCGGCCTCTGCAGGATCGGCCTCGGCCGGGAACGGGCCCGCGCCGACCCGCGTGCAGTACGCCTTCGCGATCCCGATGATGCGCGTGATGTCGCGCGGTCCGACCCCGGCACCCGCGCACGCCCCGCCGGCTATGGGGTTCGACGACGTGACGAAGGGATACGTACCGTGGTCGAGGTCGAGGAGCGTCGCTTGCGCGCCCTCGAACATGACCGTCCGACCGTCGTCGAGCGCCCGCTGGACGACGAGGCTCGTCTCGGTGATGTGTGGCGCGAGCCGGCGGGCGTAGGCGAGGTACTGGTCCTCGATCTCGGCCTGCTCCAGGGGCAACCGCCCGTACACGCGGCTCAGCAGCAGGTTCTTCTCCTTGAGCGCGACCGCGAGCTTCTCGCCGAAGATCTTGGGGTCGAGAAGGTCCTGGACGCGCAACCCGATGCGGGCCGCCTTGTCCGCGTAGGCAGGTCCGATCCCTCGCTTGGTGGTTCCGAGGCGGTTCTTCCCGAGACGTCGTTCCGTCACCCGGTCGAGCTCGAGGTGGTACGGCATGATCAGATGAGCGTTGCCCGACAGGAGCAGGCGGTCGGTGCGGATCCCCCGCTCTTCGAGCGCGTCCATCTCCTCGATGAGGACGTGCGGGTCCACCACCACGCCGGCTCCGATGACCGGGATGCAATGCGGATAGAGCACGCCCGTCGGCACGAGGTGCAGGGCATAGCGGGCGCCGTCGACGACGATCGTGTGCCCGGCGTTGTTCCCACCCTGATAGCGGACGACGAGATCGGTGGCCTCCGCCAGCATGTCCGTGACCTTGCCCTTGCCCTCGTCACCCCACTGGATACCGACGAGGGCTACGCCCGGCACGGAGCTACCGCTCTATCCGGAACTTGATCCGGACGTGGGTGAGGTATTCGCTGATCCGTCCATCGGCCACGGTGCACGAGGTGTCGAGGACCTCCATGCCGGTGATGCCGCGGATCGTCCTGGCCGCCTCCGCCAGCGCCTGGTTGGCCGCATCGCGCCACGACTCGGCCGAGACACCGACGAGGTCGATCGTCTTGATCACTGCCACGGAACACCTCTCTCGCTGGTCGCGGTCGACCGGGTTCGTGGCGATTCTATAGAGAGGCACACGCACGGATGCGGCCCGTGCGCCGGAAGTTGTCTATATTCCTCGTCGAGGCCGCAAGGCCACAACCGAAGGGGGTCCCATGCTTAGCGACGACCTGTTCCAACCACTGGTCCTCGGACTCCTGGGTGTCACGGTGCTCCTCCTCCTGGGGTTGCTGAGCGCGCTCGGGTCCTTGAAGCGGACACTGGCAGAGGGCCGCACCGACTCGATCGGGAGCCTGGATGCGGCCGGTCCGCAAAGCGACCTCTACAGCGGCGCGGCCGCCCCGGGCTACGCGCAACCGACCGCCGCCGCGACGCCACAGCCGGGCGCGCAGGGAGGAGATGTAGCCGACACGGGAACCGGCGCGTCGACCGCGACCGCACCGCAGGCGACGGGCACGGGATCCGTCCCGCAAGCCGCGGCGGCGGAGACCGGGTTCGAGGGGGAGCCCGAAGAGCAACCGTTCGAACGCGACGGCCGCTGGTACTTCAAAAGGGGTCGCGAGCTGTTGGTTTACGAGGACCAGACCGGGCAGTGGGTTCCGGCCCCCACCGCGGAGGGGGCCGCGGCGCAAGGTGGCGCTGCGGGGGAGCCCGCCGGGGCGTCGGGGTACCTGAGCGGCCTGGCCGCCTCCGCCGCGCCCGAGACTCAGGAGCAGCTGCCCCCTCAGGGGTCGTTCTGGAAGTGCCCGTCATGCGGTGCGGTGAACGGCTCCACCGCGGACACGTGTCGCATGTGCTTCACGACGCGTCCCTAGCGCGGGGATCCGGCTGGGATAGTCGTCGGAGCAACGCAGTGACTCCGGGCGGGCCGATCTCCTTGCGGCGCGCCGCAGCGGAGGCGAGGACCAGCCACGCGCCCGCGCCCGCCACGAACGCAAGCTGCGTCGCGCCGGGACCCACAGCCGCGGCGAGATACAGCAGGACCGGCCACAGCGTCCCCAGGACCACGGACTGCAAACCGTGGAACCTCATCACCGGGTCGGGCCCGGCGAAGTACGCCACTGCGCCCGACAGCGGGGGAAGCAGGTAGGCGAGCGCAGGCACGGACCGGACACTACGCGAGCATCCGCGAGCGAGGTGGTGACCGCCGGACGTCGCTCCGGCAGGTAAGGATGGGGCCATGGCCAACCGGCTCGCCGAGGAGACCTCGCCTTACCTCCTGCAGCACAAGGACAACCCGGTGGACTGGTACCCGTGGGGGCCCGAGGCGCTCGAGCGCGCCCGGCGCGAGGACAAGCCCATCCTGCTGTCGATCGGCTATGCGGCGTGCCACTGGTGCCACGTCATGGAGCACGAGTCCTTCGAGGACGAGACGACCGCCGCCCTGATGAACGAGCACTTCGTGCCCGTGAAGGTGGATCGCGAGGAGCGCCCCGACATCGATGCGATCTACATGGACGCCGTCCAGACGATGACCGGTCACGGTGGCTGGCCGATGACGGTGTTCCTCACCCCCGAAGGCGTCCCCTTCTACGGTGGCACCTACTTCCCACCGGTCGAGCGGCACGGGCTTCCCTCGTTCCGTCAGCTCCTCTTGGGGGTCAGCGAGGCGTGGCGCGAACGACGGAGCGACGTCGAACGCCAGGGGAAGCTGCTCCTCGAGCACATCGAGGAGTCGCACCATCTCGCACCTTCGAAGGACGTCGTCTCGGACCGGCTGCTCCACGAAGCGTTGGGCGCGCTGAGGAGCTCCTTCGATCCGGTGCACGGAGGTTTCGGGGCGGCGCCCAAGTTCCCTCAGCCGCCGGTGGTCGACCTGTTGATGCGGATGGCTCGCCGCGGTGCGGGCGATGCCCTCGAGATGGCGACCAAGACCCTCGACGCGATGGCAGGTGGAGGGATGTTCGATCAGCTCGCCGGCGGGTTCGCTCGCTACTCGGTAGATCGCGAGTGGATCGTCCCGCATTTCGAGAAGATGCTGTACGACAACGCGCAGCTCCTGCGCACCTACGCGCGCTCGTGGCAAGAGACCCGGTCCGACCGCCACCGCGAGGTCGTGTACGCCACCGCGCGTTGGCTCCTGACCGAGATGCGCGATGCAGGCGGCGGGTTCTGGTCGTCGCTGGATGCGGACTCGGAAGGCGAGGAGGGAAAGTTCTACGTGTGGACGCTCGACGAGGTCCGCGCTGCTGCGGGCGATCTCTCCGAGGTCGCGATCGCGCGTTGGGGGTTCACCGAGGAGGGCAACTTCGAGGGGCGCAACATCCCCGTGTCGGCGGACGAGGCTCAGGATCCCGAAGTGGTCGAGCGGGCGCGCCTGCGGCTGCTCGATGCGCGTGCGAGAAGGGTGCGCCCGGCTACCGATTCCAAGGTGATCGCGTCGTGGAACGCGATGACCGCCGCGGCTCTGGCCGAAGCCGGTACGGTCTTCGGCGAGCCGCAGTGGGTCGACGCGGCGTGGACCGTCGTGGACTTCCTCCTGGGAACACTGCGCGTCGACGGACGGCTGATGAGGTCCTACCGGGCGACCACCCCCGGCGCGCCGGGCGTGGTCAAGCATCTGGGCGTGTGCGAAGACTACGCCTTCGTGCTCGAAGCCTGCCTCGCCCTCTACGACGCGACGTTCGAGACCCGCTGGCTCGACGAGGCCCGCTGGGCC
>JBHENN010000037.1:0-7386 GCA_046262015.1 Actinomycetota bacterium | reverse complement strand
CGCGGGAGGCGCCGCTCCCGAGGTAGGCCTCGACCACCTTGGGGTCCTTCTGGACCTGCTCGGGCTTGCCCTCCGCGATCAGCTCTCCGTGGTCGAGCACCGCCACGCGATCGGAAAGGCCCATCACGACCTTCATGTCGTGCTCGATCAGCAGCACGGTCACGCCGGTGTCTCGGATCTTCCGCACGAGGTCTCGCAGCCCGTTCTTCTCGGCGGGGTTCATGCCCGCCGCAGGCTCGTCGAGCAACAGCAACTTGGGGTCCGTGCCCAGGGCGCGCGCGATCTCGAGACGCCGCTGGTCCCCGTAGGACAGGTTCTTGCCGAGCTCGTTGGCGAAGCGCGGCAGGCCGCAGAAGTCCAGCAATCTCAGGCACTTCTCCTCACCCTCGTGCTCTTCCCGGCGGAAGCGCGGGCCGCGGAAGATCGCTCCCCAGACGCTCGTCTTGTGGCGCGCGTCGGCCCCGACGAAGACGTTCTCCAGCGCGGTCATGTTGGGGAACAGTCGGATCTGCTGGAACGTGCGGCACACCCCCATCTCGACGATCTGGTCGGGGCGCTTCCCCGTCAACGGCTGTCCCGCGAAGGTCACGTTCCCGCGCGTCGGGCTGTACACCCCTGTGACGCAGTTGAAGAGCGTCGTCTTACCCGCCCCGTTCGGGCCGATCAGGCCGAAGATCTCACCCTCTTCGATCTCGATGTTGACGTCCGAGAGGGCTCTGAGACCGCCGAACTCCATCGTGACCGAATCGACCTTCATGTAGGCAGCCATCAGCTCTTGTCTCCTTCGATGCGCGCCTCGGTCGGCGTCGTGGCGAGCCCGGGGGTGTCCGGGTCGTCGACGTGGGTCACCACGTCCTCACTGATGACCGCGTCGGCCGCGCCGGCCTCCTGGAGCTCGGTCCGGCGACGTCGCGCCGCGAGGAGCCCACCGGGCCGGTAGATCATCACGATGATCAACAGCAGCCCGAAGATCGCGATCCTCCCGGTCTCGATATCGAACAGGCCCAGGAGCTTGGCGTCCCCGGACAGCTCGCGCACGATCTCGGGCAGAGTGATCACAAGGGTCGCGCCGAGGACCGCCCCCGCGACGCTGCCCAGCCCGCCGATCACCACCGAGCAGAGCACGAGTATCGACAGCAGCAGAGGGAAGCTGTTGGGCGCGATATAGCTGATCTTCACCGCGTAGATCCATCCCGCGACACCGCTGGTGGAAGCTCCGATCACGAACGCGAGCACCTTCATCTTGGTGACGGGAACGCCCATCGCGGCCGCCGCCACCTCGTCTTCCCGGATCGCCGACCAGTAACGGCCCACGCGGGAGTTGTCGAGATGCTTGACCATGATGACCGTCAGGATGATGGCGGGGATCAAAAGGAACCACCAGTAGTACTCCGCGTCGAGGCCGAAATCCAGCTTCACTCCGGCGAGATCGATCTCGGGGTGCGGGATCCCCGGGATGCCGCGCGACCCTCCGAAGCGATCGAGGTTGTTGAACGATTGCCTCACGATCTCGTGGAAGCCCAGCGTGACGATCGCGAGGTAGTCGCCTCGCAGGCGCAACGTCGGCACGCCGAGGGCGAACCCTGCCAGCATGGCAACGATGATCGCGAAGGGAAGCGCGCCCCAGGTGGGGAGGACGGCGAAGTGGAACTGCCCGACGTTGCCGGAGTCCGTCAAGAGCGCCGTGGTGTACGCGCCCAGCATGAAGAAAGCCACGTACCCCAGGTCCAGCAGCCCGGCCAGACCCACCACCACGCCGAGCCCCAGCGTCAGAAGGATCCAGTAGCCGACGTTGAAGAGAACGTTGACCCCGTAGCTCCCCTGGAGCAGGGGCAGGTAGTCGTTCTCCATCAGGTACGGGATCACCGCCATGAGGCCCGCCGCGACGAGGTATCGGAACGGGCCGAGCGCATGCCACCCTCGCCACAGCACGTTGAGGAGGGTCGCTACCGAGTCGGGCAGCCGCTTCGAGAACCGGGGGTAGTTACGATCGAGGTGAGCTCTGAGGTCGTCCTGACGGGCTTTCATCTAACCGCCGATCCGCTCGCCCATGATCCCGGTCGGGCGGAAGATCAGGACCAGGGGCAGGATCACGAAGGCCACGACGTTCTTCCACTCGGACCCCAGGCAGACGGTGCTCACGTTCTCGATCACGCCGAGGAGGACACCGCCGAGCATCGCTCCGCGGATGTTGCCGATGCCTCCGAGGACCGCCGCCGTGAACGCTTTCACCCCCGGGATGAACCCCATGTTCCACACCACGCTCCCGAACTGGAGCCCGTACAACGAGCCCGCTATCCCTCCGAAGAACCCGCCGATCACGAAGGTCGTCACGATGACCCGGTTCACGTTGACACCCATGAGCTGCGCCGCGATGGGATCCTCGGACAGGGCGCGGATGCTGCGGCCGGTGCGCGTCTGGTTGATCAGCCGATCGAGCAGGACGAGACATGCGATCGCGGCCACGACCACAAGGAGCTTGGGACCGGTGATGCGCGACCCGAGCAGGATGAAGCCGAAGTCCTGGGGGCCCGCCGCCAGCACCGAGGGGAAGTTGCGCCGGGGCGGGCCAAGGAGGAAGTCCTGCTGGAACAGGTAGGTCACGAAGAACGACGCGCCGATGGCGCTGATCAGGTACGACAGCCGGGCCGCGCCCCGGCGCCGCAACGGACGGTACGCACCGCGCTCGAGCAGCGTGGCGCCGCCGGCCGATGCGACCCCCCCGACGATCAGGATGGCGGCAAGGAGAGCGATCAGCACGAGACCGGTGCGAGGGTCGGTCAACCCGAACCACTGGCCGAAGACGTAGAAGGCGGCAACCCCACCGACCATGAATACCGCGTCGTGGGCGAAGTTGATCAGCTTCAGCACCCCGTACACCATGGTGTAGCCGAGAGCGATCAGCGCGTAGAGGAAGCCGAGGATGACGCCGGTGACGAGCTGCGGTCCCAGTAGCCCGAAGTTGCAGTCCAAGCTCTCCCCCGAAGTCCGGCGCCTCGTTGCGGTGGGTATTTCTAGCAGAAATGCAGAAGGGGGGCCGAAGCCCCCCTTCCGTGATGCAACCGGCTTGGTCCGGGTCTACAGCTCCGATGCGGGGCCGAGCGACACGAAGTTCTTCACCTTCGTGTCCCACTGGTAGATCCAGACGTCGTCGGGTCCACCCTCGAACTCACCCGTGTCGTCCCACGAGTACGACTTGGCCACGCCCTCGACGCCGTCGGCGTTCTGGAAGGCCTCGACGACCGCGGCGCGTACGTCCGCGATGTCCGCGTCCGCCTCGAGGTCCGCGAGCGCGTCGATCGCGAGGTTCGTGACGTCGTACATGTCGGCCGCGAAGGTGCCCGGCTCGTCATTGCCGTACTCGCCCTGCATCGCCGTGACGAACTCAGTGGCGGTCTCGATCTTCAGCGGGTCGACGCACGGGCAGCTCGCATAGGCCCCTTCTGCTGCAGGACCCGCGAGGTCGCCGAAGGTCGGATCCTTCGCGCCGTCGTCGGTCATGAAGGGCACGGTCACTCCGCCCTCCTGCAGCTGCTTGGCCAGCGGGCCAGCCTGCGGCGTGTAGCCGCCGTAGAAGACGAAGTCAGGAGCGGCGTCGGCCACCTGAGCCACGACCGCCGAGTAATCGGTCTCCTCCGGGTTGATGATGAACGACTTGCCGTCGTTCACCACCTTGTCGCCGAGGTTCTTCGCGACGCCCTCGGCCAGGCCCTTGGAGTAGTCCTGGTTGTCGTGGACGACCGCGACCTTGGACGCGCCGACCGTCTCGGAGATGTACGTCGCCGCCACCTCGGCCTGGATGTTGTCCGGTGCGACGCCCCGGAACCAGGTCGTGTAGCCCTGCTCGTCGATCGTCTCGTTGGTGCCGGTCCCGGAGATCGCGATCCCGGCATCCCCGAAGATCGTAGCGGTCGCGAGCGTCTCGCCCGAGAAGTACGGGCACGCGCAGAAGACGACGGTCTCGTCGCCGGCGATCTTCTGAGCCAGAGGAGGTGCCTGGTTGGGGTCGCCCTGGCTGTCCTCGCTCGTGTACGCGAGCTGGCATGCGGTCTCGGCCTCCTGGTTCGCCTGGTCGACCGCGTACTCGACGCCGTGGGCGATCGGCCTGCCTACCGACGCATAGTCCCCGGACAGGGCGCCCATGGTGGCGATCGTCCAGGTGCATGCCTCGCGGTCCGCAGTGTCGCCACCACCGTTGCCGCCACCGTCGTCACCGTTGCCGCCACACGCGGCCGCCACCAATGACATGGCGCCCAGCAGCGCCACGAAGAACGTCCACTTCGACTTCCTCATGCAGTCCCCCTTGCTTGACCAACGGATCCCCGGCGCCGGACGGCGCCCCTACCTCCCCGGCGCCGTCGGCGCCATACCGATCGAACGGCATGGACCCCGTACCTGCGGCGGGCAGAAGAGCAGTCTACAGAGCCGCAGGGGGAAATCCAATAGGGCTGGCGGATTTTCCCACCCTCTACTACCCGCGTAGCAGACCGGCGGCGCCTAGCGCAACAGGAAACCTTCGCCCAAAGGGTCGTCGGCGTCGAGCACGAACCGGTGCGTTCCGGTGGGATGGGCGCTGCCTTCGACCTCGGTGACGACGGCCGGGTACCCGCCGGCCCGAGCATCCCCGGAGACGCACCCCAGGAACGTCCCGCCGGCGATGCCCTCGTGGACCAGGGTCGCTCCCCGGGGCAGCGTCCCGGCCTCGTCGAGCAGCGCCAGGCGCGCCGACGTGCCGCTGCCGCACGGCGAGCGATCGACCTCCCCATCGGCGAACACGGTCAGGTTGCGCTGACGGAGCCGTCCGTCCTGGCTGCCGAGGTCCTCGAAGAAGATCACCCCGTAGACGTCCCGCAACTCGGGCTCTTCCGGATGCACGACCTCGTGGTTGCCCGCCATGTACCCCTTGATCCGCCGGGCGGCCTCGATGAAGGCGCCGAGGTTGCCCGGGCTGATCTCCAGCCCGAGCTGGGCCGCGTCGAGCGAGACGTAGAAGGCACCGCCGTAGGCGACATCTGCCGCCAGGCGCGCCTCGCCGATGTCGACCTCGAGGCCGCGGGCGAAAACGAAGGAGGGGACGTTCGTGAAGCGGACGGCGCGGACCTTGCCCCCGTCGATGGTGGCGCGGGTCTCGAGCCTGCCCGACGGCGCATCCACGACGACGCGGGTCTCCGGAGCCGCCTTCGGCACGAGACCCGAATCGAGCGCCCACGTGACCAGCGCGATCGTGCCGTGGCCGCACGCCGTGCTGTAGCCCTCGTTGTGGAAGAAGACGACACCGAGATCGGCGCCACCGTCTTCGGGGGTTGTCGCGAAGCACCCGTACATGTCGGTGTGGCCGCGGGGCTCGTACACCAGCAGACGACGGACGTGGTCGAGATGGTCGCGCGCGTACCTGCGCTTGTCGAGGATCGTGCGTCCTACCAACGGCGCGACGCCTCCGGTCACGATGCGGAAAGGTTCGCCGGCGGTGTGGTAGTCGACCGTGGAGACGGCGAGCCGCCGAGAGGTCACGAAGCGGTTTCGGTCTCCTCCAGCACCTCGAGCGCGACGTCTCTCATCGACCGGCGCTCGTTCATCGCCTTCTTCTGGATGAAGCGGAAGGCATCGGCCTCGCTCATCCCACGGGAGTCCATGAGCCGGCCCTTGGCGCGGTCCACGGTCTTACGGGTCTGCAGTTGCTCGCCGAGGTCGGCCGACTCCTTCTTAATGTCCAGGATCTCGGCGCGCCGGGCGAGAGCGATCTCCATCGCAGGGAGCAGGTCGGACTTCTGGAAGGGCTTGACCAGATACCCCATGGCGCCGGCGTCGGCGGCGCGCCGGACGAGGTCCTTCTGCGAGAAGGCGGTGAGGATCACGACGGCGGCGAGGTCCTCCTGGACGATCGACTCGGCCGCCTGGAGGCCGTCCATCCCCGGCATCTTGATGTCCATGATCACGAGGTCGGGGGTGCGCTCGCGGGCGAGGCGGATCGCGGCGTCGCCGTCGGCGGCCTCACCGACCACGTCCATCCCCTCCTCCTCGAGCATCTCCTTGAGGTCGAGGCGGATGATCGCCTCGTCCTCCGCGATCACGACCCTCGAGCCCTTCAGCGGTTCGCTCCGAGCATGCGATCCAGCAACCCGTCCTGCTCGGCTTGGAGCTCGTCGATCAGGCGCTGCGCCTCCGCCCGCTGACGCGCCAGACGCTCGTAGTCGTCCCGAGCGATGCGGTGCTCGCGATCGGCCAGCGGCGTCTCCGAAACGAGCATGCGGGTCTCCGCCTCCTCCAGCACGTCCTGTTGGAAGACGAGCTGCTCTTCGACGATGCGCAGGTCATCCCGCGCCTTCGTCAGGCGTTCACCGATCTGGGCGAGGGTCCGCTGGATGTCCATGGGGCACGGAGTATAGGAGCGGCAGTCGCTGCGCTCGTAGGATGTGACGGACCCGGCCGGGGTGGAGGAAC
The DNA here is from genome assembly GCA_046262015.1 of Actinomycetota bacterium. GTDB lineage: Bacteria > Actinomycetota > CADDZG01 > CADDZG01 > WHSQ01 > JBHENN01. The sequence goes on along the minus strand of JBHENN010000037.1, from coordinate 945 downwards.
GGCAGACTCGATCGCCTCAAAAGCGATTGCCTGAAAGGGCGTGCGGGTTCGAATCCCGCTCCCGGCACTTTTCACGGGTGGTGAGACTCCACAGGGTGGTGAGACTCCACAGCTATAGCGCGAGGTGAAGCCGTAGGGCCTCGTCCAGATCGGCGAGGAGCTGCGGGGGCACGACACCTATGCGGCGACCAAGCCTTTCAACGGCGACCGACCGAACCTGCTCCGCTTGGGCCTTGGAGTCGTGATCGAGACCGGTGGCAGTTGCCTCGAGCAAGACTTGGAACGGGTAGAGGCGCTCGGTGTTCGTGGTGACCGGGACCACGGTTACTACGCCGTGGCCGAGACGCGCGGCGGTTGTGTTCGCTCCATCGTTGCTCACGATCACGGCCGGCCGACGTTTTGCCACCTCCGCTCCCCGCGTTGGATCGAGATCGACGACGCGAATCTCGCCTCGTCGCATCAGGAAGAGACACCGTCGTCCGTGGTTGCGTCCCAGGCCTCAGCCTCGCCGGCCACCACCCAGTCCTGCCAGGCCTCTTCATATGCCGGACCCAACTCCGACGCCTTCAGCAGTCGGACCGCCTTCTTGACCACCGCAGAACGGGAGTCGAAACCCTGGGCCTCGGCGTAGCTGTCAAGGAATTGCACGTCTTCGTCAGGCAAGCTCACACTAAGCTTCATACTCATATGCTACCACTGGTAATACCCGAGTAGCAGCGCTGGTCTCAGTGCTTCACGGACCGCCAATCGTGGACCTTGGCCGATCCAGCATCACCTTGCGGCCGGGCAACACCACCTCTAGCGCCATGGCAGTGGGGTGCGAGGGACCGAGACAACCGTAGTAGTCCCTCCAAGCGGCAAAGACATCACGGCAGGTTTGAATAGTGACCTGTTAGGAGCACTGAGCCGCGAAGCGGCGGGGACACGGCGGGATCCGGTTAGACG
>JBHENN010000036.1:0-15600 GCA_046262015.1 Actinomycetota bacterium | reverse complement strand
CATCGCGATACATGGACGGACGAGGAGGTTTCTCGATGGGCGAGGTCGTAACGGTGGCGGAGCGGGTGGACGCACGGGGGGCGGTCTGTCCCATGCCCACCATCAGGCTGGCGCAGGCGATCCGGCGGGTGCCGGTGGACGCCGTCGTCGAGTTGTGGACGACCGATCCGGGGTCCAGGGCCAACATGGCGGCGTGGTGCCGGAACACCGGGCACGAGCTCTGCTCCCAAGACGCCGAGGGCGAGCTGTTCCGGTACCGGGTGAGGAGGGTCCGATGACGACCGAGCTGCTGCCGGCTCACACGGTGGAGGCCCCTTTTTCCGCCGCGCCTAAGCGTCTTGCCTTGATCGCCTCGAAGGGCAGCCTGGACCAGGCCTACCCCCCGCTCGTGCTGGCGACGACGGCCGCGAGCATGGGCTGGGACGTCGGGATCTTCTTCACCTTCTACGGGCTCGACATCGTCCACGAGAAGCGCTCGCGCAAGCTGGCCGTCAGCCCGGTCGGGAACCCGGCGATGCCCCCGCCGGTGAGAGGGGTGCCGGTAGGGATCCCGACGGTCATCGGCGCGTTGCCGGGGATGAGGTCCGCCGCCACGTGGATGATGAAGGGATGGCTCAAGCGCTCCAACCTGGCGCCGGTATCCGAGTTGCTCGATATCGCGCGCGAGCTCGGCGTGAGGCTGTTCGCGTGCAACACGACCCTTGCGGTGATGGGCGTGCGGGCGGAGGATCTGATCGACGGGGTGGAGCTCGCCGGGGCTCCGACGTTCCTGGATTTCGCCGGCGACGCCGACGTGCAACTGTTCGTCTAGTCCGCTAGGGAGTAGGGGGAGCGATGTACTTCCGTCAGGTGCTCCACGAGGAGCGATCGTGCGCGTCCTACCTCGTCGGGTGCCCGACGCTCGGGCTGTGCGCCGTCGTCGATCCCCAGGGGGACGTCGACCGCTACGTCGAGATGGCTGAGAGCAACGCGATGGTCGTCGCTCACGTCCTCGAGACCCACATCCACGCCGACCACGTGTCGGGAGCCCGCGGCCTGGCCGAGGCGACCGGCGCCGAGCTCCATCTCGGCCGGCGCGCCGACGTTGGTTTCCCCTTCCGGCCCCTCGCCGGCGGCGCGACCGTCGCCGTCGGCAACCGGACGATCGAAGTGATCGAGACCCCCGGTCACACCCCCGAACACGTCGCCCTCGTCGTCGACGATTGGTTCGTGCTGACCGGCGACACGCTGTTCGTCGGCGACGTCGGGCGCGTCGACCTCGCGCTCGCCGACGTGGACCGGAGCGAGCTCGGCGAGCGAGCCCGCGCGCTCCACGCCTCGCTCCGCCGGCTCCTCGAGCTGAGGGACGACGTCGAGGTCTATCCGGGTCATTACGCGGGGTCGACGTGTGGGCGCGGCATGGACGGCAAGACCGTCACGACGATCGGGAGAGAACGCCGGCACAACCCCGCGCTGCAGCTCGATCTCGATGCGTTCGTCGACTTCCAGCTCACCGATCTTCCGCCCGTGCCCGGCGACTTCCGCCGCATCAAACAAGCCAACGTCGGCGCGCGCTCGGAGACCGCCCCCGTCTGATCCCCCTAGGAGTTGGGGCGCTTCCCGTGGTTCGCTTTCTTCTTCTTGCGGTGCTTGCGCTTGCGCGAGTTCTTGGCCATCTGGCTCCTCCGGAGTTTGGTAACCTGGAAACCTACTCTGAGCAGGATTTTCACAGAAGCTAGCACGTGCACGGGATCTGGGAAGCCCCTCGCCAGAGGGGCTTCATTCATGACTGAGCGCCGACTAAGCGAGTTCGACAGGAGGATCCATGGGGGCGCTGGAGGAGGTCCACGACCTCGCCCAGGCGGTGACGCGCCGGCGCGCCCTGCACCTATGGGACGTCGAGATGGCCGGCGGCCGGGGCAGCTCGTTGATCCGGGTGTACGTGGACGGCGACGACGGTGTGGACCTGGATACCGTCGCCGAGATCTCCGAGGAGATCTCCCGCGGGCTCGACCTGAGGGACCCGATCGCCCACCGCTACACGCTCGAGGTCTCCTCGCCGGGTCTCGAGCGGACGTTGCGCTCTCCAGAGCACTTCTCGCGGTCCGTGGGCAAGAAGGTCGTGGTCAAGACCACAGAGAAGGTCGTCGGCGAGAGTCATCGGGTCGAGGGCTCGATCGCCGCGGCCGACGACCGGGCGGTGCGCCTCGACACCGGCGACGACCAGGTCGAGTTGCCGTACGAGGTCATCAAGCTGGCTCGGACGGTGTTCGAGTGGAGATGAAGGACATAGAAGAAAGGCCGGGCTCATGAAGATCCCGATCGATTCCCTGCGGGAGCTGGAACGTGAGCGAGGGATCTCGTTCGAGACCTCCCTCGACGCGCTCGAGAAGGCGCTCGCACAGGCTTACCTGCGCACGACCAACGCCGACGACACCAGATCGGCGCGCGCCACGATCGACCGGGAGACCGGCGACCTGACCGTGTTCGCCCAGGAGGTCGTGATCGACCAGGAGAGCGGTGAGGTGGTCGTGGACGAGATCACCGGCGACCCACAGGTCCTCAAGGAGTGGGTCGACACCCCCGAGGACTTCGGACGGATCGCCGCCCAGACCGCCAAGCAGGTCATGCTCCAGAAGCTGCGCGACGCAGAGCGCGACATCACCTTCGGTGAATACGCGGGCCGCGAGGGCGACATCGTGACCGGGATCGTGGAGCAGCACGACCACCGGTACACGATCCTCAACCTCGGTAAGACCGAGGCGCTCATGCCTCCGCCGGAGCAGATCCCGCACGAGCGTTACGAGCACGGCGCTCGCCTCAAGGCGTACATCGTCGAGGTGCGCAAATCCATGCGCGGTCCTCAGATCATCGTCTCGCGCACCCACCCCGGACTGATCAAGCGCCTGTTCGAGCTCGAGGTGCCGGAGATCCTCGACGGCGTGGTCGAGATCAAGGGCGTCGCGCGCGAGCCGGGCCACCGATCCAAGATCGCGGTCGCCTCCAAGGACAAGAACGTGGACCCGGTGGGCGCGTGCGTGGGGGCCAAGGGGTCGCGCGTCCGCATGGTCATGAACGAGCTGCGGGGCGAGAAGATCGACATCATCAAGTGGGTCGACAGCGTGCCGGAGTTCGTAGCCAACGCGCTGTCGCCGGCCAAGGTCAAGGAGGTGCGGCTCCAGAGCGACGGCCAGACCGCCCTGGTGATCGTGCCGGACTACCAGCTGTCGCTGGCCATCGGCAAGGAGGGCCAGAATGCCCGCTTGGCGGCGCGGCTGACCGGCTATCGGGTCGACATCAAGTCCGAGTCCCAGGTGCGCCGCGAGGCAGAGGTCGCCGCCGAGCAAGCCGCGGCCGCGGCAGCCGCCGAGCAGCCGGCGGGCGAACGAGCCGGCGCAGAGCAAGCATCTCCCGGCGCGTCCCAGGAAACGCCCGCCGGGCCGAGCCCCGCAGCGGGGGCCGCGACGCCAGATCAGCAGGTGGCCGGCGCCGCCCCGAGCGCCGATGAGCGGGCCGGCGAGGGGAGCCCGGGAGGCTAGGGGCCCCCGCCTAATAAGATGAGCGCACGCCCGATCCGCACCTGCGCTGGTTGCCGCACGAGACGGCCCCAGCCGGAGCTCATCCGGGTGGCGCATCGTCCCGACGGCAGCGTCCGCCTCGACGTGAGCGGCAGGGCCGCCGGGAGAGGGGCATACGTGTGCGCCGACCGGCGGTGCATCGAGCGAGCGTGCCGGACGGGCTCGTTGCGCAGGTCGCTGAGGTACGAGGGTTCGCTGCCGGAAACGCTGGAAGAGACGCTCCGGCGGCGAGTGCTGGAGCTGGAGAAGGGAAGGCATGGCTAAGCAGCGGGTCCACGAGATCGCCAAGACGCTGGGCGTCACCTCCAAGGAGGTGCTGGCTCACCTCGAGAAGATCGGTCATCCGGTCAAGAGTCACTCGTCGAGCCTCGAGGACGACGTCGCCGCCCGCGTGCAGTCCGAGCTCGGCAACGGGGCCGCGCCAGCGCCGGCCCCCGCTCCGGCGGAGAGGTCACCGGCGCAAGAGCAGCCCCCGGCCAAGCCCCGGGGAAAGAAGACCGCAGCCCCACCTCTACCCCCGGCGGGGTCTCCCCCCGCGGTTGCGGGAACGCCGTCCGAGGCTCCCGCGCCGGTTGCAGCGACGCCGGAACCCGTAGCGGCTCCGGCCGCACCTCCCGCAGAGACGGCCGCGCCGGCGGCGGGCCCGGTCAAGGTCCATCGCGGCATCACGGTGAAGGATCTCGCCGACAAGCTCGAGCGTTCGCCGGCCGAGATCGTCAAGGTGCTTCTAGGGCTCGGGGAGATGGTCACCGTCACCCAATCGATGAGCGACGAGGCGGTCCTCCTGGTCGGAGACGAGCTCGGGGTGACCCTCCAGGTGGTGGCGCCGGGGGCCGAAGAGGCCACCGACGACGCCGACGACGCCGAGCCCGACGATCCCGCCGCGCTCGTGGCGCGCCCTCCGGTGGTCACCGTGATGGGTCACGTCGACCACGGGAAGACCTCGATCCTGGACGCGATCCGGCAGACGAACGTGGTCGCCGGCGAGGCAGGCGGGATAACGCAGGCGATCGGTGCGTACCAGATCCGGCACGACGGGCGCGAGGTGACCTTCATCGACACCCCCGGTCACGCCGCGTTCACCCAGATGCGCGCCCGTGGGGCGCAGGTCACCGACGTGGCGGTCCTCGTCGTCGCGGCGGACGACGGCGTCAAGCCTCAGACGCTCGAAGCCCTCGATCACGCGAAGGCCGCCGGTGTGCCCGTCATCGTCGCCGTCAACAAGGTCGACAAGCCCGAGGCGGATCCGGCGCGCGTGCGCCAACAGCTCGCCGACCATGGCCTCCTGCCGGAAGAGTGGGGCGGCGAGACGGTGTACGTCGACGTCTCCGCCAAGGAACGGACCAACCTCGACTCGTTGATCGAGATGATCCTGTTGACCGCGGACGTCCAGCTCGACCTCAAGGCGAACCCCGAGGTGCCGGCACGCGGCATCGTGATCGAGGCCCACCTCGACAAGGGCCGGGGTCCCGTCGCCACGGTGCTGGTGAAACGGGGGACCCTGCTCGCCGGCGACCCGGTCCTCGCCGGCGCGGCATGGGGCCGCGTACGGGCGATGCTCGACGAACGCGGCGACCAGGTGACCGAAGCCACGCCAGGTCAACCCGTGCAGGTGCTCGGATGGCAGTCGGTCCCCGAGGCGGGCGACGAGTTCCGCGTCATGGAGGACGAGCGGGAGGCCAAGGACATCGCGGGCGACCGCGAGCATCACCGGCGCGAGGCGACGAACGTCTCTCAGGGCTCGTTGTCGCTGCTCACTCTGCTCGCCGCCACCCGCGAGGGTGAGGTGCCTGAGCTGAACCTGCTGCTCAAGGCCGACACCCAGGGATCGGTCGAGGCGCTGGAGAACCAGTTCGACAACCTCGACCAATCGCTGGTGAAGATCAACGTCCTCCGCAAGGGCGCCGGGGGCATCACCGAGAACGACGTCGCGCTCGCTCAGGCTTCGAACGCGATCGTCATCGGGTTCAACGTCGTCCCGAGCGCGCAGGCCAGGACGCTGGCGGAAGAGGGCGGTGTCGACATCCGCACCTACCGCATCATCTACAAGGCCGTGGAAGACATAGAGAAAGCGGCGCGCGGGTTGCTCGGCCCCGAGCAGAGAGAGGTCTCGTTGGGGCGCGCCGAGGTCCGCGCTACGTTCCGGGTGCCGCGCCTCGGCGTCGTGGCCGGCTGCATGGTCCTCGATGGGGTGATCCCCCGCAACGCCAAGGGCCGTCTGATACGCGACGGGTCGGTGGTGTACGACACCACCATCGCCTCCCTTCGCCGGTTCAAGGACGACCAGCGCGAGGTTGCCGCGGGCTTCGAGTGCGGTATCGGCCTCGAGGGCTTCCAGGACATCAAGGAAGGCGACATCATCGAGTCCTACGAGGTGCGCGAGGTGCCGCAGTAGCCTGGGGCTGCCGGAAAGAGAGCTGATGTTTATCGGCGTGGCCCGCTTCGAGCTGTTCATCCCGGCCAGCAGGTCGCTCAAGGACAAGCGCCAGGTGCTCCGCTCGGTCATCGATACCGTGAGCCACCGTTTCGGTGTTGCGATCGCCGAGGTCGACCACCAGAACCTGTGGCAGCGCGCGGCGATCGGCGTGAGCTGCGTGGCCGGATCGTCGGGCCACTGCTACAAGGTCCTGCAAGAGATAGAGAAGGCGGTCGGGCGCGCCGCGGTGGACGGGGCCGAGATCGTGGACCGCCACCTCGACGTGGTCTCGTGGGAAGACCTGTGAGGCTGCACCGGTGAGCCAACGGATGGAGAGGATCCAGAAGCTCGCCCGTCAGGTGCTCGGCGAGTTGATCCACGACCTCAAAGACCCGCGCATCGGGTTCACCACGGTGACCGGCGTGCGCATCACGCCCGATCTCCGTCACGGCAAGGTATGGGTGAGTGTGCTCGGCTCGGAGGAGGAGCAGCAGGAGACGATGGCCGGCTTGAAGAGCGCGACCCCCCATCTACGCACCCAGCTCGGGCGTTCGATGCGGATCAAGTACACGCCGGAGCTGGTATTCGAGCAGGACACCGGGCCGCAGGAAGCACAGCGGATGGAGGCCTTGATCAACCGCCTCCACGATGTCGAAGCCGCGACCCACACCGAGCCCGAGGACGGCGATCACGATGAGGTTTGACGCCCCCGATTGGGACCGCGCCGTCGACGCGCTACGCGGGGCTACGGAGGTCGCGCTGGCCTGTCACGTCAACCCCGACGGCGACGCGCTCGGTTCGATGCTCGCGGCGGGACTGGGGTTCCGGCAGCTGGGCAAGACGGCGCACGCATCGTGGGGGACGTCCCCCGTCAAGATGCCGCCGTCGTATGGGTTCCTCCCCGGGGCCGACCTGCTTCAGGACCCGGGAGCGCTGCCCGAGACCGAAGTCTTCCTTGCGCTCGACTGCGGCGCGGCCCACCGGTTGGGCGAGCTCGAGGACCGCGCCCGCGCGGCGCGGGTCCTCGTCAACCTGGACCATCACCCGGGCAATGACGGGTTCGGCCACCTGAACATCGTGGTCCCCTCGGCGTCGTCCACGGCCGAGTTGATGACGCGCCTGCTGCAGGACCTTGGGGTGACGCTCGACCGGGACATCGCCACGTGCCTCTACACCGGGCTCGTGACCGACACCGGCCGGTTCCAGTACTCCAACTCGTCGCCGGACACCCTGAGGCTCGCGGCCGACCTGCTCGCGCTGGGCGTCCCCGCCACCGAGATCGCCCAGGAGGTATTCGAGTCGTCCCCGTTCGCGTACCTCAAGCTGGTGGGCCGCGTGCTCGAGCGCGCCACCCTCGTGGAGGACGCGGGGTTCGTGTACTCGTGGATAGAGCTGCGCGACCTGAAAGAGACCGGCGTCGCGCCCGACGAGACAGAGAAGCTCGTCGACCTCGTCCGTTCGACGCGCGCGGCGGACGTCGCGGCGCTGTTCAAGGAGCAGGACGATGGGCGCTTCCGCGTCAGCCTTCGATCCAAAGGCTCGCGCAGCGTCGGGGCGATCGCGCGGGCCAACGGCGGGGGTGGGCACGAGCTGGCTGCGGGGTTCACCGCGTCCGATGTGGCCCACGGCGTGCGCACGATCCTCGCCGCGCTCGCGGTCTGACATGGACGGCGTGCTGATCGTCGACAAGCCCCCCGGGATGACGTCGCACGACGTCGTCGACGCGGTGCGCGCGCGCCTCGGCACCAAGCGGGTCGGCCACGCCGGGACACTCGATCCCGATGCCACCGGCGTATTGATCCTCGGTCTGGGCGCGGCGACCCGCCTGTTGTCGGTCCTGCAGAACCAGCCCAAGTCGTACCGCGCCGCGGCGCGTTTCGGTAGCTCGACCACCACCCAGGACGCGTCGGGCGAGGTCGTCCGCGAGCGAGCCGCGGCCCATCTCGAGGAGAGCGCGGTGAGCGCGGCCCTGGCCCGGTTCACGGGAGCGATCGAGCAGATCCCCCCGATGGTGTCGGCGGTGAAGGTCGGGGGCGAGCGGCTCTACCGCAAGGCGCTCCGCGGCGAGGAGGTCGAGCGCGCCGCCCGGGCGGTGACCGTCTACCGGTTCGACCTCGTGGGCTTCACACCGGGGGAGAGCCCGGACGCCGTCTTCGAGATCGACTGCTCCGCCGGTACCTACGTCCGCACCCTCGTGCACGACCTGGGGGAGGCGCTCGGTACGGGAGCCCACCTGACCTCGCTGCGCAGGACGGCCGCGGGCGGGTTCGACGAGAGCGAGTGCGTAGACCTCGAGCGGGTTGCCCCCGAGGACGTGCGGCCCTTGCTGGACGCGGTGGTCGCCCTCCCGCGGGTGGAGGTCGATGCCGACCAGGCCCGCCTCGTCTCCGACGGCCGGGCGCTCGACCCCGCCCGGGTCCCACACGCGCCGCCGGCCGGAACCCTGTTCGCGGTGGTTCACCGTGAGAGATTGTTGGCCCTCTACGAGCGGAAGGGGGACGAGCTGCGGGCCGATCGGGTGATGCCGCGGTGAAGACGGTCGTCGGACTCGACCGGCTCCTCGACGAACCGGCGGGGCCGTCCGCGGTCACCGTGGGGACCTTCGACGGCGTCCACCTCGGGCACCGCGCGCTGATCGCGCGGACGGTGGAAGAAGCGCGCCGGCGAGAGCTCCAGGCTGCCGCGATCACGTGGGACCGCCATCCGATGCAGACCCTGCGTCCGGGCAACGCCCCGCCCCTGTTGACCGTCCCGGAGCGCAAGGTCGAGCTCCTCGCGGAGACGGGGATCGACGTGCTGGTCGTCCTGCCGTTCGATCGCGAGCTGTCGCAGTGGGCGCCCGAGCGGTTCATCCAACAGGTGCTCGTAGACGGACTTCGGGCGAGAGCCGTGCTGGTGGGAGAGGGATGGCGCTTCGGTCATCGCGCCGCGGGGGATGTCGACCTCCTCTCCAAGGTTGGGCCGATACTCAACTTCCAGGCGCACGGGATCCCCCTCGCGGAGGCGGGCGGTGGGGCGGTCTCGAGCAGCCGGATCCGGGAGCTGGTGGCCGCCGGCGACATGGAGGACGCGCGCGCTTTACTGGGACGGCCCTTCGACCTCCAGGGCCCCGTGGTCCACGGCGACGACCGCGGGGCCGGCCTGGGCTGGCCGACGGCCAACGTCGAGCTCGACCGGGCGGTAGTCGCTCCGGCCCGCGGCGTCTACGCGGGTCGGGCCGTGCCTGCCGGCGGGGAGGCGTACGCCGCCGCGGTCAACGTGGGCGTGAACCCCACCTTCGGAGGCGACCCCGCGCTCACCGCGCCTCGGGTGGAGGCGTACCTTCTGGACTTCGAGGGCGACCTGTACGGTCGGATCCTGCGCGTCGAGCTGTGGAAGCGCCTGCGCGACGAGCTCCGCTTCGCGTCCGCTGCCGAGCTGACCGACCAGATCGCTCGCGACGTCGCGGATACGAGGCTCCTGGTCGGCTAGGCGGTCCAGGCTGCCGGGAGGCGCTCACCTGCTACGATGTTCGGGCTTCGTTGCAGCGACTTTCCGCGAGGCCCCCAGAACAGAAGGGAACCGGGCAAGCGCGCATGGCCGTACTGAAGGAGGAGAAGGCCGGGATCATCTCGGATAACGCCCGTACCGAGGGCGATACCGGGTCTCCCGAGGTGCAGGTTGCCCTGCTCAGCCGCCGGATCGCCGAGCTGACCGAGCACCTCAAGACCCATCCCAAGGACCATCACTCGCGCCGCGGCCTGCTCCGGATGGTCGGTCGCCGCCGCCGCTTGCTCGACTACCTCCGGCGCGAGGACATCGATCGCTACCGCGACCTGATCGCCAAGCTAGGTCTGCGGCGCTAGCCGCATCTCCACGAAAGGAGCCGCCCGGAGCAGATCAGCATCACGGAGGGAGAGGCCCGGTCCGGCCGTCGGTTATCAGTCGCAAGCTCGTCACCTTCGGGTGCGGGTTTACCACTGAGAACTGACGCCGCTGGCGCCTCTCCTTAGACAGCAGGCGGGCGCTCCGATACGCGTCTCGCCCTTGTAGGTTCTAAGGAGGACACCAGAGATGAAGCAACCAGAGCCGCAGTACGTCGAACGCAAGATCGGCGACAAACTCCTCAGATTCGAGACCGGGCGCCTCGCCCGTCTGGCCGGTGGCGCCGTACTGGCGTTGGTCGGCGAGACGACGGTCCTGGCGACCGCGACCTCGTCGGCGCCGCGTGGCGACGGGGATTTCTTCCCACTCACGATCGACGTGGAAGAGCGGATGTACGCCGCCGGGAAGATCCCCGGTGGGTTCTTTAGACGGGAGGGCCGGGCTGGAGAGAAGGCGACGCTGCTCGCGCGTCTGATCGACCGCCCCCTTCGCCCGTCGTTCCCGGACGGTCTCCGGAACGAGGTGCACTCGGTCATAACCGTCCTGTCGGTGGACAACTCGAACCCGACCGACATCGTGGCGATGAACGCCGCGTCCGCAGCCGTGTCGATCTCCAACATCCCGTTCGACGGACCGATCGGGGCCGTGCGCGTCTCCTACATCGACGGCCGCTGGGTGGCCAACCCGACCTACGAGGAGTCGATCGAGGAGGTCGTCGAGATGGTCGTCGCCGGCAGCCTGAACGAGGCCGGCGAGATCGACATCACGATGATCGAAGCCGGCGCGTCGCCGGACATCTTCGAGTTGATCGACGCCGGCGCCACCGCGCCGAACGAGGATCTGCTGGCGGACGGCATCGAGTTCTCCAAGAGCTATATCGCCGAGGCGATCGCCTTGCAGGAGGAGCTGGTCGCGGTTGCCGGGAAGCCGAAGGGCGAGCTGTCGGTTCAGAGCGCGGAGTTCCCGCTGTTCGTCGACTACTCCGAGGTGGTCTACCAGCGGGTCGAAGCCGAGGCCGGGTCCGAGCTTGCCGAGGCGATAGCGACCGTCTCGAAGGCAGACCGCAGGCGCAGGCTCGCAGAGATAGAGGCGGGGCTTCTCGACAGACTCGCGAACGACTTCCCCGACCAGGAGAGGCAGATCAAGGCAGCGGTGCGATCGCTGTCCAAGAAGCTCGTGCGAACGCGCATCGTCGAGGAGAACGTCCGCCTCGACGGTCGTCCCACGGACCAGGTGCGTCCCATCTGGACCGAGATCGGGGTCCTTCCACGCGTCCACGGCACCGGGCTCTTCACCCGGGGCGAGACGCAGGCGCTGTCGATCGCGACCCTCGGGATGCAGCGGATGGAACAGATGGTCGACGACCTCTCGCCCGACGAGAGCAAGCGCTACATGCACCACTACAACTTCCCGCCGTACTCGACCGGCGAAGCAGGGTTCATGCGCGGTCCCAAGCGCAGGGAGATCGGACACGGCGCCCTGTCCGAGAAGGCGGTGCTGCCGCTGATCCCGTCGCGCGAGGAGTTCCCCTACGCGGTGCGGATGGTCTCCGAGATCCTGTCGTCCAACGGCTCGACCTCGATGGCCTCGGTCTGTGGCAGCTCGCTGGCGCTGATGGATGCCGGTGTACCGGTCCGCGGCGGCAAGCACGTGGGTGGCGTGGCCATGGGCCTGATCGCCGACGGAGGGCGCTTCATCCCACTGACCGACATCCTCGGCGACGAGGACGCCTTCGGTGACATGGACTTCAAGGTCGCGGGCACCGAAGAGGTCGTGACGGCCCTTCAGCTCGATACCAAGATCTCCGGGGTTCCGTCCGAGGTCCTGCGGGATGCTCTACAGGCCGCACGCGACGCGCGCCTGCACATCATCGGCGAGATGAACAAGACGATCGCAGCGCCGAGACCCGAGCTTGCCGAGACCGCGCCGCGCGTAGTGGCCGTCAAGATCCCGGTCGACAAGATCGGCGAGGTCATCGGACCCAAGGGGAAGAACATCAACATGATCACCGCAACCACCGGTGTCGAGATCGATATCGACGACGACGGCACCGTCAGGATCGGCTCCGCGGACCAGGAGTCGGCGGAGCGGGCGGCGCGCCTGATCGAAGAGGTCGCGAACCCGCGCCTGCCGGAGGTCGGCGAGCGGATCCTTGGCCAGGTCGTGAAGACCATGGCTTTCGGAGCCTTCGTCAACATCTCTCCCGGGCGCGACGGGCTGGTCCACATATCCAAGCTCGGCGAGGGACGGATCGAGCGGGTGGAGGACGTCGTCAACGCCGGGGATCAGATCGAGGTCGAGATCACCGAGGTAGACCGCACCGGGCGTGTATCGCTCACGCCGGTGGCGTGGCTCGAGCGGCAGGTCGCCCAGGGCAAGACGATCGAGGAGGCCCGGGAGGCCGCGAAGTCGCAGAGCGGAGGTGACCGTGGTCCCCGCCGGGACGGAGGGCGTGACCGCGGGGGGCGCGACCGTGACCGCGGCGGAGACCGCGGTGGGCGCGACCGGGGTGGAGACCGCGGTGGAGACCGGGGCGGACCGAGGCGCGAGCGCGCCCCCCGGCACGAAGACCCGGCCTAGGAGTCGAGGTGCCCTTCGAACGCACGGTCCTTGACTCGGGAGCCACCGTCGTTACCGAGCGGATGACCGAGGTCAGGTCGGTGTCGTGCGGCTTCTGGTTCGACGTCGGCGCGCGCGACGAGCCACAGAAGCTGGCGGGCACGTCCCACTTCCTCGAACATCTCCTGTTCAAGGGGACCCCGACGCGGACCGCCAAGGACATCGCGGACGCGTTCGATGCGGTCGGTGGCGACGTCAATGCGTTCACGGGCAAGGAATACACCTGCTATTACTCGCGCGTTCTCGACCGGGACCTCCCGATGGCACTCGAGGTCCTGTCCGACATGATCGGCAACTCGGTCATCGATGCGAACGACTTCGAGTCCGAGCGCAAGGTGATCCTCGAGGAGATCGCGATGCACGAGGACGCGCCGGACGAGCTCGTGCACGATCTCTTCTTCGGGTCGCTGTGGAAGGGTCATCCCCTGGGCCGTCCGGTGCTCGGCTACAACGAGACGATCGGCGAGGTGGCACGCGACGCGGTGGCTTCCTACTGGCACGAGCGATATGCCCCCGTGAACCTGGTCGTCGCGGCAGCGGGCAACCTGGACCACGCCGAGCTGGTGGCCCGGGTCGAGGCGCTGTTCGACGGGTCCGGAGGGACGCGCACGACGCGCACCGGGGCGTTGCCGGAGCCGATCGCCGGCGTCAACGTGTTCAAGCGACCGACCGAGCAAGCGCACATCCTGATGGGGATGCCGGGGCTCCCTCACGGGCACGAGGACCGGCACGCGCTGGCCGTCCTGGACTCGGTCCTCGGAGGCGGCATGTCGTCGCGTCTCTTCCAGGAGGTCCGCGAGAAGCGAGGGCTCGCTTACTCCGTCTTTTCCTACCGCTCGATGTTCGCCGATGCCGGCACCTTCGCGGTGTATGCCGGAACGACCCCGCAGAACGCGGAGACCGTGATGAGCATCGTACGGGACGAGATCGCGTCCGTCGTGGACGACGCGATAACCGACACCGAGCTCGAACGAGCGAAGGGGCATCTGCGGGGGTCACTCGTGCTCTCCTCCGAGGATCCCGGCAGCCGCATGAACCGCCTCGGCCGCCAACAGCTCACGACCGGCGAGATCCTGTCGATCGACGAGCTGATCGATCGGTTCGACCGCCTCCAGATGAGCGACATCCGGCGGGTGATCGATCAGGTGCTACGCGACGGGAAGGTCCAGACAACGGTCGTCGGACCGTTCGACGAGGACGCCTTCGACCGCCACGCCGCCTAGGCCCCGTGATCAACGTCGGGGTGGTGGGTGCAGCGGGCCGGATGGGGTCCGAGACCTGCCGCGCGATCGAGCACGACCCCGAGACCAGCTTGGTGGCGCGCATCGGACGAGAGGACCCGCTCGACGAGCTCGTGCGCGCCGAGGCCGCGGTCGCCGTCGACTTCACTGTGCCGGAGGCGGTGAAGGAGAACGTCCGGTTCTGTCTGAGCAATGGGATCCACGTCGTCGTCGGCACCACCGGGCTCGAAGCCGGCGACCTGAGCGAGATCGAGGAGTGGGCGGCTGCAGGCGAGGCGAACGCGGTGGTGGCCCCCAACTTCGCGCGGGGAGCGGTGGTGATGATGCAGCTCGCCCGGCGCGCCGCCGGTCTCTTCGACCGCGTCGAGATCGTCGAGCGCCATCACGACGAGAAGCGGGACGCCCCATCCGGCACCGCGCTCAGAACCGCGGCGCTGATCAACGAGGCTCGCCTCGGGGGATGGCCCGCCGCGGCGGACGACAGCGAATCCCTCCTCGGGAGCCGGGGTGGCGACGCGGGCGACATCCGCATCCACTCGCTGAGGGTGCCCGGGTCCGTGGCCCACCAAGAGGTCGTCTTCGGCGCGCCGGGCGAGACCCTCACGATCAGGCACGATTGCCTCGACCGCGCCGCCTTCATGCCCGGCGTGCTGCTCGCGGTCAAGAAGGTCGGCGCGACGCCCGGCCTGACCGTCGGGCTCGAGCACCTGCTCGACCTGTGACGGCGCGCGCCATGCCGGTGATCGTCGTCGGGGCCGCGGTCGCCCTCGCCGGTGCCGCGTGCTTCCGCGAGGCCGGCCCGGGCGTGACCGAGAAGGGTCTCGGCATACCGGTCCTGAGCATCGACTTCCCCGCGTCCGTGGCCCCCGGGTCGGTCCAGGACGCCAAGCTGACCATCACGAACCCCGGTCCCGGGGAGATGACCTCCGTGCTGGTCGCGTTCTCGGCCCTGGGAGACCCGTCGCTCCCGGCCGCGATCGTGGGACTCGGGCGCAAGCAAGCGAACCCCGCGGTCGTCAACGTCTCGCCGGACCCCACCGCGGTCAGTCCCGATGGAGTCGTCTACGTGTTCGGCAGGCTCGGTGCCGAAGAGACCACCACGATCACGTTCCGGCTCCGGATGCCCGACCGGACCGGACCCGCCGCCAACGCGATACAGGTCTACGAGGGCGAGGACATCGACCGAGCGCGGGGTATCGCCCTGCGGACCGTCGTCGAGGAGTAACGTGACGGTCACGACACGACCCGGGAGACTGCGATGACGGCGAGGTTCGGCGAGGTGATCACCGCGATGGTGACCCCCTTCGACGAGAGCGGCGGACTAAACGTCGAGGCCGCGCGCGCTCTCGCGTCGCATCTGATCGATCACGGCTCCCACGGTCTCGTCGTGTGCGGCACGACCGGCGAGTCGCCGACGCTCTCGCACGCCGAGAAGCTGGCGCTCTTCGAGGCTGTGGTCGACGAGGTGGGAGAGCGGGCCAGCGTCATAGCCGGAACCGGCACCTACGACACCGCAGAGACCGTCACCCTCACACAGGAGGCTGCCGCCCGCGGGGTGGACGCGTGCCTGGTCGTGACGCCCTATTACTCGAAGCCTCCTCAGAACGGGTTGCTTGCGCACTTCCGTACGGTCGCCGACGCGTCGACGGTGCCCGTGGTGATCTACGACATCCCCGGGCGCACCGCACGGCGGGTCGAGCGTCCGACGATGATCGCCCTCGCGGAGCACGAGCGCATCGTCGCGGTCAAGGACGCGGTCGGCGACGCGGGCGAGACCGCCCGGCTGCGCGCCGAGCTCGACGCTGCGGGCCACGGCTCGTTCGAGATCTACTCGGGTGACGATCCATTGCTGCTCCCACACCTTGCCGCCGGGGCGGTGGGGATCGTGTCGGTCTGCTCGCAC
>JBHENN010000035.1:0-8254 GCA_046262015.1 Actinomycetota bacterium | reverse complement strand
CTCCTGGCGGGCCATCTCCTCGGGATTGCCGCCTAGCAGGATGTCCACTCCCCTGCCGGCCATGTTGGTCGCCACGGTCACCGCGCCGAGACGACCCGCCTGCGCGACGATGCCCGCCTCCTTCTCGTGGTGCTTGGCATTGAGGACCGTGTGCGGCACCCCTCGCTTGGACAGGACCCGCGAGACGGTCTCGGACTTCTCGATCGAGACGGTGCCTATCAGCACCGGCTGACCCTTCTCGTACCGCTCGGCGACGTCTTCCGCGACCGCATTCCACTTCGCATCCACCGTCTTGTAGATCAGGTCTTGCTCGTCCGCGCGGATCATGGGCTGGTTCGTCGGGATCGGCGCGACGTCGAGCTTGTAGATGTGGCCGAACTCGGCGGCTTCCGTCTGCGCCGTACCGGTCATCCCGGCGAGCTTGTCGTACATGCGGAAGTAGTTCTGCAACGTGATCGTGGCCAGCGTCTGGTTCTCCTCGCGGATCCGCACGTTCTCGTTGGCCTCGATGGCCTGGTGCAACCCCTCGGAGTAACGGCGCCCCGGGAGGATGCGGCCGGTGAACTCATCGACGATCAGGACCTCACCATCTTTGACGACGTACTCGTCGTCCCGCCGGTAGAGCTCCTTCGCCTTGAGCGCCGCCTGGAGATGGTGGACCAGGTCGACGTTGACGTGGTCGTAGAGGTTCTCCACGCCGAGGATCTCTTCGACGCGGGCGACGCCCTCCTCCGATACCGCGACGGTGTGCTTCTTCTCGTCGACCTCGTAGTGCACGTCCCGCTCGAGGCGAGGCGAGATCCGGGCGAACTGCTGGTACCACTGCGTGGACTGCTCGATCGCCCCCGAGATGATCAACGGGGTGCGCGCTTCGTCCACCAGGATCGAGTCGACCTCGTCGACGACCGCGAAGTAGTAGCCCCGATGCACCAACCGGTCGAGCTCGGTGACCATGTTGTCGCGGAGATAGTCGAAGCCGAACTCGTTGTTGGTCCCGAAAGTGACGTCTGCGGCGTAAGCGGGCCGGCGGACCTCCGGCGATTCCTGTGCCTGGATCAGACCCACAGACATCCCCAAGAAGCGGTAGATCTGACCCATCCACTCGGAGTCGCGCTTCGCGAGGTAGTCGTTAACGGTGACGACGTGGACGCCTTCTTCCCAGAGGGCGTTGAGGTACACGGCAAGGGTCCCCGTGAGCGTCTTGCCCTCGCCGGTCTTCATCTCCGCGATCCACCCCTTGTGCAGCGCCGCGCCCCCCATGAGCTGCACATCGAAGTGCCGCTGGCCTATCGCGCGCTGGGCCGCCTCACGAACGACCGCGAAGGCCTCCGGCAGGAGACCCTCAAGGTCCTCCCCGTTGGCGAGCCGCTGCTTGAACTCGCCCGTCTTGCCCCGCAACGCGCCGTCGTCGAGCGCCTGGATCTCGTCCTCGAGCGCGTTCACGAGGGGTACGATCGCCTGGATCGCCCGGAGCTTCTTACCCTCGCCCGCGGCGAGGACCTTCCTCAATATGGCCGGCATAAGAGGGCCATTATCCCGCGGGCGGGCGCCGCAGGATCATGTGATGTCGAACAGGTTCTCACGGACCGCGTAGACGACCGCTTCCATACGCGAGTGCAAAGCCAGCTTCTCGAGGATGTTCCGAACGTGGTTCTTGACCGTGTTCTCCGAGATGAAGAGCTCGGTTCCGATGTCACGGTTGTTCAATCCGGTGGCGACGAGCTTCAGGACCTCGAGCTCGCGAGCGGTCAGCCGGGGAGCCGGGACCCGGGACCGGTCCTCGTCGCGCTTGACCATCGTGGCGAACTCGTTGAGGAGCTTTGACGCCATGGGCGGAGAGATCCGTGACTGCCCCTGGAAGACGCCCCGGACGGCATCGGCCACCTCTTCGATCAGGATGTCCTTGAGGAGGTAACCCGACGCGCCCGCCTTGATCGCATCGTAGAGGTCGGTCTCCTCCTCGGATGCGGTCATCATCAGGACCCGGGTGGAGGGAAGCAGCTGCTTGATGTCCCGAGTGGCCTCGATCCCCGACTTGTTCGGCAGACCGATGTCCATGAGGACCACGTCCGGGAGGCTGTCCTCGGCCCGGGTGACCGCTTCGAGACCGTCCCCCGCCTGGCTCACGACCTCGATGTCGGGCTCTGTCTGCAGCACGGTTTCAAGGCCGCGCCGGAAGACCCCGTGGTCGTCCACGATCATCACCCGGATGGCATCTGCGGGTGGCGTGCCCGCGTCGTTCGTGGCCATGGCTCGGGCCTCCAGATGGGTGGTAGGGCAACGCCGTCATTGTAGGCACCTGCGTCTGCCGAACCCGGCGGCGCCGGCCTCAGCCCCGGGCGGCGGTGTGGCAGACGGCGACCACCTCCACCCTGGACGCGCCCCCGGCCCGAAGGGCGGCGGCGCACGAGCGAGCGGTCGCGCCGGTAGTGATGAGATCGTCCACCACGATGAGCACCCCGCCGCAGGAGTCGGCGCGGAACGCTCCGCTCAGGTTGGCGAAACGCCGCGCGCGGCTCAGCCCGGCCTGGTCGAGGTGCCCGGCATGGCCGGTCCGTGCGAGCAGACCCCGGGCGGGGAGGCCGGTGCGGCCTGCCAGAGCCCGGGCGATGACCTCGGCGTGATCGAACCCCCGGCGCCGGACGTCGGCGGCGCGACCGGGCACCCAGGCGAGAGCGCGCGCGTCGGTCCCGTGTGCGCGGACGAGCCCCACGAGAGCGTCGGCCATGGGCTGGGCGGCGGCGGCCAGGCCGCCTACCTTCAGGCCCAGCACCAGGCTGCGGGCGGCTCCTTCGTACTCCCACGCGGCCAGCGCGCGGTCGACGCCGCGCGGGGCTTGCACCTCGGCGGCCGGACGCAGGGTGGACCGACAACGCGCGCACAACATCGTGCCGCTGCGCCTGCACCCGGCGCAACGCCCCGGCCCCAGGAGGTCGCCCAGCGCGAACACCTCGCCGACGCTAGTGACGAGGTGCGACAGCCCGGCGCCCGTCTAGTAGTAATGCGACCGTGACATGGGCCGGGGTCTCGGAGTTCCTGCGCAACGCCGCGGTCATCGTCGGTCTGCGTGTCGTCGGGGTCCTGCTGGGCGCGATCCTGCTCAGCGCCCTCCTCCGCCGTGCCGTCGGGAGGGTCGAGACCCGGATCTCCCTGCAGGGCACCGGGGCGCGCCACGCTCAGCGCACCCGGACGCTCACCAAGGTGCTCACCTCCGCCGGCATCGTGACGATCTGGCTCATCGCGGTGCTCACGGCCCTCGGCGCGATACCCGGTTTCGAGCTCGGTCCCCTGCTTGCGGGCCTGGGGATCGGCGGCCTCGCGATCGGCTTCGGGGCCCAGAACCTCGTACGCGACGTCGTGACCGGGTTCTTCGTGCTGCTCGAGGACCAGTACGGCATCGGCGACATCGTGGAGATCAACAAGCAAGCGAGCGGAACCGTCGAGCAGCTCACGTTGCGCCTGACCGGCTTACGCGACGTGGACGGGACGATCCACTACTTCCCGAACGGGGCGATAACGCAGGTCTCCAATCGCTCCAAGGACTGGGCAGGGGTCTTGATCGACGTCAAGGTGGGCCCCGACGAGGACCTTGGACGGGCACGGCGCGCCCTGGAGGCAGCGGCGCGCGCGATCGCGGACGACCCTGAGGTGGGCCCGCACCTGCTGCAGACCCCGACGGTCCTCGGTGTGGAGGCCGTGGAGGACGACGCCGTCGCCCTGCGACTGAGCGCGCAGGCGACGCCGGGCTCCGCCCCCGACCTCCGGCGAGTGATCCGAGAACGGATCAAGGTCGCGCTCGATGCGGAAGGGATCGAGTTCAGCACGACCTGACCCCGCTCGGCCGACCAACGTGGGGTTAGGTGCCCTCTTCCCAGCCCGCGAGGTAGCGCTGCTGCTCCGAGGTGAGCTCGTCGATGCGTACACCCATCGTCTCGAGCTTCAAGCGCGCGACCTCCTTGTCGATGGCGGTCGGCACGTCGTAGACCCTCTTGTCCAGGCTGGCCGCGTTCTCGACCAACCATTCGACCGATAGCGACTGGTTGGCGAACGACATGTCCATCACGGATGCGGGATGTCCCTCCGCCGCCGCCAGGTTGACCAGGCGTCCCTCCGCCAGCACGTAGATCTTGCGAGCGCCCTCGAGCGCTATCTCCTCGACCTCTTCACGCACGCGCTTGCGCCCGGAGGCCATGGCGCGTAGCCCTGCAAGGTCGATCTCGATGTCGAAGTGACCGGCGTTCGCAAGGATCGCCCCGTCCTTCATGATCTCGAAGTGCTCGGCGCGAAGCACGTGCTTGTTCCCGGTGACGGTGATGAAGATGTCGCCCTGGCTGGCCGCTTCGTGACCGGTGAGGACCCGGAACCCGTCCATCGCCGCTTCGAGCGCCCGGGTCGGGTCGACCTCGGTCACGACCACGTCCGCACCGAAGCCCTTGGCGCGCGACGCGACCCCGCGCCCGCACATCCCGTAACCCAGCACGACCACGGTCTTGCCGGCAAAGAGCACGTTGGTGGCACGGATGATCCCGTCCAGGGCGGACTGGCCGGTCCCGTAGCGGTTGTCGAAGAGGTGTTTCGTATCGGCGCCGTTGACCCCGACGACGGGATAGCCCAGCACTCCTTCGGCTTCCATCGCCCTCAGTCGTATGACCCCGGTGGTGGTCTCCTCGGTACCGCCGAGCACGTCGGGAAGCTGGTCCTGTCTCTGCGTATGGAGCAGGCTCACGAGGTCGCAGCCATCGTCCATCGTGATCATGGGCTTGCGGTCGAGCGCGGCCTTGAGGTGCGCGTAGTACATCGACTCATCGACGCCGCGGATCGCGAACACCGAGATGTCGTAGTTCTCGACCAGCCCGGCAGCGGTCTCGTCCTGGGTCGACAACGGGTTCGACGCACAGAGCGTGACGTCGGCGCCGCCGGCCTTGAGCGTCCGGACGAGGTTGGCGGTCTCGGTCGTGACGTGCAGGCAGGCCGCGATCCGGATCCCGTCGAGCGGCCGGTCCTTCTCGAAACGCTCGCGTATGCGCTGCAGCACGGGCATCTGGCGCTCGGCCCACTCGATCTTGAGCTGTCCCTCGCCTGCAAGGGCGGGATCTTTGATATCCGATGCAACGGTCACGGATGCTCCTCGCTTAGTCCTGTGCCAGCTCGGCTTTGAGCTTCTGGATGACCTCGACGGGTCCCGGATCCACACCGTATGCCACGCCGACGTAGATCGCCGCCAGCTGCGTCACGAGCACGAGCGACAAGATGCGGGCGAGCGCGGAGCGACCCTCCGCAACGACCTCGACGACATCCGCGAACGCGTCCTCGACGAGGCGCCGAGTGATGTCGGCCCGTAGCCCCAGTCGTTCGTGCTCGTGCGGGTCCCGCAGCAGCACCAGGGTGAACCGCGCCCGGGTCAGCTCCGAGAGCCGGTTCCACCCGACTATCTCGTTGTGGTCCAGCTCCGGGAAGAAGTGCCAGAAGGCAGGGGTCTTCCCGTACTCGTTGAGGTCGCTCTTGAACCGCATGGCGGCGGTCGCACCCAGGCCGTAGCCCCCGTACACCACCGGGATCCTGTCGACGAGGCGCAGGGCGAGGTCCTTCGCGGGGTTGCCGGGCTGGGGCACCTTGCGGTGGCAGCGATCCGCCAGGTCCGAGAGAACCTCGACCGCTTCGTCGACGTCCTCGGCAGGGTCCGGGATCAGCTCCATCCGAGCCAGCACCGCGAGTAGCGGCATCGTGAGGTAGCCGAGGGACGCGCGCGGTTGGAGGCCGGCGGGGATCGCTACGTGCGCCAACCCATAGCGCGTCGCCATCTCGGCGAGCGGCCCTCCGGAGGACACCGTGACGATGCGCGCCCCGCGGGCGTGGGCCTCGTCGGCCGCGGCGAGGGTCTCCTCGGTGCTCCCGGAGTACGACGCGGCGAGCACCAAGGTGTTCCTCCCGACCCACTGAGGTAGCGGGCCGTAGCTCTTGATCACCCGGAACGGGATCGGCAAGCGTTCTTCGACGACGGCTTGGATCACATCGCCGGAGACGCCCGAGCCGCCCATCCCCAGGACCAGGATGGCGTCGATCCCGTCCGCCTCCGGCGCCCCCTGGACCGCGAGGCCCGTGTACCACGCGGCCCGAACCTGCTCGGAGAAGCGCTCGACCGCCTCGAGGACGCCTTCGGAGTCGAGGGCCTCGATCCGGCCGAGATCGTCGATATCGACGGTCACGGTTTCTCGGCCTCGTCGATAAGCATCACCGGGATGTCGTCCCTGACCGGATAGCGGTATCGGCACTCGCCCCGGCACACGATCACGTCCTCGTCGGGGAGATACTCGACCTCGCCGCGGCAGTTGGGACACGCAAGGATCTCGAGCAACCGGTCATCGATCGGCATCGGGTCTCTCCTCCGTCTCGGTCGGCCCGGACACCACGCCCGCGCCGGTCCCCTCTATCACCCTGCGAACGGCATCGAGCCGCTCCTCCATCGCCGCCGCCGTCCGGGCCTCGAGGTTGAGCCGCAGGAGGGGCTCGGTGTTCGAGGGCCGGCAGTTGAACCACCAGTCGTCGTATTCCACGGTCAGCCCGTCCATCCGGTCCTGCCGGGCGTCCTCGAACCTGGCGGCCAGCCTCTCGATCGCGCCGAGCTGGTCCGAGACGACGAAGTTGACCTCTCCCGAGGGGGAATAGCGCTGATACGGGACGAGCAGCCGCGACAGTGGCATCTCGGCCTCCGACAGGGCCTCGAGGACGAGCAGGGCCGCGATCATGCCGCTGTCGGCCCGGTAGTTGTCGCGGAAGTAGTAATGGCCCGAGTGCTCGCCGCCGAAGACGGCCCCCTCCTCGGCCATCAGCTGCTTGATGAAGGAATGCCCCACCCGGCTGCGGATGGGACGTCCTCCGTTCTCCTCGATCACCTCACGGACCGACCACGAGCAGATGAGGTTGTAGATGACCTTGGCTCCGGGGTTCCGGCGCAGGAGCCGCTCGGCGACCAGAGCCGTCGTCGTGGACCCCGACACGAGCCCCGCCGCTTCGTCCACCAGGAAGATGCGATCGGCGTCGCCGTCGAACGCGATGCCGAGGTCACACCCCCCGTCGACCACGGCGCGCTGCAGGTCGACCAGGTTCTCGGGCTCGATCGGGTTCGCGGGATGGTTGGGGAAGCTGCCGTCCAGCTCGAAGAAGAGCGGCACGACCTCGAAGGGGAGGTCGTCGAACACCAGGGGCACCGTCCTGCCGGCCATCCCGTTCCCGGCGTCCACCGCGACCTTCAACGGAGCCAGGCGGGATCGTTCGACGAAGCTCAGGCAGTGGGCGGCGTAGTCGTCCAGGATCTCGAGCCGCTCGGGCGGGCCCGGGGCCCCGAGATCGGCGCTGGCGGCATCCCGCTCGGCCAGCACCAGGATCTCGGCGAGCCCGGACTCCGCCCCGATCGGGCCCGCGCGCTCGCGGCACAGCTTGATCCCGTTGTACGCGGCCGGGTTGTGCGACGCGGTGAACATGGCCCCGGGCAGCTCGAGCCGCCCCGAGGCGAAGTACAGGGCGTCGGTCGAGACCAGCCCGAGGTCGACCACGGCCGCCCCGGCGCTCCCGGCGCCCCGGAAGAACGCCTCGGCCAAGGGGCCGGACGACGCCCGCATGTCGCGGCCGACCACGAGCCTCTCGCCCCCGGTGAAGCGGGCGAAGGCCCAGCCGATGCGGGCCGCAGCGTCCTCGTCGAGCTGGTCGGGGTAGATGCCGCGCACGTCGTAGGCCTTGAAGACGTCCCCCAGGTCCCTCACGCCGGCATCCTAGAAGAAAGCCCAGGGCGCCCCCGGGCGTGAGTATTGACGCATGCGGAGAGTGGTGGAACCATCAACGCCCATGGACACGGCCCTTCGGCTTCCCGACGCACAGTGGCGCGAGCAGGCCGCGTGCCTGGAGTACCCCGCGGTCATCTTCTTCGGGGTCGACGACAACGAGCCTCCCGCCGAGCGTCGGGCCCGCGAGGACAAGGCCAAGGAGATCTGCGCCACCTGCAGCGTTCGCCAGGAATGTCTGGAGTACGCCCTCGCGACCAGGGAGCCGTACGGGATCTGGGGCGGCCTGACCGAGATCGAGCGCAAGGCCCGCCTGCGCGGGCGTCTCTGACCGCTCCTTCATGACCCGGCTCGTCCGGGCGGCGGCGCGCGCCCGGACCCGGGCGGCGGCACGGGGCCCGGCGGAGGCGCTCTCCTCGTACCTCGCGGCCCTCCGGACGTGGTTGTGGAGCTCGGGCGCCGTGATCGTTCTCACC
>JBHENN010000034.1:0-8549 GCA_046262015.1 Actinomycetota bacterium | reverse complement strand
GGCGGTGGCGGCGGTGGCGGCGGCGGCGACGGTGATGGTAAGACCGGCGGCGGCAAGGACGGTCCTGGGGGCAAGGGCGGAAGGCACGGGGGACGCAAGGGCCCGGGCAAGCGCAAGCCTCGCACTCCGGATGTCGGCTGGTACGTCGGCACCTACCGGCCGTCGGCCGGCTCCTACAGCACCGACCGCCTGGTCGCGATCGGGACCCACCTGCGGGCGTTGGGGTGGTCGTACGACCAGATCATCGAGAACGTCTACCCGCCGTTCATCATCGCCGGCCCGGCCGCCTGGAGCGACACGTGGGGGGCGCCGCGCTTCGGCCCGGCTCCCGGGCAGGTTCGCACGCACCAGGGCCAGGATGTGTTCTGCACCTACGGCGATCCGGTGATCGCATCGGAGCGCGGCACGGTGGACTTCGGTTCTGGCGGCCTCGGGGGCAAGGTGGCGAGGCTCTACCGCTCCGACGGCTCGTACTGGTACTACGCCCACCTGGCCGGCTTCAACCCCGAGCTGGCGAGCGGGAGCGCGGTCGAGCCGGGCGATGTCCTCGGCTACTGCGGGACCAGCGGCAACGCCGCCACGACCGCGCCCCACGTGCACTTCGGCTGGTACGGAGCGGGCGGGGCGCGCGACCCCCACGAGACCCTTATCGACTGGCTCCGGCGCGCCGAGAGCCGCGCCCAAGCGCTCGTGATGCGCACGACCGGGAAGCGCGTCAAGCAGATCGACCGGCTCACCGCCGAGCGGTTCTTCGGCGACGCGTTCGCCCCCGACCTCTCCGAGCTGTCCATCGCGGCGGAGTCACTGTGGGCCTCGGGGACGTCGCCTGCAAGCGGGACCCTCGGCCTCGCGGAGTCGGCGCTCCAGGCCGCGCTGGCCAGCCCCGGCATGACCGTGAGCCCCTCTCCCGGCGTCCGGGTACCCCTGGCGTCGTCTCGCAAGGTAGCCAAGCGCCACACGTCGGTGCGCGGCGGAAGCCCCCTCGAGCAAAGCGACTAGCACCCGGCTCGGAGACCGCCTCCGTTATCCTGTCGGGCGTTGCTCCCGGCGGGATGCCCGAGTGGCCAAAGGGAACGGTCTGTAAAATCGTCGGCGAATGCCTTCAGAGGTTCGAATCCTCTTCCCGCCACCCGGCACTGAAGACGCCAATTCCCTTGCCCGTGGGATGCTGGCATACGGCACGATGCGACCGGCCGTGAAGATCAGCTCTAGGTCCCACAGCGCGCACGCGGCCTCGAGGGCGGCGGCCGGCTCTTACGCTTAGGGCCATGGTCCAGAGCATCGGCTCGTCGCGGGCGCGCTTCGACCTCCTACAGAGCCGCCTCGTAGAGCGTCTCGGCGGCCGCTCGGTCTCCGAGCTCGAGAGCGGCACGATCGTGGTGATCCCGTCCCTCAGCTTCCCCGCGGCCGAGCTGCGCAAGATCACCGGCATCGCGCACTACGAGGAGCGGATGCTGTTCATGCTCCTGTGGCTCCGTCGCCCCGATCTCAGGGTCGTGTTCGTGACCTCCCTGCCGATCGATCCCGCGATCATCGACTACTACCTGCGTCACCTCCCCGACCCCGAAGGGGCCCGCGCCCGGCTCGAGCTCATCTCGTTGGACGACCCCGAACCGCGCGGGCTCTCGGTCAAGCTGCTCGAGCGTCCCGACGCGCTCGAGGTGATCGCCCGCGCCGCCGGCGACCCCGGTCAGAGCTACATCCTCCCCTTCAACGTGACGCCCGACGAGAAGGCGATCTCCGAACGCCTCGGCATCCCGTTGTACGGCCCCCATCCGGACCTGGCGTTCTGGGGGTCCAAGAGCGGCTCGCGGGCCGCCGCGGCCGAGGCCGGCGTCGCCGTGATGGACGGCGCGGGCGAGCTGTGGTCGCTGCGCGACGTCGAGCGCGCGATCGACGACCTGCAGGCGCGCCGTCCCGACGCCGAGGCGGTAGTGGTCAAGCTCAACAACGGGTTCTCGGGTCAGGGCAACGCCATCGTGGAGCTGGCGGCTCGCCGGGTGCCGCTCGAGGAGTCCCCGGTCACGTTCTGCGCCCCGGAGGAATCGTGGGCGAGCTTCGCGCCCAAGCTCGAGCGAGAGGGCGGGGTGGTCGAGGAGCTGGCTCGGGACCCCGGGTTGGCCTCACCCAGCGTCCAGATGCGGATCGCGCCGGGAGGCAGGTGGGAGGTCGTCTCGACCCACGACCAGATCCTGGCGAGCCCCGACGACCAGGTCTACCTCGGGTGCCGCTTCCCCGCGGAGCGGGCGTACCGGACCGAGATCCAACAAGCCGCAGAGCGGGTGGCGAGCGTTCTCGCGGACCGGGGTGTGATCGGCTCGTTCGCGATCGATTTCCTGGCGCTCCCGTCCGAGGGCGGGTTCGACATCTATCTCAGCGAGATCAACCTGCGCATGGGTGGCACGACCCACCCGTTCCTGACCGCGCGCCTCCTCACACAGGGTTCCTACGACGTCGCCACGGGCGAGCTCATCGCCGGCGGCGCGGCCAAGGCCTACGTCGCGATGGACAACGTACGCTCGGCGTCGTACACGCGGATGAAGCCGGCGGTCGCGATCGCCGCCCTCGACGACGCCGGGCTCGCGTTCGATCTCGCGACGCGCACGGGCGCGTCGCTCCATCTCATGGGGGCATTGGAGACCTACGGCAAGGTGGGGACCGTGTGCATCGCCGATTCGCCCGAGGCGGCCGAGTCCCTGTTCGCGCAGGTGGTAGCGAGCCTCGATGAGGCCGCCGAGTCTTAGTCGGGGCGGCCCCAGCGGGCGATCAGTGCGAAGTCTTGTTCGGTCGTGTCCGAGTTGTCGGCGCGCACGTCGGCCGGGAGGTTCGCAGCCGTCACCGTGATGCGGTAGGTCCCCCGGCGCGGCGCGTCGAGGAACACGTTCTCGGTGTTGTTGACGCGGTCGGCCTTGCCTCCGGCGATCGAGCGCCCCTTCTCGAACACGTTCCCGCGCCACCTCTCCACGACGCGGCCTCCCTCGATCAGCTCGACCATGAGGTCCAGGTCGTTGACGAGTACCTTCTTGGCGCCGACCGCCCCGGGTGCATCGTTCCATGTGAGCGTGACCTTGAGCGGGCGGGAGGGGGCCTTGACATCGATCTCGTAGGCCTTGTCCTCGCCCGTCCGATGCAGGACGTCGTTCTGGTCGACGTAGCGCGCGGCGCGGTCCGCGAACAGCTCGCCGAGGTTGATGCGGCCCCACCCTTCCGCCATGTTGGGGATGTCTGCCTTGGCGATGTCGGTCGCAGTGTTGACCAGTAGGCCCCGCACCATGGCGGGCGACGGCAGGTCGCCGAACGTCCGGCGCCACCACTGATGGATCAGCACCGCGGCTCCCGCGACGTGAGGCGCGGCCATCGACGTGCCGCTGCAGTTCGCATACAGCAGCGCGCCGTCGGGCGGCGGGACGCAGGTTGCCGTGATCGCCCCCTCGGGCGCTCGGGCCGACATCACCGACGCGCCCGGCGCTGAGATCGTGGGGAAGATCCGCCCGTCTTTGGTCGGGCCTTGAGACGAGAAACTCGCGACCTCGTCGATGTCGGACTCCATCGGCCAGACCTCGCCGCGCCCCGAGTTCGTCGCGCCGACCGCGATTATGTTCTTGGCCTCCTTGGGGACGGTCGGGCCGCTGGTCCCGGTATTGCCGGCCGAGAACACGAAGAGGAACTGCTGCGCGCCGTTCTTCTCGTAGACCGCGTCGCGGGCGAGCTCGTCGATGACGCGCGTGTTCGCGAGGTAGCCGACGCGCGCCCCCTCCCCGGTGTGCCACGAGGCGTTCCACATGCGGGCGCCCGACTCCCACGCGTCGGTGGTGAGGCGCTCGAAGCCGTTCGGATCGGGCGGGGGGAACTCCTGGCCGACCAAGCCGATCGCGTTCTGGTCGACGAACTTCGTTCGGGGCGCGACGCCGATGCCGTAGGTGAAACCGTCGGGATCGCCGAACGGTGGATGCTCCGGGACGCCCGGGACGAAACTCTTGGGCGGGTTCCCCCCGATGATGCCGGCCACGTGGGTGCCGTGTCCCCCGGTGTCCACGGGCTCGGCGAGCGGGGAGTAGTCGTACGTCGCAACGATCTTGCCGGCGAGATCTGGGTGCTGGTCAGAGATGCCGGTGTCTACTACCGAGACGATGAAGCCCTTCCCGTTGAGGTCTTTCTTGCGGAGCCATCTCCGGTAGCCGGGGAACGGCCGGTTCGTGTCGCGCTCGATGTTGCCGGCGACGACCTGGTCGCCCATCTCGTCCTCCGGCACCAGCCCGGTCGGGGCGGGGGCGGCGTAGAGGACCGCGGGCAGATCGAGGACCCCGCGCAGAGCCGATGCCGGGGCCGTGGCCCCCACCGTCGCGAGGAACCCGTCGGGGCGCGCCCGGGAGATCCGCCCGACCGATCCGAGACGGGTGAGCGCGTCGATCGCGGCGGCGACCCGAGGCCCGTAGACGGTCAGCTGGAGGTCCAGAGGAGTCGTGCTCGGGTCGGAGAGGTCGGGCAGCCCGGAACCGAGCTTGCGCGCCACCGGCACGGCGACGACCGACCCGACCACGTCCAGACGTGCGGCGCGCCGCGCCTCCGCCGTGCTCGCCCAGACGATGTAGGAGTCGTCCGGCTCGTAGTCGATCACCCGTGCGCCGGTCGCGACCAGCGCGGCGCGCGCCGCGTCGGTGATCCGCTCGTCGAAGCGGACGATGTGGAAGCCGGTCTCGTTCGAACCGGACCCCGCCGGCGCGACCTGGGGAACGAGCGTCAGGGCGACGAGCCCGCCGACCGCAGCGGCAGCCCGCCGGACGCGCCGGGCGATCAGCCCCGGCCGCCTTTCTTCTCCTTGATGCCCTTGACCTCGAAGACGTCGAGCGCGCCGCGCTCACGGTCGTTGGCCCAGATGCGCCCGTCGTACCAGTACGCCGACCAGTAGTTCGTCTCGTCCTCCTGGTAGTGGGCGATCTCCCGGGGCATCCTCGGATCGCTGAGGTCGAGCACGTTCATACCGGCGGCATACCACGAGCTGACGAGCGTGTAGGTGCCCGGGACGAAGTTGAACAGGTGCGCGGTACACCAGTCGCCGCGGTCGACCTCGGGCGAGCTGACCGCGGGCCCGCGGCTCGCTCCGTAGTAGCTCATCGGGACGGGCGCCGCGGGGTTGGAGATGTCGTACACCCAGAGCGCCCCGAGAGGACCGCCGACGCAGTCGTCCGCGGCGAACGCCTCGTCGCCGAGCACCAGGTACCTGCCGTCGTCGGTCACCGCGGCCGAGTGGGGGAAGAACATCAAGGGGTTCACGATGCGGCCGATCGTCTCGGGCGCCAGGGGGTCGGAGACGTCCCAGATCTGGGTCTCGGTGAGCCCCGCGCAGACCGCCAGCTTGCGCTCCTTGGTGAACGAGAACGTCAGGTCGTGGCACCCGATGCGGCTGGGCAGGTAGGTCGCCGCGACCTTCGGTTTCCGCGGGTTGGACACGTCCAGGATCTGCTCGGTTCCGCCCCCGTTGGCCAGTCCGCCGGGCGACGCGTAGATGATCGGCTTGCCGGGATAGACGGTCAGCGTGTGGCTCCCTCCGGGCAGGTTCGTCACCGCGCCGAGCACCCGGGCGCGCTTGGGGTTGCGAACGTCGATCAGGCTCACGCCACCTCCGGGACCGCCACAGTTGCCGCTGTGGTAGGCGTTGGCGAGGAGCCCGGGGCGCACCACGGCGACGTCGTTCTGGCTGGCCGAGCACTTGAAGAAGCCGACCTCTCTGGGCTTCTTGCCGGACGCGTCGATGATGTGGATGCCGGCGGTCTCGGGCCCTTGCTGGGCGGCGTAGACGTACTTCCCGGAGAACGCCAGGTCGGTCCCCGCGGTGAAGAACTTGTTGTCCGGGTCGATCTTGTACTTGAAGGTCGAGACCAGCTTGACGTTGTCGCTCTTGTCGACGTGAGCCGAGGCGCCGCTCTGCGCGCCGACCACGAGCCCTACGGCGACCAGCGCTACCCCAAGCAGCTTCTTCACGGCTGTCCTTTCGTCACGGTTGTCTCCTCCCGAGGGGTTCGCCGGCTATACAGGCGCTCCTGCCGGGTGGCGGCAGCGCTGCAGTGGATCAGGCGGCCCCCGCGTGGTCTGAGAGGGGCTCGCGCCCGGATGCCGGCGGGCAGAGACTGGCCCTAGCTACGCCATACTGATGGCATCATGCGGACGACCCTGGACATCGACGACCGCCTGCTGAGGGCCCTGCTAGCGCGTCATCCGGGGCTCACCAAACGCGCCGCGGTCGAGATCGCGATCCGGCAGTACGTCACCGAGGAGGCGACTGACGGGGTCCGCCGTTTGGCGGGGACGCTCGAGGTCGAAGACGTCACTCCCGAAAGGAAGAGCGACCGCGCGACGTGAGTGCTCTGCCCGATACCTCGATCTGGGTCGATTTCCTCCGCGCTTCGAGAGTTTGATGCGGGCTCGATGGGCGACATAACGAGACTTAACTCTCCTCGAGATATTGCTCGATGGTGAGAAGGTGCTCTAGGTCCTTCTGACGGCCGGCGGCTCGCTTCGAGCTCACGAGATCCTCCACAGAGATCACCGGGATCCCCACTCCATCGTCTTCGACGATGGTGGCGCGCAGGGCGAGGTCCTCGTAGCCTGCGGTTCCCTCGGGTTTAAAGAGGATGTCAAGTGGTCCGAACTTCGTCGTAAGAGTCAGCGATTGGATGTTGTCGAAGGTGTGCTCGTCGAGTGGGATCGAGACGATCTCCGACGGGTCCGGCAGCCGAAGAGTCGCCTCCATATCTTTCAGCGCCTCGGCTAGGCGTCGTCTGTTTTCCTTGCTTGGTCCTGGAGTGATGTCGACATCCAGCGTTCGAGGAAGTGGGATCCCTTGAAGAAGGCCAGCCAGTGCCCCGATCACAACGAACTCAACCCGGTGGAACCCAAGGGTCCTGACGATCGAGGCAATGTCCGGAGGCCTGTCTCCACCCGTCATGGCTTCGCCCCTGTCGCGCCCTCTCGGGCTGTGGCCACGGGTGCACGTTTTCGGACCTTCGCCCGAGCGATCCGCCGCCGATCGTCATCACGGATCTTGTTCAGGACGGCTGCCGGAAGCCGTTCTTCGTAAGCGCGGATCCAATCGTCGTGGGGGTCAGCCGGTTCGAGCCGAAACCGCAACTCGAAGCCTGCTGCATCTAGCACTCTCATGAGCGTCTTTAGGGTCGGTGCTTTGCGACCCGATTCGTAGGCGGCGAGTGTCGGCTGGGATGTGCCTGCCCTGTGGGCGAGCTCTCGCTGAGAGAGTCCACTGCGGAGGCGAGCAAGCTTGACAAGGGTCCCGGAAGGATCGTTCATAGCGATATCCTACCGGATATATAAGTCGATATCTACTCAGCGGGGCTAGCCGGCGCCACCCACCTAGGGCTCGGGCGCGCCGAGGAGATCCTCGACGGCGGATCGAGAACCCCGGCAAGGCACTCAATCCCACATTTTAGTCGACCACGCCTTGATCTCGGTGGGCGCCACCTATGACCCGGCTTATCGAGCCGGCCGGGAATCACGCCGGGGATATGGAAGGTAAAAGGCGGTTTTGAGCGAATCATTTCGAAGAGATGCAAACCGGAGGACACACGAGGTTCGTAGCATCACTTAGGGATAAACCACCACCAGGGAGAAAATCATGAAGCGCCATTTGATCGGAATGATCCTATCGACCTTGATGGCCACATCGATGGCAAGCCCAGCGATCGCCAATCATCCTCACGACAAACGTGTCCAGGGACCGAACTGCGGTGGAAAATTCAAAAACGCTGCTGAATGCTCGTTCAAATATGAAGGCGGACAGCTGTATCTCGGAGGCTCGATCCGAGGGCAGGCGCCTTCGTCGGCGGCAGCCACCATCCGTCTCGAGGCCCGAAGCCAGATCACGGGCCTCCGCTACCTACTGCTTTCATGTACCTATGCCGGAGGAGGCTGCGCCGCTGGCGGGAGCTACGAGACGCTCGAGCATGTGAAGAAGGGGCAGCAGCTTTATTGCACCGCCGAGGGTCTCGGGCTCGGCATCTACGAGTGCGGGACGCTAGTGAGGAAGCGCGACCAGTAGGAGGTCCTCATCAGTCCAGAGATGCCGACCTATCTGTCTATCTGTCCAGGTCGCTGATCCGACCTGCCAAGCGGGTATCCTCTAGCCCGTTCACGCCCCGTTAGCTCAGTCGGCAGAGCGTCTCCATGGTAATCAGAACGGCCTTTACGGTGTGCGACCTGCGAAAATGGGCCCTCTTTCCTGAGGGCGAAAAAGCCAAAGTTGACGCTGCGTTCCAGCAGAGGTCAGCGCGGCGGTGACGAGGCTAAAATGAAGTCGTGAAAGCGCTCGAGGCGAGCCGGCTGACTGATACGGCTCGATTCCTGGATGTCCGCGAGGACTATGAGTTCGCGGCCGGACACATCCAAGGGTCCGTGCACATACCGATCGGGCAGATCTCCACTCGCTTCGAGGATCTCGATCGGGGGGCTACCTTCGTCGTGGTTTGCCAGATCGGGCAGCGAAGCGCCCTGGTGGCAGATTTCCTCAACGAGCGTGGATTCGTCACGCACAACCT
>JBHENN010000033.1:0-8204 GCA_046262015.1 Actinomycetota bacterium | reverse complement strand
GACCACGACCCGTGGGAGGGGGCCGGTGACGACGTCATCCTCGTCGAGCGGGTGGCGGCCCTCGCCGAGCCGGGCCGGGGCATCCGGGGACCGGCGACCGACCAGCCGCGTCAGAGCATGGTAGAGTTCGTCCGGCGCGCCGACCGGACCGGTCGTGCTGCGGGCGGATCCCGCCGTCAGAACCACCTCGCCGTAACCGAGCAGCCGTCCCGCGACGGACCGCCGGTAGGTCATGTCCGTCACCGCGGTCAAAGGGAGAGCGCGCAGCGACCTCACGAGCAGCCCGCGGCGCTCGAGGAGTCGCCGGTCGGTCACGATGACGCGGTGGGCGCGCCTACGGACCACGCTGGCCAGCAGGCGTACGAGGGCCAGCGACAGTAGGAGCCCGGCGGCGCGATCGACCAGGCCGGCCCCGTCGTACGGGCTCGTGAGGTAGCCGAGTGCGACTCCGGCTCCGGCGACGACGGCGACCGCGCCCATGCGGCGAAGGACCTCGGCCGGCCACGGCCGCGCCTCGAGGACGATCTCCTCCCCGTCCTCCAGGTAGCGCTCTATCCCCCCGAGGGTCACTGCCTCACCTGCATCATCAGCCACGATGATAGACACCTCGAACAGCTCCGGGGCGGAATGGCGGGATGACCGGCTCGCGGCCTAGGCCGACACCTCGCTCCACCACTCGAGCCACAGCCGCCGGGACGTGCGCAGGTGCTCGCGCTCGCGGGCGAACACCTCCAGGGTCACCGTCCCGTCGTAGCCGGCGCGCTTGAGCAGCCGGATCGCGCCCTTCCAATCGATCGTCCCGGCCCCGAGAGGAAGGTGAAGGTCGTCGGCGCCGCCCCGGTTGTCCGACACGTGGACGTGGACGAGGCGGTCTCCCAGGGTCTCGAGGAAGCCTGGGGAGCGGTTGGTCTCGTCGCGCCCGAGGCCGAGGTTCGCGTGTCCGACGTCGAGATGGAAACCGGCCTCGGGGACCGCATCCAGGATGAGCTTGAGGTCCTCGGGCCTAGAGAAGGTGCGGTCGATGTTCTCGACCATGATCGTGATGCCGCGCTGCGCTGCGTCCCGCGCCAGCAGTCCGATCGTCTCGGCATTGGCGGCGCGCACCTTGTCGGGTGGGTGTAGCGGCACCTTCTGATCGGGATGCACATTGACCAGGGTCACGCCCGCGTCCGCGAAGGTGTCGAGCGCGCGCGCGTAGAGATCGCGCGCCACGACACGCACCTCGGGGAACGGCGACGCGAACGGCAGGTACCACGCGGTGTGGCCGACGGCCTGGAGCCCCAGGTCGCCGATCAGACGTCCTATGTCCTTGCCGTCGGGGAGCCACGCCGCCGGAGGCTCGAGTGTGAGGTCGACGAAATCGAACCCCTCCTCGGCTACCCGGTGGATCTCCTTCACGAGCGAGCGGCCGGGGAAGTTCATCGAGCCGACGAGCATCGGGCGATACTTACACGGACTCCCCGACGGCCGGGGTGGTGACCTGCGCGCTCGTTATCCTCGCCTGTGATGGAAGCTGACGCCCGACCCCGCCCAGCTCGAGCCGCCTTCTTCGACCTCGACCGCACCCTGATCCCGGGCTCGAGCCTGTTCCTGCTCGCCCGGGGAGCGTACGACCGCGATCTCTTCCGCGTGCGCGACATCATCCGCTTCGGGTGGGGCCAGATGGTCTTCAGAGTGGCGGGCGAGCGTCAGAGGAACATGGAGCGATCGCGACGGTCGACGCTCGAGTTCGTTGCCGGCAGGAGCCAGGAGGAGCTGCTCTCGTGGGGTCACGAGATCGCTCAGGAACGCATCCTCCCGCTGGTCTACGCCGACATCGTGCGAGTGATCGAGGGCCATCAACAACGCGGCGACCTCACCTTCCTAGTGACCGCGGCCCCGATCGAGCTGGCCGCCAAGGTAGCCGAGGCGCTCGACATGACGGATGCGATCGCGACGGTCTCGGAGGTCGACAAGGACGGTTTCTACACCGGACGCCTCGTCGGTCCCGTGATGCACGGGCCGGAGAAGGCGAGGGCGGTCGCGACGGCAGCAGCCGAGCACCGGATCGAGCTCGCCGAGTGCGCGGCGTACTCCGACTCGATCAACGACCTGCCGTTGCTGGAGTCCGTCGGGCACCCACATGCGGTCAACCCCGAACCCGAGCTCCGGCGCATCGCGCAGGCCCGCGGCTGGCCGATACACGAGCTCCGGTCCCGCCGGCGCGCCCTGCTGATCGGTGTGCCCGCGGGGCTCGGCGGCGTCATCCTCGTGGGGGGAGGCATCGCTGTTGGGATGGCCCTGGAACGTCGCAATCAAGCCGCGCTCCGAGGGCGGGTGGAGGAGCTGGCGCGCCGGTGGGGCATCTGAGCACGCGACCGGAGCCAGAAGCGATGGACAGAGACACCTTGTTGCAGGCGACCGCGCGCCACGCGCGAGCGTTCCTGGACTCGGTCCCCCACCGACCCGTGGCCCCGAACGCGACCCTGGAGGAGCTGCGGGCGTCCCTGGCGGGCCCCTTGCCGTCGGGTCCGGACGACCCGACCGCGGTCATCGATGCCCTCGTGGCCGAGGTGGAGCCCGGCCTGCTGGTCACGCCGTCACCGCGCTTCTTCGGTTTCGTGATCGGTGGGACACTGCCGGTTGCCCTCGCGGCCGACTGGCTCACTTCGGCCTGGGACCAGAACCACGGTCTCTACGTCGCGTCGCCCGCCGCCTCGGTGGTCGAAGAGACGGCCGCGGCGTGGCTCCTCGAGCTGCTCGCGCTGCCCACCGAGAGCTCGGTCGGGTTCGTCACCGGTGGCCAGATGGCCAACTTCACAGCTCTGGCCGCGGCCCGCTATCACGTCCTGGAGGACGCCGGCTGGGACCTCAACGCGCGCGGCCTGACCGGGGCGCCGGCGATCAGGGTGTTGGCGGGGGCCGAGCACCACGTCACGATCCCGCGGGCGCTCCGCTTCCTCGGCATCGGTACCGATGCGATCGTGGAGATCAAGGCCGACGGCCAGGGCCGCATGCGCCCGGATGCGCTCCGAGGCGCGCTGAGGGCAAGCGACGGTCCGACGATCGTCTGCGCGCAGGTAGGCAACGTGAACAGCGGAGCGATCGACGATGTCGGTGCGATCTGCGATAGCGCCCACGAGCACGGCGCGTGGGTGCACGTCGACGGCGCGTTCGGCCTGTGGGCCGCCGCCGCTCCCAGCACCCAGCCGTTGCTCGCCGGGATCGAGCGAGCCGACTCGTGGGCGACCGACGCACACAAGTGGCTCAACGTCCCCTACGACTCGGGCGTCGCGATCTGCGCGCACCCGTCCGCGCACCGCGCCGCGATGAGCGTGCAGGCCAGTTACCTCGTGCACGCGGAAGAGGGCCGCGAGCGTGATCCCATGGACTGGAACCCGGAGTTCTCGCGGCGCGCCCGCGCCTTGACCACCTACGCCACGATCAAGGCGCTCGGCCGGTCGGGGATCGCGGAGATGATCGAGCGCGGCTGCGCGAACGCTCGCCGCTTCGCCGACGAGCTGGCCGGCGCTCCCGGCGTCGAGGTCCTCAACGAGGTGGTGCTGAACCAGGTGCTGGTCCGCTTCGGCGACGACGACCACCAGACCAAGGCCGTGATCGAGCGCGTCCAGGCCGACGGCACCTGCTGGCTCGGCGGCAGCGTGTGGAAGGGCCGCCACGTGATGCGCATCTCGGTGAGCAACTGGGCCACGTCCAGCGAGGACGTCGACCGCTCCGTTGACGCCATCCTGAGGTGCGCCGCGTCTCTAGGGTCACAGTAGAGGCCGGACCTCCTGGGCGAAGCGCTCGGCCGTCTCCACGATCAGCAACGCGGGCCCGAAGACCACGAGGTCGACCATCGTCACGCCGAGCTCTCCGAGGCGCGCCAACGACGCCGCGATCGCATCCGGAGGACCGGTGAGCGGCAGCTTGGGGTGAGGTGAGTCCGAGAACCACAGCAAACTCTGATACGCGAGGTGGAACGAAGCCGGGTCTCGGCCCTCGTCGGCGAGCCTCGCTCGCAGGAAGTCGAGCCGGCGCTCGAGATCGTCGAGCGTGCTCCCCTGCTCCTTGTTGAGGGCGATCGCCCATCCGTCCCCCACGCGCGCCGCGCGCCGTAGCGCGGCGTCCCCGTGGCCACCGACGATGATGGGGATCGGCGCCGAAGGGGCCGGCTCGAAGCCGGCCTCGGGCCAGCGGTAGAAGTCGCCCTCGAACGCCGACCGTCCGGACCAGACGGCGCGCAGGGCTCGAACGTACTCGTCGGCCCGCGCCGAGCGGCGCGCCGGGTCGACTCCCAGGGCATCGAACTCCTCGCGCATCCATCCCGCACCCAAGCCCAGGATCAGCCGGCCGGGCGCGAAGCGCTCGACCGAGGCGAGGACTTTGCCCAGCACGATGGGATGACGGTAAGCGCCGATCAGAACGCCGGTCGCAAGCTTGATGCGGGTCGTTGCGGCCGCAAGCACACCGTAGAGGGCGAGCGGGTCGAAGAACGGGTCGCCCGGTCCTAATGCGTACGACCCGTCGCGACTGTAGGGATACGCGGAGCCGAGCCGCACCGGCGTGAAGAGGTGGTCGAAGAACCACACGGACTCGAAGGCGTTGCGCTCCGCCGCCCGCGCCACTTCGACGATGCCCACCGCATCGGCGCCCGACTGCGCGCTGGGGAGGTGCAGCCCGATCTCCATGCCGTTAGCCGCGTCGCTCAGCTTCTCGACCTGGTCATCATCGCCTCATGAGCTCGAGTCGTGCGGTGCCGATCATCCGCTACACAGTAGAGCCGCTCTCTCCGGGGGCCTAGGAGCGCATTACCCTGTTCGACATGGCGGCCACGGAGTGTGGGGCGAGTGGCGAGGCCTACGAACCATACCTAGAAGACCAGTCCCCACCCTCTTCTCGATCCCCAGGCTTGAGCGAGTCACCCATCCGGGTTCGGAGGCCGCCTCGCACGCTCATGGCACAGAACGGGAACTCAATTGCCGAATAGGTCTCCGAGCGAAAGGCCGATATCTATCAGTAGTAGCGGGACGACCTCTAACCCAACGCGAGGATCAGCCGCAAGGCATTGAGGTTTCGGTTCGCGAGCCGAGTCGAAGATACGCCTACGCACCCGGCTTCACTGTCATGAGAAGGATCACGACCGTCGTGATCGCCAGGTCCAGTCGGCCCACGTTCCGCAGCTTGCGAAGTGCATCGCGGTCGAACTCGTCGTCAATGGCAGACTCGAGAGATGTTCGGAGGCGCTCGAGATACGTTCTATGAGAAGGGCGCCGACGAGGACCGAAGCGCAGGGGCCGTTCGTCACATGGTCGCCGTGGACCTCGATATCGTGGCTTCAAACTCGTCGCTTCGAACCGGTAGCGATCGCCACCACGACGATGGCGCCCGCGACCATCGAAGTGACGTGGAAGATCCACTCGGCAGCTAGGAGACCGCCGAGATCGTCTCCGACGAAGCGATGGGTTGCAGTGTGTGGCCACCAAGACGCAAGCAGCCAGATCGTCGCTATCCAGGCAGCCAGCGCCAGCCGCGGACGCGGCACGAGACCGTTGAACCAGGGGCGTCCGAACACGAGTACCGCGAGGGCGATACCAAGCGCGAGCCCTTCGGCAAGTGCAACTGCGATGAAACCCGGGATCAAGAGCCCACTGGGTTCGGCGGATCCTTCCGCGGGCCGCCAGAACCCACCCAAAGGACCGTCGGGTCCGAAAAGAAGGGCCGTCGCGACCCCAGCGATGATCACGCCCGCCAGCCTGCCTCGACTTTCGCGTGCTGGTGGCGCCGGCGTCCGGGTGTGCGCCGTTGTCATGATGCCCTCACCACAAGAGCCCGCCCGGGCATCACGAGACCGTCAGAAGCGATGTATTGCGACGCGAGCCCGGAGACGTTGCGCTTGACCTCGTCCAGTTTCTCCTTGGGGGTATCGGAGAGAGTGACCGCCAGCGGGCCGGCGAGTCTCGTCGTCTTCACCCAGTACGACTCCAGGTCCTCAAATACGTGCGGGGAGTCGACCTCGTCGATCTGCACGTCACTGAAGCCAGCGCCCGATAACAAAGCCCGCAACGTCGACGGGTCGGAAAGCGAGAACGGGCCGCCGGGAGCGAATGGATCTCCCCCGCCATCCAACCCTGACTGCATCACAGCGATACCGAGACATGATGCCCACACATTCTGCTGCGCCGCGCCCCAGACGCTAAAGACCAGACGGCCGTTGCTACGAAGGACACGGCGGGCCTCCGTGAACGCTCCACCTGGATCCGGCATCAACATGTACCCCATCCGGCAGATGACGGCATCGACACTTGCGTCGGGGAGGTCGATCGCCTCGCCATCCAGGACCTGAAGCTCCACGTTCGGCAGAGACGAAGGCTCGAGTCGGCGGCGGGCCGCGGCCACCATCCCCTCTGCGACGTCGCTCACGATCACGCGCCCATCGGGACCAACGAGTTGTGCCACCCTGGCGCCCAAGGCCCCCACGCCGCACCCGAGCTCCAGGACGATCTCCCCCCGCCCGGGCTCGAGCAGAGCGAGCATCGCCGACGTCACGGCTTCCATGGAAGCCTCTGTGTGCTCGTGTAGTTCCTCCCACGCCGGAGCGACCTGATCCCAGGCTGCTCCGCCAACCGCCATCGCTGTATCCGGCACGATCTCCTCCTATCGGTTCCAGGTTCTCTGTATCCAATCCAGGGTATCTTTAACGGATATGTCGACGAACGTCAAGCGCCCTTACGACTCCTCCCGGCGAAAGGCCCAGGCCGCCGAGACGCGGCGCCACATCCTGGCCGCCGCCTACGACCTCTTTGTATCGAGGGGATATGGGGCGACGACAGTGAGCGACATCGCAGCCGAAGCCGGGGTATCTGTCGAGACGATCTACGGCGCGTTCGGGTCGAAGCTGAATCTGCTCAAGAGGGTCTGGGACGTCACGATCGGGGGTGATGACCAAGACGTCCCCTTCCACGAGCGACCCGAGGTACGCGCGCTACGCGCCGAGCAAGATCTTGGCCGTCGACTCGAGATGTACGCATCGTTGGTCGCTAACCAGCTCGGGCCTCGCACTTCTCCTTTCGTCGAAGCCATACGCGGAGCAGCCAGTTCAGAACCCGAGGCACGAGCGATGCTGGAAGAGATGGACCGGCAGCGGCTGGAGGGCATGACGCTCGCGGCGCGAGAGATGGCTGCAGGCGAAGGCCTGGCCGTATCGGAAGAGGAAGCGCGTGACGTGTTGTGGGCTACGAACGCCGGCGATCTCTGGCGCTTACTGGTCGACGAACGTGGCTGGGACCGAGAACGCTTCGCAAGTTGGTTGGCGCGTCTGTGGAAGCGGATGCTCCTCGATTCCGAACACCAGTGAGCGCCTAATCGCTGGATGACTGCAAGAGCTGCGCGAGCTCCTTCGCGTTTTGTTGGGCGTAGTCCTTGTGGCAGTTGTCTAGTGACGGATTAGCGCTGTGCTAGGTCCCGTGTCCGCAGGTCGCGGCCAAGCGTAGAGCGATATTTATCAGGACTAGTGCGACCCGCTACGCAAGCCCAGGACTAGTCGCAGGCAGTCATCTATCGCCCACTGCTCAGGTGGCGCTACGTGCCCCACCAGCTTGCCCAGCCGACTCGTATTCACAGCTCCCAGTTGTTCGACGAGTATGCGAGTTGGCTCATCACCGATCTCGATCTCGGGTCTGAAGGTCGCCGCTCTTGCGCTCTGAGAGGTGGGAGCGACGATAACGACCGAACGTG
Source organism: Actinomycetota bacterium (assembly GCA_046262015.1). Taxonomy (GTDB): domain Bacteria; phylum Actinomycetota; class CADDZG01; order CADDZG01; family WHSQ01; genus JBHENN01. Next base: position 488 of record JBHENN010000033.1, on the reverse strand, counting down.
GAAGGAATTCCTCGGCCTGCAAGATGACTCCGAACCTGCGCCCTCGCTGCTCATGACCCTTTCCGCGCGGCGGTCGAAGCTCATGGATGTCTCCCCTACGCACGAAGGCTTTCCATCAAAGAGGCAACCTCCAGCATCTCTTCTCGATCGGCCTCGTCCGCCTCGAGAGCCGCAACTTCCTCGGCGATCTGCTGGCGGCGATGAAGTGCCTGAGCGGACTCGACTAGGGCTTTTCGGATCGCTTCGGAGCGTGTCATCCCCGAAGCCTCGAGGCGAGACAAAGCCCGTTCGGCCTCTTCATCCAACCTGAGGGATATCGCTCTAGCCATGCCCAGACTGTATCACCTTCTGTGATACAGGAGCGCTACGCCTTCCGCAAGACCCCAATCAAGGAGCTAGAGGAACCTGGACGGAGATGGCGTCGGCCTTCTCGATCGTGGGGCCCGCGTACCAATTTCCGTGACCCGCTGCGCCGCCCTCTCCCGGGC
>JBHENN010000032.1:0-29275 GCA_046262015.1 Actinomycetota bacterium | reverse complement strand
CCATAGGGTGAGCGTTCGTCGACGCCAGGAGAGTCTCTGACTGCGCTGGGTCGACACGAACCATGACGCCGCCCCGGCCGCTTGCTGCGATGGCCATATTGCCGCCGACGAGAAAGGCGAGCCCGCCGAACATCTTCATCTCGGTCACATCCGCCTCGGCGCCGAGCAGCTCACGCATGCGATCCGCAAGATCCTCGTCGTACGCCATGGAGGCGATCGTAGGTCAGGGACGACCGCGAGGCGTCCAACTCATCCGGCCCGGCGGTTTCCGATACAACGCCGAGGTCGTGGAGCGGATCGGGATCGAACCGACGACCTCCTGCTTGCAAAGCAGGTGCTCTACCAATTGAGCTACCGCCCCATCGATTACCCAGTCTAGCTGCGCAAGAGCGTCGCCTCTCCCCGTTTGTAGGCAGGTGCTCTACCGATCATCGAACACCTGCGCGCAGCACCTACCTTTCCCTCGACGATTAGCAGGTTCTCTCGACGCGCCGCGCGCGGCTAGAGGACGATCGACGGCCCCCGCTCGAAGGATGCCGGAGCTTTACCGCGCTCCGCTAACTGATTCGAAGCGAGGGATCTACGAAGGGCGGCGCACACTCCGGGGGACTTTGACGGGGCGGCAGTGATCCGGAACCCTGAAGCCCTGCCCACCATCGGCCTTGTTCTTGAAGTCGCGCTGCTTGGCGTTGATCCCGAGTCCACGCCGAGCGAACGTCCTCCAGATAAGGCATTCGTTGTCGCCGGGCACCCCTTTTCGGACGTCACCGGTGAGAGCCGCGTCGGCCGCAATGATCGCGTCGCGCGCATCTTCGAATCCGGGCTCGCAGACGGCGAACTTCATCCCGTCGACGACGAGCTGAATCGCCAGGTTGTTGCCGCCTGTCTTCCACGACCCGTACGGGCTCGGGTTGAAGCCGTACTTGTCGACGAGGTTCCAATACAGGTCCCACAACATCGACGCCCACACATAACCGACCCCGTGGGGCTCGGCCGCCGTCTTGATCGTGTCGTACGTAGATGGATTGATCTTCATGTTCGTGGAGTAAGGGGTGATGCGGATCCCTTTGCCCTTGCGACCTTTCTCGTGATACACGACATAGGTGCCGATCCCGCGCGGCGTGGCTCCGTCGTCCTTAGGACGCATGGTTAGCACGTAGGACCAGAAGTCACTCCATCCCTCGCCTTCGCGCTCGTCGTGCGTCCGCAGACAGGCGACGTTGTCCGGGCCACCTACGAGGCGGTTCGATATGCCGTGCCCATACTCGTGAGCTATGACGCCGGAGTCGAAGTCGCCATCACGCACCTGCGTGTCGTAGGAGCGAACGATGTCATCCGGACCAAGCCCTAAGGTGTCGAACGCGTCCACCCAGACATACATCTGCATACGACCAGGCTGACCCTCCGCGGGCGTGGAGAAGTTCGCGTTGAGAGCACCGCTGCCGTCTTGGGCCTGGGCGAGTACCTCGTCTCCGCCGCGTCCGCGGCCGCTGTAGTTCGACGTCTGGAAGTTCCCCGCCTCCTCGTTGAATCCGTAGCGGAACGTGACGTCGTGCATGACGTTCGACCAATAGAAGAGGTTGTCGACGGCCGCAGCGCGATAGACCAGCGGCGTCGCATCGAACGTCGAGATCGGGTGGGTGAAGTCGAGGCCTTTGCCGCCATCGGGCTGGCCGGCCGGGTCCGGCGCGTCGTCGTTGATGGTGTCGGCATAAGCATTGACGTTGTTGCCGCGGGTGATGGTGAACTCAGGACCCATCACGCCGTTCGTGTCGTGCCAGCCGAACGGAGATGCGAGCCTGTCAGCGGGGTTCTCAACGATCGTCCTGTCCCCATCGTTGGGACTCTCGAGAGGTATTGCATAGACGTTGTACGACGAGCCGTCGTCGACGCGCTGCGGAGGCAATATCGGCTTGAGCAGCGCTCGTGCAACATCCGCATCTTCGGGTCGGGCGGTGCGCGCCGCGATCTCGCCGGCGTTCTCGCTATCGATCAGGTCGTAACGTTCCAGGATCCGGCCGTTCTCGGCATCGACGGCGATGTTCCACCAATGCTTGGACGTTTCGATTTCCATCTCGAAGGCGAGACGTGCGATGCGATCGGGCAAGACCCGGTACACGAGAGCGGGCTCTTTGGTCACTACTCCGGCGCCACCGACGCTCCTCGTAGCTATCGCGAGAGCGTCCGGGGCAGCGAGCATCTGGTCGCCCGTCGCGTCCTTTGGGTCGATGAACCGGGACCCGCTGTAGATGACGACGCCGTCCTGGATGTTGACGGTTGCCTCAGCCCCCACCGTCTCCTCCCCCTTGATCACCTGGCGTAGGTACACGTGCGTCACTCGGTTGTGCCTCGACGAATAGAGATCGGTCACCTTGACCGACTTGGGATCAACGCCGAGGTGCTCAATGGCAATACGTACGGGACCTCTCCGGTTCCGAGGGGACTTCGCCTGTGAGCCGGAGCCGACTGAGATAGTCATCAGCAAGACGGCCACGAGGAGCCGGATGCCGCCGGTCGCGGTCTTTGAATGCATCAGATGTCCACCTCTCACGTCTCCGCCAAAACGCCCGGAAAACCCCCCAGAACTTCCGGAAAACATTCGCCGCGGAGCCAGCCCCACCTGCTAGGCGGGCCATCTCGCGGTGAAGTCGAAGTGGTCGCCACGAGGGATAAGGAGCTGCTCGCTGCGCTGCCTATCGGAGACATCCGGATCGAGTCACCGCTCGCGTTCACTGAGGAGCTCGAGAACTGCACCTAACTCGGAGCATCTGCTTTGCAAGTAGGACGCGCAGAGCGCTGTGCTCGAAGCCTGATCTAGGCGGAAACTCGTCAGCGAAATCGGCTCAATAGGTGCTCTACAGCGACTATTGCCCCGATTCAGGATTCCCGCCGTTCGAAGGGACGTCGAGTTGATCCCGTCGTCGCTCGATCCAAGTCCCAGCAACACACGGCGTGGGCGAGAATGGGGGGATGAAGACCGATCCATCCGCGCTCGCTCGCGATCCCGCCGAGCAAGAGGAAGCGCCCTGGCGGCTGGACGTCTCGAGACCCAGACCTTAGGCGGTCGAGGATGCTGATCCTCAATCGCGCCGAGGTTGAGGCGCTCCTCGATCTCGATAGCCTCATCGACGCGCTGGAACCCGGGTTCGTCGACCTGAGCGAGGGGCGCACGTCGGTGCCGCCGCGGGTCGCGGCGTTCGCGCCGGAAGGCTTCCTAGCGTCCATGCCCGGCTACGTGCCCGGGGTCCTCGCGGCCAAGCTCGTCAGCGTGTATCACAGCAATCCGTCGAAGGGGCTCCCGGGTCATCACGCGCTGATGGCGATGTTCGATCCGGATCGCGGCACTCCCCTGGTCGTCATGGATGGCACCGCTATCACCGCGGCGCGCACCGCCTGCGCATCGGCCGTTGCCACGCGGATCCTGGCGCGAGCGGAGGTAGTCGTCCTGACGGTGATCGGTGCGGGCGTGCAGGGAAGAGCCCACATCGAGGCCGTGCCTCGGGTTCGCCGCTTCACCGAGATCCGGATCGCGAGTCGGACGTTCGCCCATGCGGAAGCGCTCGCTCGTGAGTCGAACGCAGTGGCCGTCCGCGATGTGGAAACGGCGGTGCGAGGAGCCGACGTCATCTGCCTGTGCACCGACTCCGCCACGCCGGTCCTCGATCGCTCCTGGGTCTCACCGGGGACACACATCAACTCGGTGGGCGTGTCTCTGCGCGGTGGGGAGTTGGACGATGCCACCGTGCGGGCGAGCCAGCTCGTCGTCGAATCGAGGATCGCGTTCGAGCCGCCGCCCGCGGGGGCGGTCGAGCTCCACGGCTTCGATCCCAACGGGGCTGCGGAGCTAGGGGAGATCCTCCGCGGCCGGCGCGCCGGACGGAGCTCGCCCGAAGAGATCACCGTTTACAAATCGATGGGCCATGCGGTCGAGGACGCCGTAGCCGCGCGGCTTGTCTACGAGCTCGCTCTCCAAAAGGGCCTGGGCACTAGGATCAAGATGTAGCCCGACTCACATCTGGTCGCAGGCGTCTCCGATGCCGTCCGCGTCGGCGTCGGCCTGGTCGGCGTTGGCGGTCGTCGGACAGTTGTCGGACGCATCGGCGATCCCGTCATTGTCATCGTCGCCGTCGCAGGCATCACCGATCCCGTCGCCGTCGGTATCAGTCTGATCGGCATTCGCGGTCGACGGGCAGTTGTCGATCGCGTTCCCGACGCCGTCGGCGTCATCGTCCTCACACGCGTCACCCACCCCGTCCCCGTCGGAGTCGGTCTGGTCGGCGTTGGCGATGGTCGGGCAGTTGTCGGACGCATCGGGGACGTCGTCGGCATCGTCGTCGGTATCACAGACGTCGCCTAGCTCGTCGTTGTCGGTGTCGGTCTGGTCGGCGTTGGGGACCGTGCGGCAGTTGTCGAGCTCGTCCTGCACGCCGTCGGCGTCGTCGTCCCGGTCGCACGCGTCGCCCTCGGCGTCGCCGTCGGTGTTGGCTTGATCCGCGTTATCGGAGAACGGACAGTTGTCCTGAGAGTCCGGAACCCCGTCGAAGTCGGCGTCCTCGGCAGGATCTTCGCAGCCGGACGTCTCGTTCTGGGTCTCCTCGCAGCTGTCGAAGCCGGGGCCGCCGGCCACGATGTCGATGCCCGGACCGCCACGCAGGTCGTCGTTCCCGTCGCCGCCCCGCACCACATCGTCGCCGTAGCCTCCGCCGATCGAGTCGGCGCCGAGGTTCCCGCAGATGATGTCCCTGCCGCCCCGACCGGTGATGACGTCGTTGCCGGCGCGCCCCACGATGACATCGCGGCGAGGGGTGCCGATGATCGTGTCCGGGCCCCTACTCCCCAGGATCGTGGCGCGGAACCCATGGCAGGTAGGGGTGACCGCCTGCGCCGACGGGGCGGCGAGGAGGCTGGGCACGAGAGTGGCCATCGCGATGGCGAGGCGCAGCGAGCGCCGGGACACGAGCATGTGAGACCCTCCTGACATCCGATTCGGTACGGTATCTCCTGGTATCGGAGGCTGAGACACCGTACTTGACAGCCGGAGGCCGCGGGAATAGCCGGCCTGGGACGGCGTTCTAGGGCACTGGGAGACCCACGAAACAGACCAGCAAGCTCAAACGACAAGACCAGGGGGGCATCGGTGACCACGATCCAGGCGATCAGCGAGCAGGAGTTCAACGAGGCCGTCCTGACCTCGGACATACCCGTGATCGTCGACTTCTGGGCCGAGTGGTGCGGTCCCTGCCGCCTCGTCCACCCCGAGCTCGAGAAGCTGCAGGCCGAGTACGGCGACAAGGTCAAGGTGGTCAAGCTCAACATCGACGAGGCTCCGGGGATCGCCTCCAAATACGGGATCATGAGCATCCCGACGATCGCCATGTTCGTCGATGGAGACGTGAAATCCTGGGTCGTGGGGGCCCGACCCAAGGACGACATCGTGATGGGCCTCGGCCTCAACAGCTAGCCCACCCGCCCTGCCGCCGGGCAGGATTCTGCCCCTTTCCGCCTAATCCATCCCTATGGACGGTTCGTAGGCCGCGACGAAACCCAGGGGGTGCCCGATGACACTGGTCCGGATCAAAGCTCTCGCGAGCCTCAGCGCGCTCGCTCTGGGGGCGAGCATCCTGGGGCTGGTACCCGCTCAGGCGGGCCACAACACCGACGACCACAGTAAGAACCTCGCCCGGCTGGCGGAGGCGCCGACCCTTCTTAGCGAGTGGAACCCCACCATGGTGGCGGAAGGATCGGACCTCGCCTTCAAGGGCAAGACCCTCGTAGCCGGAACCTTCCAGGGCCCGGCGCTCTACAAGATCCTTCCCGGGCGCCCCTTCATCAAGCAGGTCTCGTTCCTGTCGTGCCCAGGGGGCCAGGGCGACGTGTCGGTGTTCAAGGACCTCGTGTTCGTGTCGGTAGACGCGCCCCGCAAGGGACCCGACTGCGACCCGGTGTCGAGCGGAGCGGCCACCCAGGCCGACGTTCTCGCCGGCAACTTCTGGGAAGGCATCCGTATCGTCTCGATCGCCGACCCGAAGCGCCCCCAACAGATCGCGGCGGTGGACACCGACTGCGGCTCACATACCCACACGCTCGTTCCTGCCGGGAACAAGGTCTACATCTACGTCGAGTCCTACCCTCTCGCCTCAGGCCTCGGACCCAAGTGCAACGTTCAGAGCCACCGCAAGCTGTCGGTGATCGAGGTCCCGCTGGCCGACCCCACCAAGGCGAAGGTCGTCTCGACCCCGTCGGTCTCCCCGGCGATCGGCTGCCACGACGTGACCGCGGTGCCCGCTCGCAAGCTGGCGTTCGCGGCGTGCATCAGCGAGTCCCAGGTATGGTCCATCAAGGACCCCGCTAACCCGACGATCGTCGCCCACATCCCGAACCCTCAGGGCATGCAGATTGCTCACTCGACCGCGATGACGTGGGACGGCAAGTACCTCGCGCTGGGTGACGAGTACGGCGGCGCCGCGGGGGGCGGGGGCTGCACCGGCGACAAGGACAGCACCGTGGGCGCGATGTGGTTCTACGACGTCACGAACGCCAAGGCGCCCGAGCTCAAGGGGCACTACTCGCTCCCGAGGGTTCCCACGCACTTCGACACGGCCGCCGAGGTGGAGAGGTTCCGCTGCACGACCCACAACTTCAACATCATCCCGTTCCGCAAGCCGGGCAAGTACGTCGCGGTCGTCTCGTACTACATGGGCGGAATCTCGGTCGTGAACTTCAGCGATCCTGCGGACCCGAAGGAGATCGGCTACTACTTGCCCAAGGAGGCCGGCGTCGCTCCCGACCTGTGGTCGGCGTACTGGTACAACGGGCGGATCTACTCCAACGACCACCTGTCGCCCCTCGGCGTGGGGACGTACAAGCTCAAGGCAACAGGGCATGAGCAGGCCTGGTTCTTCAAGGGCGCGATGAACCCGCAGACGCAGGTCCTGAGCTTCAAGTAACCGGCGGTGTGCACCGCGGGCGGGTTTTCGGGGCCGCTACACTCGGACCGCGACGGGGGCCCATAGCTCAGCTCGGTTAGAGCGCATCCCTGATAAGGATGAGGCCGATGGTTCAAGTCCATCTGGGCCCACACATCAGAAAGCATGAAACTGCTGCCCGAAATCCATAGAAGCGGGGGAGCTTCGTCCTCCAACCGCGCGTGACAGAACCGCTGAGAACGGAGCTCCGCACCTACCCGCTCAGGCGACAGGACCCTCTACGTTTACCACCACTTCTCCGCTGCCCGATCGGAAGGCGATGAGCACGGACGTCTCGTTGGTGGGGTTGCTCTCGCGGTGGACTGTGCGAGGGGGTACATGGACGAAATCACCGGGTCCTGCGTCGACCTTGTCGCTGCCACCTGGACCGAACTCCAATGCCGCTCTGCCTGCGGCTACGTAGAAATAGGTTTCGTGGTCACCGTGGTGATGCCATCCTGAGACCATCCCGGGCTCGGTTTTCGCCACTCCGGCCCACAGGCCCTGGGCGGCGAACGCCTGCTCGCGAGTCATGCCCGGCGTCTGTCCCCCGGGCGGCGCAGTGCGATCCGCCGCCTTTGCCAGCTCTATCCGCTCCATTTGATCCCTCCCTGGCGATGCGACTACCTGGTTCCAACGTTAGGACACAGACTCGACTGCGCGCAATCATCGGCCCGCTTGGGATTGGGCCGTGGCTAAGCTCAACCTCAAGGACGACTGGGGCCGGACCCAGCAAGGCCTCGAGAAGGTTCGAAGGAATGCGATGACTGGGTGGCCCGATTCCGATACCGCTTATCCACACCAAGGCCGCGCAGCGCGTCTTCGAGGTTGAACAGCACCACTTAGGCCCACGAAGGACCAGGCCGCCTCATCTCAGAACGAGGCAGGCACCGAACGGATGCCTCTCCCTACTGGTCGCGTTCTGCGAAGGTCATCTCGACCCCGCCCACCAGGTCGGCTCCGATGTTGTACAGGAATGCGAGCAGCGCGTTGAAGAGCGACCCCAGGATGCCGAGCATGAGACCGATCACGAACGCCCACTTCTCGACGAAGCCGAGGGTCACCTCGAACTTCTCAAACGCGAACGCGTCGGTGAGGTCCTCGATGAAGTTGAACAACCCGCGTGCGTCGGCGACCGAGTACACCAACGCCACGAACACCAGCCACAGGACCAGCAGGACCCCGTAGTAGAAGAGCGACAGCTTCAAGACCGAGAAGGGGTCGATCCACCGGACGGTGCGCCTCACCCGCCTTATCGGTGGGCGACGGCGAGAGGGCGCTTCTCCGACCGGCGCGGGCCGGTCGCCTCGGGGGCGCCCGGTCGGGTCCCGTGAGGGACCCGGCACCACATCGCGCCGCGGGATCCCCTGAGTGCGGGGCAGGGCTTCAGTGCGGGCAGCCTCCGTCGCTGCACCGGCCCGCTCGGAGGGGAGGGGAACCCCCGACGAGGACGATCCGGGGGCGCCCGCCCGCGCCCGCTCCGACGGCAGCGGAGCGGTCCACGGGTCGAAGGGCTCATCGGCGACCAGGTCGTCGACCGGCCGGGCCGTATACCCGGCGCGCTCTCGTTCGAGGCGCGCTCTCTCAGCTCGCGCTCGTTCGGCTCGCTCCCGGTCGAGGCGCTCCCGGTCGAGGCGCTCCCGGTCGGCAGCTCGCTCGGACAGCAGGGGGGCGGTCAGGGGGTCGAAGGGCTCGGCGCGCGGTCGAACCCCGGCCGCGGGCGGACCCTCGCCGGGGTCATCCTCACCGGCGCTCGGCCGGTCCGGGCGCTTCGTGCGCCAGGGGGGCCACTCTTCGCTCGAGGACACGCGCTCTCCCGTTCGCCGGCTTTACGGGTCTCAGTATGGGCGATGAGCAGCCCGGATGCCCGTAGCGGACGCCGCGCGCGGTTACACGAGGCGGGGGTGGGCCTCCTCCTCGGGCTCGCCGACCACCGGAGCAACCGCGGAGATCGCCGCACCGGGCGCGAGGTTCATCACCCGTACGCCCGTAGCCGGACGGCCCTGACGGGAGATCGTGTCGACCCGCATACGGATCACCACGCCGTCATCGGAGATAACGAAGACCTCGTCCCGAGGGGCAACTACCGCGGCCCCCACGATCGGGCCGCGGGGCTTCGTCAGCTTGGCGGCGATCACACCTTTGCCCCCACGGCCCTTGCGCGGGAACTCGACGAGCTTGGTCCGCTTCCCATAGCCGAACTCGGTAACGACCAGCAACTCCTGGCCGTCTTCGATGACGTCGCAGGCGACGACCTCGTCGTCGGGGTCCAGCTTCATGCCGATCACACCGGTCGCGGTCCGTCCCATGGGACGGACGTTCTTCTCGGAGAACCGGATCGCCTTGCCCTTCTTCGAGATGAGGAGGACGTCGCTCTCGCCCGACGTGGGCCTTACCCTCACGACCTCATCCCCGTCCTTGAGATTGAGGGCGATGATGCCCTCACGCCGTGACGAGTCGTACTCTCGGAACAACGTCTTCTTGACCATCCCACGCTTGGTCGCGATCAACAGGTACCGGTAGCTCTCGTAGTCGCGGGTGTCGATGACCGCTGCCACCTTGTCGTCCGGCCGCATCGCCACCACGTTGACAACCGCGGTCCCACGTGCGGTGCGATCGCGCTTGGGGATCTCGTGCGCCTTCAGCCGGTAGACCCGGCCGGAGCTGGAGAACAGCAGCAGATAGGCGTGAGCCGTCGTCGTGATCAGGTGCTCGACGATGTCGCCTTCTTTGAGGGTCGTGCCTATGACCCCGCGACCCCCGCGACCCTGGCGGCGGTAGGTGTCGGTGGCAACGCTCTTCACGTACCCGTCGCGCGATACCGACACCACGAGGTCTTCGTCGGCGATGAGATCCTCGATGTCGAACTCACCCTCGTCCGGGACGAGCTTCGTGCGCCGTTGGTCGGCGAACTTCTGCTTGATCTCGCGCAGCTCGTCGGCGATGATGCCGCGCACTCGGGCGGGATCGGAGAGGATCGCCTTGAGCTCGGCGATCGTCTTCTGAAGCTCGGCATGTTCGGCGCGGATCTTGTCCTGCTCGAGGGCGGTCAACCTCCGCAACGGCATGTCGAGGATGTGCTGCGCTTGGACGTCCGTCAGGCCATAACCGGCGATGAGCCCGTTGCGGGCTTCTTCGACATCGGCGGCGGCGCGTATCAGGGCCACGATCGCGTCGATGTGATCGAGGGCGATGATCAACCCCTCGAGGATGTGCGAGCGCTCTTCTGCTTTACGGAGGCGGTAGCGCGTGCGCTTGCCGATGACTTCCATCTGGTGGGTGATGTAAGCCTCGATCACCTCGGCCAGATTCAGCGTGCGCGGCACGCCATCGACCAGGGCGAGCATGTTCACCCCGAAGTTCTCCTGTAGCTGGGTGCGCTTGTAGAGGGTATTGAGCACGACCTGCGGTACCGCGGCTCGCTTGAGATCGATCACCAGGCGCATCCCCTCGCGGTTGGACTCGTCCCTTAGATCGGCGATCCCTTCGAGGCGCTTGTCCTTGGCGTTGACCAGCTCCGCGATCTTCTCCGCGAGGCGAGCCTTGTTGACCTGATAGGGCAGCTCCGTGACTACGATCCGGGGGTTGCCCTTGGGCCCCTCCTCGACCTCGCACACCGCGCGCATCTTGATGGAGCCACGCCCGGTGGTGTAGGCGTCGATGATCCCTTGACGTCCCAGGATCAGCCCCCCGGTCGGGAAGTCGGGGCCGGGGATGTGCTTCATCACCGTCGCCAGCGTCGTGTCCTTGTCCTGCGCCAGCTCGGGGTGCTCGAGGATATCGATGACGGCATCGCTGACCTCGCCGAGGTTGTGCGGAGGGATGTTGGTAGCCATCCCCACCGCGATGCCGGTGGACCCGTTGACCAGGAGATTGGGGAAGCGGGCAGGCAGGACAACGGGCTCCAGCGATTCGCCGTCGTAGTTCGGCTTGAAGTCGACCGTCTCTTCGTTGATCTCGCGCAGGAGCTCCATCGCCAGGCGACTGAGGCGACACTCGGTATAGCGCTGAGCCGCGGGCGGGTCGCCGTCGACCGACCCGAAGTTGCCCTGCCCGTCGATCAGCAAGGCGCGCGTGGAGAAATCCTGCGCCAGGCGCACCAGGGAGTCGTAGATCGGCTGATCGCCGTGCGGGTGATAGGTCTTCATCACCTCTCCGACGAGCGCGGCGCTCTTCCGGTAGCGCTGGTCGGGACGGAGCCCCGACTGCAGCGCCGCATAGAGCACGCGCCGGTGAACCGGCTTGAGCCCGTCGCGGACGTCCGGAAGGGCGCGGCTGACGATGACGGACATCGCGTACTCCAGGAACGAGTACTGGACCTCTTCCTCGAGAGAGATGTCGTCGACGTCGCTTCCCGGCGGACCGCCGCCGGGGAACTCGTCTTGAAAGGGTTCGTCAGGTGACATAGGACCTAGATGTCCAGGAAGCGGATGTCTTTGGCATTGCGCTGGATGAAGGTCTTGCGGGCTTCGACATCGTCACCCATGAGGGTGGAGAAGATCTCCTCGGCCAGGGCCGCGTCCTCCATCGTCACCCGCAACAAGGTCCGGCGCGCCGGGTCCAGCGTCGTCTCCCACAGCTGCGCGGCGTTCATCTCTCCGAGGCCCTTGAACCGCTGCGGCTCGATCTTGGCCCCGTTGTTGGCCGCTCGGAAGGCCTCCAGCTCCTCGTCGTTCTTGAAGTGGTGGACGGTGCCCTTGTACGGCACCCGGTACAGGGGCGGCTGCGCGACGTACAGATAGCCGGCGTCGATCAGCTGCGGCATGAAGCGGAAGAAGAACGTGAGGAGCAACGTCTTGATGTGGGATCCATCGGCGTCGGCGTCGGCCATCGAGACGATCTTGTGATAGCGAGCCTTGGCGAGGTCGAAGTCCTCCCCGATCCCGGTGCCGACGGCCGTGATGATCGCCTGGATCTCCTTGTTCTCCAGGATCTTGGCGAGCCGGGCGCGCTCGACGTTGAGGACCTTCCCCCGGAGGGGCAACACGGCCTGGAACTCGCGCTCCCGAGCACTCTTCGCGGTACCCCCGGCAGAGTCACCCTCGACGATGAGCAGCTCGCCCTTCTCGGGATCGCGCGTCTGACAGTCGGCCAGCTTCCCCGGCAGGGTCGTGGACTCGAGGAGCGACTTGCGGCGCACCAGGTCGCGGACCTTGCGAGCCTCGAGACGCGCTCGCTGCGCCGAGATCACCTTGTTGCAGATGGCGCGCGCCTCGGAGGGATGCTCCTCCATGAACTCGGCGAAACGCTCGTTCATCTTCGTCTCGACGAACGACCGGATCTCGGTGTTCCCCAACTTGGTCTTGGTCTGGCCCTCGAACTGCGGGTCACGGAGCTTGACGGACACGATCGCGGTCAGGCCCTCCCGGCAGTCCTCGCCGACCAACGCATCGTCCTTCTCCTTCAGGATGTTCTTGCTGCGCGCGTAAGCGGTGATGACGCGCGTCAGCGACCGGCGGAACCCTTCCTCGTGCATCCCGCCCTCATGGGTGTTGATGTTGTTGGCGAAGGTGAAGACCGATTCCGTGAAGGCCGACGTCCATTGCATCGCGATCTCGACCTCGTGTCGATCGGCCTTCGCGTCGAAATACACGACCCGGTTGTTCACGGGGTCGCGCGCCGAGTTGAGGTGCTTGACGAAGTCCACGATCCCACCCGTGTAGCGGAAGGTCTCGCTCTGCACCGGCTCGATGCGATGGTCGAGCAAGCGGATCTCGAGACCTCTGTTGAGGAACGCCATCTCGCGCAAGCGCTGGGCCAGGGTGTCGTAGCGGAACTCGCGGTCCTCGGTGAAGACGAGGGGGTCGGGCCAGAACGAGATCGTCGTCCCGGTGCGCTTCGCCGGCTTGACCGCCTTGAGCTTGGCGCGCGGTTTGCCCCGCTCGTACTCCTGGGACCACAGCTTGCCGTCGCGCACGACATCCACCAGCAGGCGCTCCGAGAGAGCGTTCACCACCGAGACACCGACGCCGTGCAGGCCCCCGGACACCTGGTAGCCCTTCCCGCCGAACTTGCCGCCCGCATGAAGGGTGGTCAGGACGACCTCGACGGCGGGCTTGCGCTCGCCCTTGACGATGTCGACGGGGATCCCTCTGCCGTTGTCCGACACGCGGCAGCCGCCGTCGGCCAGCAGCTCGACCACTATGCGGTCGCAATGGCCCGCCATCGCCTCGTCCACGGCGTTGTCGACGACCTCGTAGACGAGATGGTGCAGACCCCGGATGCCGGTCGTCCCTATGTACATCCCGGGCCGCTGCCGCACGGGGTCTAGACCCTTGAGAACGGTGATGTCCTGGGCGGTGTAGGAGCTCTTGCGGGTGGTCCTCGTGGCGGCCACCGGCCGCTGGTTATCGGGAGTCATGCAGGCTCACGACCGTCTGCCCGCGCGCCGCCGGCAGGACGGCACAAGGAGCGTTGCAGACCGCTTCCGGGCGCGGTGAGGAAGGGATCGGACCGCCGGATTCATAACCCGAATCATATCATCTACCAGGACATTTCTATGGTCTATGCCAGTTGCGAACGGCTGTCGTCAAGGCTCGGACGGCCGCCTTGCGACCCACGCGCGCCGGGCGCGCTCCAACGCCTCTTGGGGGGTATCGGGACTCGCCGTCGCGCGCTCGGACTGGTGCCCTGGTCGGCCCGGCGCGCCGCGTCTTCGGCGCGCCCGCGGGCCGGTCCAGACCCGGACCTCACGCACCAGTTCCCGCCCGACCGCCTCGTTGCACCGGCGCCGCAGCTCGTCGCCCAGATAGCCGATCTCGTTTGCCCATGCGGGGGAGTCGGCACACACCCGCAGGACCCCGTCCCGGAGTGAGGTAGGGGAGGCGTGATCGGCGATCTGCTCGCCCACGATGTCGTCCCAGCGCGCCCACAACATGCCGGTTTCGACCGGCGCGCTCATGCCTAGACGGGCACCGGCCGCGCCGAGAAGGTCGCGCAGGCGCGCGATCGACGGCTCACCCACGGGGACGAACCTCGCCGGCGACGACGTCCAGGACCCGGGCGCCGCCGGCGAGCCCGGGATCGAGCGGCTCCGCCGACGACACGATGGTCTGCCCTCGCCCGCGCAGGGCATCGGTCAACCACGCTCGGCGCGCCGGGTCGAGCTCGCTGAAGACGTCGTCCAGCAAGAGCACCGGTTCGTCGCCCAGGGCTTCGGCCAGCAGTTCGTGCTCCGCGAGCTTCAGCGCGAGCGCACACGTGCGCTGATCGCCCTGTGACGCGAACGCGCGTGCGTCGGAGGGCGCGCCGGGCGACGACGGACCGGTCAACGAGACCGACACATCGTCCCGCTGGGGTCCGGTCAGAGAGATCCGGCGGTCGAGCTCGCGCGTCCGGCCGGCTCGAAGAGCGTCCGCCAGCCGTTGTCGGAGCGCGTCCTCACCCGGATCGCCGCCGAGGAGGGCGCTCTGTCCACGCTCGCCCGTCCATCCGCTCTCATAGTCGAGCGTCATCTCCCCGCCCCCGGCGATCTGCTCGTAACGCTTCTGCACGTACGGTTGCAGCGCGCTCAGGGTCTCGAGCCGGGCGGCAGTAAGCGCCGCTCCCGTGCGGGCGAATGCCTCGTCCCACACATCGAGCATCGCAGCCACGTCGGTGCGCGAGCCACGATCGGAGGGGGCGCTCTTGAGGAGGGCGTTCCGCTGCTTGAGCACCCGCTCCCACTCGCGGCGCAAGCCGTCGCGCGCGGGACGCAGCTTCACGAGGAGATCGTCCACGAACCTCCGACGCCCATCGGGCGAGCCCTTGACCAGGGCCAGGTCGTCCGGCCCGAAGAAGACGCTGGTGGTGAGCTCTTGCAATCCCCTGACGCGCGGCACCGGGGTCCGGTTCACCAGCGCGCGGGTTCCCCGTCCGGGGCGGATCTCGACGTCGACGTGGACGCGGCGCTCTCCCCGCACGAGATCGGCATGCAGGAGGGCGCGCTCGCATCCGTGGCGCACCAGCCCTGCGTCGGCGCTGCGCGGCGACCCCAGGCCGCCGAGGCAGTGGACGCCCTCGAGCAGGTTGGTCTTGCCCTGCGCGTTCGCGCCCACGACGAGGTTCACCCCGGGAGCCAGCTCGACCTCGGCATGGACGTAGTTGCGGAAGTCGTCGAGGACGAGCTTGTCGACGCGCATCGTAGGTCCTAGGTCAGCCTCACGGGCATCAAGAGGTAGGTGAAGCCGTGGTCTTCCTGGCCCCGCAGGATCGCCGGCTTCAACCCGTCGCCGGCCTCGAGCACCAGCTCCTTGCCCTGGATGGCCGACGCCCCGTCGTGGAGGAACTGGGGATTGAACGCGATCACAAGCGGTTCGCCCTCGTAGTGCGCGTCGACGACCTCCTGACCCTCGCCGACATCCGGGGTATGCGCGCTCACCTCGAGCTCGTTGTCGAGACGCAGCTTCACCGGCAGGTTGTTCTGCGCCAGCAGACCCACGCGCTTGACCACGTCGAGCAGAGCCTCACGATCGACCGTCAATGCGTTCGGGTAACCACTGGGAAGGAGTTGCCGGTAGTTGGGGAACTCGCCCTCTATGAAGCGCGACGCGATCGTGGCCTCGCCCAATCCGGTGGGGTCGTCGGCCGCGCGCGCCACGTGAAAGGCGATCAGGTTCTCCTTGACGGTCGCGCCTACCGCGCCCGTCGATCCTTGCAGGGCGCGCCCGAGCTCGGCGAGCACGCGCGCCGGAAGGACGACCCGCCTCATCTCGGCAGGTCCGCCCGATACCGACAAGCTGCGCACCGCCAGACGGTAGGAGTCGGTCGCGGCGAGCGTCAGCGATCCCGCTTCGAGCTCCCACAACACGCCGGTGAGGACCTGACGGCTCTCGTCCGAAGACGCGCTGCGTACGACCTGCGCCAGCGCTGTCGACAGCGTGGCCCCGTCGAGCTCGACCCGCACGCCCTCGGGGGACCCGGCCGGGTCCTCGAGCGGCAACGCGGGGTAGTCGTCGGACGCCAGGACCTTGACCCGGAAGCGTCCTCGGCCCGATCCGATCTCGAGCTCTCCGGCGGAGGCCGCGAGGCTCACCTGACCGGGGGACAGGCTTCGGATCATCTCGCCGAACAACCGGCCCGGGAGGATCGTTCGGCCGGGCTCGTCGACCCCGGCCTTGAACGCGGTCTGCATCGTCAGCTCGAGATCGGTCGCGGCCACGCCCACCTCCCCCTCCTCGGCGGCCTCGAGCCGGAGCCCCGAGAGCACGGGTAGCGTCGCTCGGTTCGATATGGCCCGAGAGGCGAACTGCACGGCCTCGAGCAGGTCGTCGCGGTCGCAGCGGAACTTCATGGGCGAGCCTCCGATCTGTACGTCATAACGATAGACGGGGGGTAGGACGGTTCTCCGCAGTTGCCCTTGGTTCTATAGATATCTCTTTGCTAGTCGTACTAGTAAGGGCTGTGGACGGCGTGGATAAACGGCTACTTACGAGGCCCAGTCCCCTACCGCCTGGGGATGAAGGGCCTCGCAACCTCCGGCTGCCGGCGCGCTCCGGCGCGCCCGCCATACAAGCGCGACCGATCGTCCACGGATGTGCTCCACGACACACGGCTGTTACGGCCTTATCCACGGGCAGCCTGTTGACGGATCCGTGTGGTGAGCTCGCGTACCTGCTCGTAGACACTCTGCTTCTCGAGCATCAGGTCCTTGATCTTGTTGTTGGCGTGCACGACGGTCGAGTGGTCGCGGCCTCCGAAGCGCTTCCCGATGCGTGGCAGTGAGAGGTCGGTGAGCTCGCGGCACAGGTACATCGCCATCTGACGCGCGTTGACGAGCGGCCGGGACCGGTTGGGCGAGCAGATCTCCTCCGGGGTTACGGCGAAGTACTCGGACGCGACGGCTATCACGAGGTCGGAGGTGACCCGGGCCTCGGCGGAATCGGGGAGCAACGACTGTAGGACCTGCTGGGCGAGCTCGACGGTCACCTCGCACTGGTTCAAGGACGCGTACGCGGCGACCCGGATCAGCGCGCCTTCGAGCTCGCGGATATTGGTTTGGATGCGGCTGGCGATGAACGACATGACGTCCGGAGGGACGGCCAGCCGGTCGGTCCCTGCCTTCTTCTGGAGGATGGCCAGCCGGGTCTCGAGGTCGGGTGGCTGGATGTCGGTGATCAAGCCCCATTCGAACCGGGTACGCAGCCGCTGCTCGAGCGTGGAGATCTTCTTCGGAGGCCGGTCCGAGGTCATCACTATCTGGCTGCGCGGGTGAAGAGAGTTGAAGGTATGGAAGAACTCCTCCTGCGTGCGTTCCTTGCCTTCGAGGAACTGGATGTCGTCGATCAGCAAGAGGTCCGCCGCCCGGTAACGGCGATGGAAGTCGGGGATGACCTTGTGTTGGATCGCGTAGATGAACTCGTTCATGAACCGTTCCGTGGAGACGTACCGGATGACGAGGCCAGGATGGAACTCCGCCGCGTAGTGACCGATCGCGTGTAGGAGATGCGTCTTTCCGAGTCCCGCGTCCCCGTAGATGAAGAGCGGGTTGTAGGCCTGGGCCGGACCTTCGGCAACGGCGAGGGCGGCGGCGTGCGCGAACCGGTTCGAGGAGCCGATCACGAAGAGGTCGAAGGTGTACTTCGGGTGGAAGTCCGCCGCCGGGGGAGGGGCCGCGGCCGCGGCCTGGGCCGGGTCTTCCTGCACGGGCTCCGCGAGAGACGCGCTGTCGCTGCCCGGGGTCTCGGGGCGCGCGAGGACGACGACGTCGAGGGTGCGCGTGGCGCAGTCCGACAGGACCGTCCGCAAGAGATCGAGGTACTTGCTCTCGATCCACTCCTTGGTGAACCGGTTGGGCACGGAGAGCACCATGGTGTCGCGCTCCAGGCTCAACGGGACGACCCCGGCGAACCACGCCGGGAAGTTCCCGGATAGGTGCCTTCGTAGCTCCACCGCCGCCGTCTCCCAGATGCCCTCCGGGTCCTCGGTCGGTCCGCCCGAGGGTCCCTCTCCGGCCGGATCCAGCGACGCGAGGCGCGGCTCATCGATCGCATCAGGTGGTCGCACTGCTCCCCCTTTCACAGAACCACCACGCCGCGGCGTGGCAGTGCACCCGTCCCTGCGGTGACGCCGGTAGCCCGAGGGGAGGCGGGAAAGCGGGTCTGGTGGCGTAAGAAGCGCCGGTCAACAGCCTTTTCCACAGCTGTGGACGCGCCTTACGACTTCAGCGGGGCCAACCGGGGGAAGTGGCCGCGTCCTCCACCCCGACGCGGCCGGGGTCGAAAACCGGCGTCATCCTAGACACCGTCCCCCGGGGGGCGTCAATACGTCCGCGCGCCGCCCCGCGAACTTTTCCGAAGATGGCGGTTGACGTGCTCGAACGCCCGGCCGTTATACTCCTGCCGCACCCTCGATGGACCCCAGCTATTCGCGACCACGATCACGGCTGTGGGTAACCGGCCGAACATGGAGAAGACCTCGTGACCAAGCGCTCCTATCAGCCCAACACGCGGCGGCGCGCACGCAAGCACGGCTTCCGGGCGCGCATGAAGACGCGCGCCGGTCGCGCCATCCTCAAAGCCCGGCGCGCCAAGGGGCGCGCGCGCCTGTCGGCCTGAGCTCCTCCTGGTGCGATCGCCCCGCTCGATCACCAGCGCCGAGGATTTCCGCGCCGCCTATCGCCGAGGTCGACGCGCCCGTGTCGACGGCGTGACCGTGTACGCGCGCTCGGTCCCCGGCGACGAGGCACGGCTCGGCCTTGTGGTGCGCGCCGGCACCGGCGGAGCCGTCGCCCGGAACCGTCTCCGGCGCCGCCTGCGGGCGATCTACCGCGCGCATGGGCCCCGCCCCGGCTACGACGTGGTGGTGCGAACGGATCCCTCAGCCCCGTTGAACTACCAGGAACTGGAAAGAACCGTGACAAGGGCCTTCGTTGGAGCCGGTCTCGGCCGTCTGGAGCCGGGATGAGCCCCGTCGCCCGGGCGGTGCTCGCGCTCATCGCCCTGTACCGGCGGCTCGTGTCCCCGCTCATCGGCCGTCACTGCCGCTACGAGCCGACGTGCTCGGCCTACGCCGCCGACGCCGTCCGCGCCCACGGCGCCGGCCGGGGCGTCGCGCTCGCCGTCCGCCGCATCGCTCGCTGCCATCCGTGGGCGCCGGGCGGCCTGGACCCCGTCCCGGGGTCGCGCCGGGAGGCCGTTTAGGTGGGCGGCCTCCACTTCTTCTTCGAGATCTTCGCCGGAGCCCTGACCGGGTTCTACGGCCTCGTGCAGAGCTACGGCGTCGCGATCATCTTGCTCACAGTGGCGGTGCGACTGCTGCTGCTTCCCCTGTCGATCAAGCAGACGCGCTCGATGCGCGAGATGCAGCAGATCCAACCCGAGATCAAGAAGATCCAGGCCAAGCACAAGGGCGACCGCCAGAAGATGAACGAAGAGATGATGGCGCTGTACAAGGAGCACAACGTCAACCCGTTCGGCGGCTGCCTCCCCCTCTTGATGCAGTTCCCGGTGCTGATCGCTCTCTTCTATACGGTGCGGAGCCCTCTCAAGTACATGGGTTACACCCTGCCGCCGGGGACCCCGAAGAACGCCCTGGTCCCGTTCGCGGACTACGTGGCACGTGCCGACGTCCCTTCGGTGCTCGAGCGGCTCCAGGACTCCCTCCTCGCCGAGAACCTGATCGAGCACACCTTGAGGGTGCACCAGTTCCTGTTCCTGCGCCTCGACTGCGCGGCGCGCGACGCGCTCAGCGGGGCCGACCCTCTGAAGGTGGGCGAGGGGTGCGGCGGCGGCCTGGCGTCGGCGTTACCGTACCTGGCTCTGGTGCTGTTGATGGGCTTCACGACGTGGTACCAGCAGCGCCAGATGCAGGCGACGCGCGGGCCTCAGGAGGGGCCCCAGGCCCAGCAGATGCAGATCCTCGGCAAGATCATGCCGGTCATGCTGATGGTGTTCACCTATCAGTTCCCCACCGGCGTGGTGCTCTACTGGCTCACGACGAACGTGTGGACGATCGGCCAGCAGAGGCTCATGCTCCGGGCGGTGCCGCAAGCCCCTGAGGATGCCAACGGCCGGGCGGCGGCCGGGAGCGCGAGCTCCAAGCCGACGAGCAAGCCCGGCGGTGCCAAGCCGCCCAAGGGCGGGCCCCCCAAGCCCGCGTCGAGCGCCGCGGACGGAGCCGCCAAGCCCAAGCCTCACCCATCGAGCAAGAAGAAGAAGCGCCGGTGACCGACGCCGTACCCGGCCCCGCCGAGGACGTCGCCGAGGCATCGCCGACCCCACCGGGCCAGCCCGGGATCGAACCCGCGGCCCACCCCGAGCCCCTGCCCGAGCCCCCGGCGCCGGAGGTCGTCGCCGATACGGCCGCGGAGTTCGTCGCCGGGTTGCTCGAGGCGCTCGAGATCGCCGGTGAGGTCGTTACCCAGATCGAGGGCGAGCAGGTCACGGTCGACGTCGCCGGCGAGGGGATGGGCCTACTGATCGGCCGGCGGGGCCAGACGCTCGACGCCCTCCAGGAGCTGACCCGTGCGGCGGTGCAGCGCCGGCTGCGTGCCCGGGTGCGCGTCCAGGTCGACGTCGAGGGCTATCGTGCCCGGCGCCGAGCCTCGCTGGCCGAGTACGCCCGGGCGATGGCCGATCGAGCCCGCGAGCGGGGCAGCGAGATCGAGCTGGAGCCGATGACCGCCGCCGAGCGCAAGGTCGTTCACGACGCCGTGGCGGACATCGAGGGCGCATCGTCCTACAGCGAGGGCGAGGACCCCAACCGCAAGGTGATCATCCGCGCCGAATAGTGCATCGGCCCTGGTAGACCCCTGTAAATCGGATTACCGATGGCGCCTGGACGCGACCCAGCCGAGGACCTTGCCGCCTACGCGGGGCTGGTTCGGGCGTGGGCGGGCCGGCTCGACCTGGTGTCGCTGGGCGATCTCGACCGCTTCGAGGCCCGCCACGTCCAGGACTGCCTGCGCCTGGCCCCGCTGCTCGCGAGCTTGGGTCCGGGCCCGGCGATCGACGTGGGGTCGGGGGCGGGCCTCCCGGGGATCCCGCTTGCGATCTGGGATCGGAGCCGCCCGTGGCGACTGCTCGAGCCGCGTGTCCGGCGCGCCGCGTTCCTCGACGAGGTCGTCCGTGCCCTTGCGTTGCCGTGCGAGGTCGTGGCCCGTTCGGCCGAAGAGGCGGCGCGCGACCCCGGCTTGGCACGCGCACACGTGTGTGCCTGCGCTCGCGCCCTCGCGGCCCCTGATCGGGCCGTTGCCCTCGCACTCCCCCTGATCGCGCCGGACGGCGTCGTCGCGATCTTCACCGGCAGCGGGTCCGCGGCTCCCCCGGGTTCCGAGGAATGGGCCCCCGGCATCGTTATCATCCGCGGGGATGGACGCGACCGCGACGACTGACCGAGACCCCAAGAACTGGAAACTACTGGAAAATCGTCCCATCACGGCGGGGTCGATGCGGGTCGTGTCCGTCGCCAACCAGAAGGGCGGGGTGGCCAAGACGACCACGAGCGTCAACCTCGCGGCGGCCCTGGCCCTGCGGGGCCACCGCGTGCTCGTGGTCGACGTCGACCCCCAGGGGAACGCGTCGACCGGCCTCGGGGTCGAGCGACGGCGGGACCGTCCCTCCACCTACGACGTGCTGGTGCGCGGGCTCCCTCTCGCCGAGGCCCGGGTGGCCACCGCGATCCCGTCGCTGTGGTGCGTCCCCGCGTCCGTGGACCTGGCCGGCGCCGAGATCGAGCTCGTGAGCGCGCTCGAACGGGAACGCAAGCTCCGCGAGGCCCTCGCCCCGGAGGCCGGGAGCTACGATCTCGTGTTCCTCGATTGCCCCCCCTCCTTGGGCCTGCTCACGGTCAACGCGCTCGCTGCGGCCGAGGATCTGATCGTGCCGGTGCAGTGCGAGTACTACGCCCTCGAGGGGCTCGGCCAGCTACTGGAGACCGCCGAGCGCGTCCGCCGCTCGCTCAACCCGGCGCTGCGGATCGCGGGGATGCTGCTGACGATGTACGACGCCCGCACCAAGCTGTCGAGTCAGGTCGCGTCCGAGGTGCGGGGTCACTTCGGCGAGCTCGTGTACCGGACGGTGATCCCCCGCAGCGTGCGCCTGTCCGAGGCGCCGTCGTTCGGGGAGCCCGTGGTCACGCTCGACCCGACGGCGCGCGGGTCGATCGCGCACAGGTTGCTCGCGGCCGAGGTCGAGGCGCGCTACGGCATGTCCCGGACCTCGCCGGCGCCCCCTCGCCCGCCTCCTGTGGCGGAGCCACGCGAACCGAGCTACGGGACCACGACGACCGTCCCCGAGCTCGACCGGGCGTGGCCACCTCCTCCTCCATGGGCGGCGGCGTGACGACGAGGAGGTCCGGCCTAGGTCGCGGGCTCGACGCGCTGCTGCCGAGCGCCGACGCGGTCGGGTCCCCCGAAGATCGCAGCCCGCTGCGCGGGCTCCCTCCGGACGCGATCGCCCCCAACCCCAACCAGCCGCGCGCGCGCTTCGACGACGCGTCGATCGACGAGCTGGCCGCCTCGTTGAAGCAGGTCGGAATGCTCCAACCGGTGCTGGTGCGAGAGGTGGACACCGGCCGGTACGAGCTGGTCGCCGGTGAGCGCCGGCTGCGGGCGGCGAAGGTCGCCGGTCTGGCGCGCGTCCCCGCCCTGGTGGTCGACGTCGACGACCGCGGCTCGCTCGAGCGAGCGATCGTCGAGAACCTCCACCGTGAGGACCTCAACCCCATGGAGGAGGCGGCCGCCTACCGGCAGCTCATGGACGAAGGCGGTTTCACCCATGAGGCACTGGCGGAACGCCTCGGCCGCAACCGCGTCACGATCACGACTACGTTGCGCCTGCTGGACCTTCCCCTCGAGATCCAGTCTCTGATCGCGGAGCGCGCGCTGAGCGCCGCGCACGGCCGCGCGCTGTTGGCCCTGCAAGGGAACCCCTTCCAGAAGCGCCTCGCGCAGCGCGCTGCGGCCGAAGGCTGGTCCGCGCGCGCCACGGCCGACCAGGTGACGCGCTACCAGTCGTTCGTCCCGGCAACGGGGGATCGCGCGCCGCCACGGGAGCGACCCGCGGCGGCCCTCGAAGCCCAGTACCTCCTGGCGCGTCACCTGCAGACGCGCGTGCGCGTGGAGATGGGCAAGCGCAAGGGAAAGATCGTTCTCGACTTCGCATCGCTCGACGAGCTCGCGCGGCTGACCGCGGCGATCACCGGAGGTGACACAGCCGAGAACGGCGCCGGCGCGTCCTAACCCGCGTCCGCGTAGTAGCGGTGGATCGCGGTGACGACGGCCGCGGCCGCGGCGTTCCGGAACTCGGGGTCGTCCAGCTTCTTCTCCTCGTCGGGGTTGCTCACGAACGCCGGCTCGACGAGCACCGCGGGCATGCGTGTCTGCTTCAGTATCGGGTAGGCGCGCGCGTGGGAGCGGCAATCCTTTGCCCCCAACGAGACGAGCTCTGCCTGCACCTTCTCGGCCAGCGCTTCGCCCACGCGCGAACCCGCGAAGTAGTAGGTGCACGCTCCTTCCGCCATCTCTTCCTCGTGCCGGTTGAGATGCAGCGATACGAACAGGTCGCCTCCTAAGGAGTTCGCGAGCTGGGCGCGCTCGGTAACGGTCGGATCTTCGTTCTCGGCGCGCGTGAAGCGCACGCGTGCCCCGGCGCCGACGAGGCGTTCGGCCAGGCGGCCTGCGAGATCCCAGCAGACGTCGCTCTCGTTCGTCCCGCGCGGCCCGCGCTCGCCCGGATCGGCCCCCCCGTGGCCTGGATCGATGATGACCAGGGCGTCGTGTAGCCCGCTTCGCTCGGCGCGCCGGAGCTCTTCCCGAAGGCGCGCCGAGGTGCCCGGCCGCTCGACGCGCAGACCGATCAGCGAGGCGTGACTCTTCGGCCCGAAGATCCCGTCCTCGGGGATCCCGTACTCCTTCTGGAAGCCACGCACCGCCCGCAAGGTGTTGGCGCCGAAGACGCCGTCCTCGCTCCCGGAGTCGAAGCCCAGCGCGTTGAGCCTGCTCTGCAACGCGAGCACGTCGTCCCCGCGCATGGGCGGATGGGTGAGATACAGGTTGCGGTCCCCGAGTCGCCACGACGCCTCCACCAGCTCGTCCCACGTGTGCGGCCCGACGATGCCGTCGGCGTCGACCCCTCGGTGCTGCTGGAAGGTCTTGAGCGCTCGCCGCGTCCCGTCGCCGAAGAGCCCGGGCTCGTCGTCGACGGCGAACCCCAGAGCGCGTAGCCGCGTCTGGACGTCGAGGACCTGAGGGCTGCGGTCCCCAGGCCTGATCAGCTCGGTCATCGGCGCGCCTCCTCAGCCCGCCACCGCGGCGCGATAAAGACGGCGGACGAGAGGATACGGATCGGACCATTCGCCCGTCGGTTCCATGATCCCGAGATGGAGGTGGTAGGTGAACTCGTTGTCGTGGCCCGGCTCGGCGCCGTAGCCGGTGTTCCCGACGCGCCCGATGGCCGCGCCCGCGGCCACCCGATCCCCGACCGACAGCCCGTCGGCGAAGCGGCGCAGGTGCGCGTAGAACCAGTAGCGGCCGTCGTCGCCGCGGATGCCGACGCGCCAGCCCGAGTAGAACGTCCATCCGATCGCCTCCACCCGTCCACCCAGGACGGCCCGGACGGGGGTCCCCGGCTCGGCGAAGACGTCGAGCCCCTCGTGGACCCCTACTTGGCGCCATCTGCCGTCGATCAGGCGCATGCGCGGGGCGTGCCAGTCGTGGGCGAAGTTGATGACCGAGTACCAGCCGGTGCGGGCCACGGGGAACACCATCCCGTTCGCGGCGACCGGCCGGAGGTAGCCGCGCGTGACGCCTTGGGCGGGCGCGGCGAGCACGACTAGAACCGCCAGACAGAGCCAGATCCTGCGCATGGCTGCACACTAAGACGCTCGCGCGCCGGGGGTGGTTCGGACCCTAGAGTCCCTTGGCCTCCAGATAGCGCTCGGCGTCCATCGCCGCCA
Source organism: Actinomycetota bacterium (assembly GCA_046262015.1). Classification (GTDB taxonomy): domain Bacteria; phylum Actinomycetota; class CADDZG01; order CADDZG01; family WHSQ01; genus JBHENN01. The sequence continues at coordinate 4,436 of JBHENN010000032.1, read as the reverse complement.
TGCAGCCCATCCCGGCTGCGGTGACCGCCTGACGGTAGCGGAAGTCGACCACGTCGCCGGCCGCGAAGACGCCCGGCACCGAGGTGTGCGTGTCGACGCCGTTGGTCGTGATGTAACCGCCCTCGAGGTCGATCTGTCCTTCGAACAGGCTGGTGTTGGGGATGTGGCCGATCGCAACGAAGACGCCGCCCGCGGGGACCTCCCCGTCTTCTCCCGTCTTGAGGTTCTTGATGCGGGCGCCGGCGACCTTGCCGTTCCCGAGTACCTCGGTTATCTGCGAGTCCCACAGGAACTCGACCTTCGGGTTCTCGAAGGCGCGCTCCTGCATGACCTTCGAGGCCCGGAGTGAGTCGCGCCGGTGGACCACTGTGACCTTGGAGGCGAACCGGGTGAGGAAGTTGGCCTCCTCCATAGCGGTGTCCCCGCCGCCTACGACCAACAGCTCCTGGTCCTTGAAGAAGAAACCGTCGCAGGTTGCGCATGTCGATACACCGTGCCCGAGCAGCTCCCGTTCGCCGGGGACGCCGAGCATCCGTGCCGTTGCGCCGGTCGCCACGATCACCGAATGAGCCTGGAAGTCGCGCCCCCCGGCGCGGCCGGTGAACGGCGGGCTCGCGAGGTCGACCGAGGTGACGTTGTCGGTGAGGAATTCAGTGCCGAACCGGGCCGCCTGCTTGCGCATCCGTTCCATCAGCTCGGGACCCATGATCCCGTCGACGAAGCCGGGGTAGTTCTCGACGTCGGTGGTTAGCATCAGTTGCCCACCGGCCTCGACGCCTTCGATGATCAGCGGTGTCAGGTTGGCGCGTCCTGCGTACACCGCGGCCGTCAGGCCCGCGGGACCCGACCCGATGATGATCATGCGCGCGATGTCGTCCTTGGGCGCTTCGCTCATGTGCGTCACACCCTAACCAACGCGCCGGAGCGGGAACCGATTCCGCGACGGCCCCTAGCGCTGCCCGATCGGGCCTTGGCTGTAAGCGACGGGGACGTCGCACGACCCGCGCGGCCACGCCCACACCATGAAGCGGTCGAGGGGGCCTCCGGCGTCGCTCCATCGGAACCCCAGGACGAGCACCGCCCGCCCGCCCAGGCGCGCATAGGCGCCGTACACCGGCACGATGCGGTAGGCCTGGCTCGACAGCACCGAGCCGCCGCAGCGACGGACCAGCCCCGCGCCGCCGGGCGCCTTCCGGGCGAGCCGGTTCAAGAGCGGGCCCGCGAGCGCGTCGACGTCTTTGTCGAACCCTTCGGGAGCGGACTCGTCCCCTTCCTGCGAGGCGGTCTCGCCCGCGGTCGCGTTCAGCGCACGGTCGCTCCGGAACCCGCTCTTGCCGAGGGCACGCAGCGACGATGCGCTGACCTTGCCGGCATCGCGGACGAAGGTCGGTTCGAGCCCGGGGGCGAGCGCGCCGCCGCTGCCTCCGGCCGCCGCATCGCGCCCGGTCTCCGGAGCGGGGACAGCCTGGTCCTTGGTGGCTTCGGCCCCGCCGCCCCCGCCTTCCAGGGCAGTGTCGCTCCCGCCCAGGCCACCGCCCACGGTGGCGAGGCCGACCCCGATCACCGCGATCATCGCCGCGGCGGCCAGGACCTGCCCCACCCGGGCACGCCACGGGGAGGCGGCGCGCCGCAGCGGCAGGATGTCGGCCGCGCGCGGGGCCTCCCGGACCGCGTCCAGCACGCCCCGGTGGAGGGCGACCCGTTCGTCACCGGTCAGGGGAGCGATGCCGGCATCGGTAACGAGCGCCCGCACCGCGGCCCTCTCCCGGGTGCATCCCGGGCAGCCCTCGAGGTGGGCGGTCACCGCGGCCGCCTCGGGCGCGGCGAGCTCGCCCCGCTCGAACGCGGGCAGGAGCTCGGAGCAGCGCTCGTGGTCGATCGTCGTCATGTCGTTTCCTTGGACGCCCCGGAGCGCCGCGGTTGTTCCATCAGGTCGGCCAGCTTCCTGCGACCGCGGCTGATCCGGGACTTGACGGTCCCGATGCTCACCCCGGTGATGCGGGCGATCTCGTCGTAGGGAACCCCGCCGAGGTCGTGCAAGACCACCGACTCGCGGTACTCGTCCTGCAGCATGGCGAGGGCCCGGCTCACGTCGACCCTGAGGCCCACGTCGTCCTCGACCCGGCGCGCTGATGCCGGCCGGTCGAAGGCCGAAGGATCTCCCTCGGGGACCGGCGCTCGGGCCTTCTTGCGCAACAGGTCCTTGGAGCTGTTGATCGCGATGCGGTACAGCCATGTCCCGAACGAAGCGTCCCCGCGGAAGGACCCGGCGCGCCGGTAGGCGGCGATGAAGGCGTCCTGCGTGGCGTCGAGCGCGTCGGCGCGGTTCCCCGTGATGCGCAGCGTCACCGCGAAGATGCGGTCCTCGTGGCGTGCCATGAGCTCTGCGAACGCCTCGTCGTCGTGTTCCAGGAAGAGAGCGAGGAGATCCTCGTCGGTCGTCCCGGCCCGATCAGGGCGCACGGAAGCTCACCTCGGCGATGGAGGCGCGGGAACCGGGCAGCCGCGTGATCCAGATGAGCCAGTAGCGCGCGCTCCGCTCCTCGAAGACAACCGCATCCTCGCCCGGCTCCGGCCGCACGACGAGCTCGAAGTCGGTCTCCGTGAGTCCACGCTCATCAGCCGCGCGCACCTCGAACGTCATCCCCGGCTCAGGTGTCGACACGTCGACGCGTCCTACCGCCCGCGCGCTGCCGAGGTCGAAGATCAGTCCGACCCCCGGCTTGCCGAGCCCTCCGTTCCCGAAGCTGTACGAGCTCGTGTTCCACGCGCTGTCGGGGTCCCCATCGGCGGCAAGGGGCGCTTCCGAGGAGTGCTCTTCGCCGTCATCACCGTGGGGATCGAAGTCGTCGACCGCGCGCACCTCGAGGGGCGTACCGCCGCCTCCTCGCCCGTTGCCCTCGCCTCCGAGCCGGGCGGGGAGGTCGTCGGGCGGGATGAGCAGCACGCCCACGAGAGCCAACCCGACGAGGGCGAGCACCGGGAACAGCCAGCGGTACTCCGAGAGGAAGGAGCCCGATCGCACCGCCGGCGCGGATCGGGGCGGCGCGCCGGCGGCGAACGAGCGTGCCGCGGCGCTCCCCGAACCGGCACGCGCCAGCGCCTGACCCATCTCCTCGGCCGAGGGATAGCGCGCCGCGGGGTCCTTCTCGAGTGCCCGCATGAGGACCGCCTCGACCGCGCGCGGCACGCCCGGCTTGATGCTGCGCGGAGCCGGAGGAGGTTCGCTCAGGTGTTTCATCGCGGTGGCGAGCGGGGTCTCCTCCGCGAACGGAGGGCGTCCGACAGCGAGCTCGTACAGCGTCACCCCGAGGGAGTAGAGATCGCTGCGTGCGTCGGGCTCGTCGCCGCGTGCTTGTTCGGGAGAGAGGTAGGTGACCGTCCCGAGGATCGCGCCCGTCGTCGTGATGTCGCCCTTGTCGAACGCGGCCTTCGCGATGCCGAAGTCGCCGACCTTCAGGGTCTCGTCGTGCGCGAGCAGCACGTTGCCCGGCTTGACGTCCCGGTGGATCACGCCGCCGCCGTGCGCGTATGCGAGCGCGGCGCATACGGCCGTCCCCATGGTCACCACCCGGTCGGGATCGAGCGCGCCCTGAGCGGCCACCAATGCCGCGAGGGTGCCCCCGGAGAGGTATTCCATGACGATGTATTGGCTCTCGCCTCCAGCATCGCCGGGGTGCTGGCCGGTGTCGTAGATCGCGACGATGTTGGGGTGGCTCAGCCTCGCCGCGGCGATCGCCTCCCGGCGGAAGCGATCGATGAACACCCGGTCTTCCGAGAGGTGCGGGTGCAGGATCTTGACCGCCACCGGGCGGGCGAGCACCTCGTCGCGCGCCTTCCACACGGTCGCCATGCCCCCGTGCGCTACCGGCTCTTCCAGCAGATAGCGCTCGGCCAGGACGTCGTTGGGCGAGGTCACCTACGCACTGGGGCGCGTCCCGGAGCGTGCGTCTCCGGTCGCTCGCGCCCAATGCCGCACCGCGGAGATCCGCCCCACGATGAGCGTGTCGGCCCTCCTTCTCAGCTTGATGACCAAGACGCCCTCGGGATCGAGGGTCGCTTCCAGCAGCCTCGCCTTGCGTTCCCGGGCCAGCTCGCGCGCCCTGTCCTCGATCTGCACGGAGGTCAGCTGCACGCCGCTCGCGATGTCGGTCGAGATCTCGACCGCGATCTCCTCCGCGGCGCTGTCCACCCCGAAGAAGTTCACGGCGATCGACCCTGCGTCGTAGATGACGACGGAGAAGATCGCGAGGCCGATCACGATCTTGAGCAACCACGACGTGATGACCCCGCGCTCGTCACGATGATGGCGCGTCATGCTGTGATTATCGGCCATCGGGGCCGTCGCTGGAGGGTTTGGCACCCCGGCGGAACAGACCGCGCAGAAGCGCGAGCTCGGGGACCCGGAAGAGGTAGGCGAAGGCGGCGTAGGAGAC
>JBHENN010000031.1:0-43020 GCA_046262015.1 Actinomycetota bacterium | reverse complement strand
CTCCTCGCCCTTCCTCTCACCCTGGTGGGAGAGATCGTCAACCCGCCGCTGCATCCGTCTCGAACGGTCGGGCGAGAAGACGCCGGTCACGAAGAGCGCCACGCACACGATCGCGACCACGACGACCACCACCAGCACCTTCACCTGGCTTGGATACCCAGCACGATCCCTTCGAACCTAGGCGGGCGGGTCGGGACGCTGCGGATCCGGCGAGAGCGCCCGCAGGAGACCGACCGCGGGCGTCGAATCGGTTCGGGATGCGCAAACCTCTCGCCGCCCTGCTGGCTCTGGCCCTCGTGGCCGTGCCCGGCGCCGCGCTGTCTCGGTCCGCGGGTCAGACCGAGGAAGGGACCATCGTGCTCCCCAGCCCCCACCCGCAGGCGCCGGAGGACTGCTTCGCGGGGTTCCAGCGCAGGTTCGCGCAGGTGACGCAGGAACAGGTCAACAGCCTGTTCGGCCACCACTTCGATATCGATAAGAAGACGTGGGGCGGCAGGTTCACGCTCGAGCCGACGGGCGGCGTGGGGTCGCCCGACCTCGACATCGTCTTCTACGCGAACTTCGACACGGACGTCACCGATCCCCTCTCGGGGCCGCCCGTCGTCGAGATCGGCACGCGCGAACCGGGTGGGGAGAAGGGCGTCGTGCCCGCCGGGATGACCAAGGCGATCGTGTGTCTATGGGCGGGCCAAACCTCACAGGCGGCCGCGGCTAGCTTCGAGTACGACGCGCAGCCGCCGGTCAAGAAGAAGAAGAAGCGGCGCTAGAGCCGGACCGGCTCGTCACTCCGGGCGGCGCAACCGTCTGCGGGCGTACCCTTTGTAACTTCCCCAACGGCGCGACGAAGGTGACCCATGAGCTGGTGGCGCGACATGTTCCTTGCAGTCGTCCTCGCGTCCACCGTCGGAACCGCGACCACGGTGGCGTTCGCCGACACCAGCGACCGACCGGGAGGGCCACCCGTCGAAGCTGAGGCCGAGGGCGCGCCGGAAGCGAGCTCGGAACGAAGCTGCGACGAGGTCGTGGAGCGCAAGCTCACACGGATGGGCGTACGCGCTCTGGTCGGGCAGATGATCATGGCCTCGGCCGGGCCGGCATCCGACCCCGACGAGATCCACGCCCTGGTCCGGGATCACCGGATCGGCTCGGTCATCATCACCGAGCAGAGCTCGGCGATCGATGCAGCTCGCTACAACCGGCGGCTGCAGAGGTGGGCGGCGCATACCCCGGGCCGGATCCCACTGCTGATCGCCGCCGACCTCGAGTTCGGCCTCGCCCACAAGGTCACCGACGCGACCATCCTTCCGCTGCAGATGGGCCTCGGCGCGGCGCGCGATCCGGCCGACGCGGCGACCGCCGCGCGCATCACCGCGTCGGAAGCCGCCGCCGCGGGCTTCGATTGGGCACTGGCTCCGGTTGCCGACGTGAACACGAACCCGGAGAACCCCGTGATCGGGGTGCGCTCGTTCTCCGCCCGGCGCGCCCTGGTCGCCCGGCTGACCGCCGAGCAGGTCCGTACCTACCGCGCCGAAGGGATGATCGCCACGCCGAAGCACTTCCCGGGTCACGGAGCCACTGAGGTCGATTCACATACGGGGCTACCGGTCGAGTCTTACGACCGAGCCGCGCTCGAGCGGATCCATCTGGCCCCGTTCCAGGCGGCGATAAATGCCGGCGCCGACACGATCATGACCGCGCACGTGGTGCTCGAGGCGATCGACCCCGATCTGCCCGCGACCCTGTCCCCCGCGGTCCTGCGTGGCTTGCTGCGCCGAGACATGGGCTATCGAGGGGTGATCGTGACCGATGCGATGAACATGGCGGCGGTCGCCGACCGATGGGGGCGCGCCGGCGCGGCGGTCCTCGCCGCGAAGGCCGGAGCCGACGTGATCATGTCGATAGGAACCTTCTCCGAGCACCTGGAGACGATCGACGCGCTGCTCGCCGCACTGGATGACGGCGAGCTCAGCGAGAACCGGGTGCGTGCCTCGGCGCGGCGGGTGCTGGCGCTGAAGTGCACCTACGACGTCTTCGAGAAGCCGCCCGTCGACGTCGAGGTCGCCGCCGCGGCGATCGGAGATGCGGCCGCGCGGACCGAAGCTGATGCGCTCGCCGAGCGATCGATCACCCTGGTGAAGAACGACGGGACACTCCCGCTGGATCCACGAGCGCCTGCAAGCGTCCTGGTGACGGGTGTTGCCGAGACCGAACGCCTCGCGCGCGCTCTCGAGCGGTCCGGGCGAAGCCGGGTCGTCGCCTACCAGACGAGCTCCGAGCTCCCGACCGCTGCCGAGATCGACCACGCCGTGACCCTCGCGGGCGACGCCGACCACGTCGTGGTGACGACCTACACGCGCGACGACGTCGCCTTCTCGCAGGTGCTCCTCCTCGAGGCTCTGGCGCGGACGGGCGTCCCCGTGACTGCCGTCGCCCTCGGGCTCCCCTACGACATCGCCGCGTTCCCGGAGGTCGACGGGTTCATCGCGACCTACGCGCAGGGGCCGTGGTCCTATCCGAACCCACCGGTCGTGGAGGCCGCCGCGCGAGTGATCTTCGGGGCGCCGCCGGGTGGCCGGCTCCCGGTACAGATCGGCGACCTCTACGCGTACGGACACGGCCTGGTCTACGACCCGCAGACCCCCACGCCCGCCGCGGGTGCACCTTAAGCCGCCCGCTGGACGCGGCGGTCCTCGCGGCGCGCATCGAGGTCGGCGCGGCGCATCCATCCCCACACCACGACGGCGATTGCCCCGACGAACGCGAGGTCCCCACCGACCCACATGATGACCCCGGCGTCGCGCTGGTCGCCGAACGCGGCCGCCGCCGAGCGCTCCTCGGCGTAGTGCGGATAGAGCACCGCGCCGGCCGAGTAGATCGCGAGGCCCAGGAATGCCTGGATCGGCATGGCTGCGACGAGATAGAGGAGCCGCACGGGATGCGAGAGGCGCGGGCCCGGCGCGCCACCCGCGACCGGGATCCAGAACAGCAGCGCGGCCCCGAGGAGGAGGCCGTGCTCCAGCGCGTGCCACAGCGGATCGCCTGCAGCCAGGTCGTACAGCGGTGAAAAGTGGACACCCCACAGCACGAGCGCGAAGCCGATCCACGCCGTCATCGGATGGAGCAAGAGGCGGGGGAACCCACGATGCATCAGTCGGCCCGCCGCCGCACGCACGCGGCCCGGTGCCGCACGCAGGGCCAGGGTCACCGGCGCGCCCAGAACGAGCAGCGGGGCGACCGCGAAGACCATGACGAGATGCTGGACCATGTGCCACGACAGCAGTTCCTCTGCGGCTTGAGCGATCGGGGACGCGACGCTCGCGCCCAGCAGGGCGAGCCCGCCGACGAACGCCACGGCGCGCCCGCGCGAACGGCCGCGCACCCGCCCGAGCGCGCCCAGGTAGACGGCGGCCGTGATGGCTAACGCGCCCCAGGCCGCGACGTAGCCGAGAACCTCGCCCGTCATCACCGCACGACGTAGAGCGTCACGAACAGCAGCACCCAGACGGCGTCCACGAAGTGCCAGTAGTAGCCGCACGCCTCGGCGAAGCCCGGATGGCCGACCCGATCGGAGCCCGCCAGCGACCGGACCAACAGCAAGGACAGCAAGGCCAGACCGCCCAGAACGTGCAGCCCGTGGAACCCCGTCATGGTGAAGAACAGCGAGCCGTAGGCGTTGCTCGACAGCCCGAAGCCCTCCCGTCCGAGCTCGGCGTACTCCCACACCTGTCCGCCGAGGAACACCGTCCCGAGCGCGATCGTCAGCCCCAGCCACCGGGCCCACACCCGATCACCTCGCAGACGAGCCCCGACGGCCACGTGCATCGTGAGCGAGGACGCGACCAACAGCGCCGAGAACAGAGCGGGCAGACCGAAGCTCAACCGAGGCGTTCCCTCGGGCGGCCACGACACCTCGAGCGCGCGTAGAGCGAAGTACGCGGCGAACAAACCGCCGAAGAACATCACCTCCGAGCACACGAAGAGCAACATGCCGAGGCGTTGAGGCGCCATGCGGTCCCCGTCACGAGGACGATCCACCGCAGCCGCGCTCGTCGACATGGCACGAGAGTACGGCGCTCGACCCGACCAAGCGACCCCTCGCTCGGCGGCGCCTCGATAGGCTGAGGTGGTGACTCGGCTCCCGCTTCTCCTGCGGCTCGCGGCCGCCGGAACGGCCCTGTCCTCGTGTGCGCCCCGCGCGGTGGGACCCCAGTCGGCCGAGGTTGAGCGGCTGTACGACTTCTTCTCCGTAGCTGCCGTGGCGATCTTCACGGTCACCGCGGGTTTGATCCTGTGGTCGCTGATCAGGTACCGCGACAAGCGCGGCGACGACGGACCTGCGTCCCAGTTCGATGCGAACGTGCCGCTCGAGATCCTGTGGTTCGCGATCCCGACGGTGATCGTGGCCGTCCTGTTCGCGGTCTCGGTAAGGGGATTGAACGAGATCAACGAGGACCCGCCTCGGGATTCGCTACACGTAAAGGTCCAGGCCTTCCGATGGGGGTGGTCGTTCACGTATCCGGGCGGGGTCGAGGTCGCGAGCCTCCCCGACGCTCCGGCAGAGGTGGTCGTACCCACCGGCCGACCGGTCACGTTCGAGCTGTCATCGAGCGATGTGGTGCACTCATTCTCGGTGCCCCGGCTGCTGCTCAAACGCGACGTGAACCCCGGGAGCGTCAACTCTCTGACCGTCGCGATCGACGAAGAGGGGACCTTCGACGCGTTCTGCGCGGAGTTCTGCGGCCTGCTACACGATGAGATGGACTTCTCTATCCGGGCCGTGGACGAGGCGCGGTTCGAAGCGTGGCTGGCGATGCAGGAGGGAGAGAACGATGGCGACGGCTGACACGGTGCACCGGGCGCCCCGGCACGCCGGTATCGCTCGCTGGGTGACCACCGTGGACCATAAGGAGGTCGGCATCCTCTACATGGTCACGAGCGTGTGCTTCTTCATCGTCTCGGGCCTGTTCGCACTCGTGATGCGTGCCGAGCTTGCAGCCCCCGGGTTGCAGGTCCTGGACAGGTCGACCTACAACCAGCTCTTCACGATGCACGGCACCGGCATGATGTTTTTCTTCGTCGTGCCGCTCGGGATCGGTCTGGCCAACTATCTCGTTCCCCTGCACATCGGCGCGCCGGACGTCGCCTTTCCCCGGCTGAATGCCCTCTCCTACTGGCTCTACCTGTTCGCGGGCCTGGTGGTCTTCTCCGGTTTCCTGACCGCCGGAGGCGCGGCGCCGATCGGATGGACCGGCTACGTGCCTCTGTCCACCAGCACCTATACGCCGAGCAGCGGGGTCGACCTCTGGATCATCGGCCTCCTCCTCAGCGGCGTCTCCGGAGCGATCGGCGCCATCAACCTGATCGCGACGATCTTCGGCCTGCGCGCCCCGGGGATGACGATGTTCCGCATCCCGATCTTCGTGTGGAACGTGCTCGTCACATCCACCCTGATGCTGTTCACGTTCCCCGTGGTGACCGCGGCCCTTGCGATGCTGTTCATCGACCGCCGCTTCGGGGGCGGGTTCTTCGACCCGGCGGCAGGGGGCAGTCCGATCCTGTGGCAGCACCTGTTCTGGTTCTTCGGGCACCCCGAGGTCTACATCGCCATCCTGCCGTTCTTCGGCGTGATCAGCGAGATCATCCCCGTGTTCAGCCGGAAGCCGTTGTTCGGCTACCGGGGATTCGTCTTCGCCACCCTGCTGATAGGGGCGTACAGCATCTCCGTGTGGGCGCATCACATGTTCACCACGGGCGCCGTCAACAACTCGTTCTTCAGCGCCACCTCCATGCTGATCGCGGTCCCTACCGGCATCAAGTTCTTCAACTGGATCGCGACGATGTGGCGAGGCAAGCTGCGCTTCCCCGCGCCGATGCTGTTCGCGGCGGGATTCCTCTTCATGTTCCTCGTCGGAGGCATCACCGGCGTGTTCCTGTCGTCGCCGCCGATCGACTATGCCGTGCACGACACCTACTACGTGGTCGCGCACATGCACTACGTGCTGTTCGGAGGAAGCGTCTTCGCCGCCTTCGCCGGCCTCTTCTACTGGCTGCCGAAGTTCACCGGACGCATGATGAGCGAACGGCTCGCGCGCCTGCAGTTCTGGCCGATGCTGATCGGGATGAACCTGGCCTTCTTCCCGATGCATCAACTCGGTATCGACGGCATGCCGCGGCGCATCAGTGATTACGAGCCCGGGTACGGCTGGGGTGACCTCAACCTGCTGAGCACGATCGGGGCGGCCATCGTCGGGCTGTCAGTTGTGGCGTTCGTAGCGAATTTCTTCATCTCGATGCGCACGGGTCCGCCTGCCGGCGACGATCCGTGGGAGGGGAACACGCTCGAGTGGGCGACGTCCTCGCCTCCCCCGGCGCACAACTTCGCGGCGCTCCCTCCGGTGCGCTCGACGCGCCCGGTGTTCGATGCCCGTCAAGGTGATTCCGGTGGCTGAGGAGATCCGCTTCTTCGTGCGAACTGCGCTGTACGCCCTGGTGATCGCCGCGATCTACTGGTTCGTCAGCTACGAGGAGGCCGGGACCCTGCTGCTGATCGGCATCGTCGTGGGGTCGCTGCTGTTCGTGTCGGTCATCGCACTCACGGTACGGGGAGCCCGTCGCGAGCTCCTTCCCGGGAGGGGCGCGCGGGGCAACCGGGCCCTCGGGGCGGCCGACCGCGCCCTGGGGTTCCACGACGATCCCGGTGACGGGCCGAGTGCGCCCCTCGAGCTGACCGAAGAGCCGCTGCCGCGTTCGAGCATCTGGCCGGTAGCCGTTGCCCTCGCCGCGATGCTGATAGGGCTGGGCGCGCTGTACGGAGCTTGGTTCTGGATCCCGGGGAGCGCGTTCGGCGCGTCCGCGTTGTGGGGATGGAGCCGCCAGCTCGACCAATGAGGGGTAGGGGTCAGGGCGCCTCGGTGAAGCCACCCTCCCGCCCACGCTTCAGCCGGACCCCCGGACCACGCACGCTGCCTTCGAAGACGTCCGAACCCACGCTGCGAGCGAAGCGCGCGGCGAGGAGCGCCGCCAGGGCGGGACCAACGAATACCGCGGCGCGCAGGAACAGGTTGATGCGCGCGATCGACACGTCGAACAGCAGCGACAGCACGTCGTTGCCCCCCGCAAGGGTCAGCACGAGGAATAGGACGAGCCCTGCCACACCCACCGCGAACCGCAGCGGGACGTCGGTCGGCCGGTCGAGAAGATGGTGATCGCCCTGGTCGCCGGTGACGCGGCGCTCGATCCAGGGCCACAGTGCAAGCCCGGTGAATATCGCGCCTGGTATGAGGACGCCGGGCAGGAACGACGAGGCGATCGTGACCCCGAAGACCGTGAACTCGATCGGGGGGAACAACCGCAAGGCTCCCTCGAGCCAGCCCATGTACCAGTCCGGCTGTGCCGGCGAGCTGACACTGGTGGGTACGAAGGGGCCGAAGTCCCACACGGGATTTATCTGTATCAGTCCCCCCATCAATGCCAGTACCGAGGCGGTGAGGAACAGGAGTCCGAGGGACTTCAGCGCTTGCGACGGCCACAACCGCTGACCCACGATGTTCGTCTCCGTCCGGCCGGGCCCGGCGAACTGGGCGTGCTTCTGGCGGACCAGGATCGCGAGATGCGCCACCAAGAGCCCCACGATCATCCCCGGGAACAACATGACGTGCATCACGAACAATCGGGAGATCACGCTCTCGGTCGGGAACTCGCCGCCGAACGCGAGGAACGCTAGGTGCGGACCGACGAACGGGATCGACAGCAGCACCGAGTACGCGATGCGGAGCCCGGTACCAGATAGCAGGTCGTCTGGGAGAGAGTAGCCGGTGAACCCCATCCCGAGAGCGATCAGCAGCAACCCGATCCCCACCAACCAATTGATATCGCGCGGCTTGCGGAACGCCCCCGTGAAGAACACGCGCACCATGTGCACCACGATCGCGGCGACGAACACGAGCGCGGCCCAGTGGTGGATCTGGCGCATGACGAGACCGGACCGGACCTCGAAGCTGATGCGCATCACGGACTCGAACGCGGCGGACGTCTCCCGGCCCTGGAGGGGCTCGAACGGGCCCTCGTAGATGACGGGCGCGGCATCCGGGCGGTAGAACAGAGTGAGGAAGGTACCGGTCGCGACCAGGACCACGAACGCGAACAGCGCGATCTCGCCGAGCAGGAACGACCAGTGGTCGGGGAAGACCTTGCGCAGAGCGGTCTTGGTCAGACCCGCGGTGCCCAGACGCTCGTCGAGCCACTCCCTCACGACGCATCCTCTCCGGACATGTTCCAGAAGCTCGGTCCCGCGGGACCGAGGAAGTCTCCGAGCGCGATCAGCATCCCCTCATCGTCGATGCCGAGCGGCAGCTGGGGAAGAGGACGAGCAGCGGGCCCGTAGGTAGGCACCGCCCCTCGCAAGACGTCGGACGTCGACTGATGGCAGGGGCACAGGAGCTCGTGCGCATCGGCCCGGTACAGCCCCACCGGACAACCCGCGTGCGTGCAGATCTTGGAATAGGCGACGACCCCGCCGGGGGCGAACGCGGCCGCGTCCTCGTCGAGCTCGAGCAGCTCCTCGGGCACCTTCACGAGGACGGCCTGAGAGTCGGCCTCGCCTTCGAAGCTCTGCGGGAACACGGTATGCACGGTCTCGAGACCAAGCTCCTCGGCGCGCATTGGGTTCCCCTCGCCGTCGACGACCCGAGCGCCCTTGCTCCACTTCGTCCTGGATAGCGACTGGCCCGGGAGGGGACCCAACGAGAGCGCCGGCACCGCGAATGCAGCCCCGAGGACAGCGAGCGCGCCCATCAGCAGGCGCTTCAACGCGGCACGGCGAGTCACACCGCCGGCTTCGGCCGCGGCTTCGGCCGCCGCCCGTTCGCCGGGGGGCGAGCTCAGCTCGCCGCGCTCCTCGACCTCGTCCTGGACCGCTATGGCGACCGACCAGACGACGAACCCGATGCCCAGTGCACCGAGCGCGATCCCCAGCAGCACCCCCTCCGCCGGGGCCCCTCCGCCCAGGAAGTACACGGCGAGGAGGCCCGCAGACGCGATCGCCGATACGACGAAGCACACCGCGATGGCGCGTTCCCCCTTCATCCCTCGCGCCCCCAGCTCTTGCCTACGACATAGGCGATCACGACCAGCGTCAGGGCGCCCCCGAACCACGCAACGAAGCCTTCGGGCACCGACCCGATGCCGCCGATGTCGGCGCCGCCGTGCGCCGGGGTGGTGCGCAGGTGCTCGGTGAACGCGACGATCGCGTCCAGCTCCTCGGGTGAGAACGCGAAGCGTGGCATCTGTCCGGGCCCGGTGAGGGTCGCCTCGGCAACCTCCAACGGGCTCGCGTTGCCGACGGGGGGAGCGAGGGCGTCCGCTCCCACCGCGCCTCCATTGCCGGTTGCCCCGTGGCACGGCGCGCACTCGTTGATGAACAGCTCCGAGCCGGCGGCCAGGTCGCCCTGCTCCGGCGCGATGGAGGGGATCGCAGGACCGCCCGGGCTCAGCGACGCGACGTAGTCGACCAGGGCCTCGATCTGCTGTGGCTCGAAGGGTGAGGGCTTCCGCTGAGCCTGGCGTGCGGGATCGGACAGGGGCATGCGCCCGGTGCGCAGCTGGAAATCGACCGCCGCCGGCCCTACCCCGAGGAGCGACGGCCCGTTGGCCGTACCGCCGGCGCCGGCGCCGTGGCACGAGGCGCAGTACTGGAGGTACAGCTCGCCCCCATCCGGGGGCGGCTCCTGGGCGCGGACCGTGGCCCTGGGAGACGCCAGGAGCGCCGCCGCGGCTCCAGCACAGACGAGCATGCCGAACCGGCCGCAACGCCCCATGGTCGCGACCCTACGCCGAGTGGGTGAAACCGCGCTCTGTGTGTAGGTGGAACCCGAGGGTCGGCGGGGGTGGGGCGCGCGCCCGTAACGGTTTCGGGACGGACGCCGCGGGGGATGATCCTCGAAAGTCAGCTCACGGGAAGGGGGGCACCATGTCGACTGCGGCAGTGGACGATCGCGTCGGCGCGCCGCGAGGACCGCGGGTGCGCCGCATCGCCCTGATGGCCCTGGCGGCGCTGGCGGGGCTGTTCTACAGCGTGATGATGGGAGGGGTCCCGGCGTTGACCGCCCCGTGGTTCGACGACTCCACCAAGGGCCACCAGGTGCACGACGTCGCCTGGGGCATCGTGGTGTTCGTCCTGCTGGCCGTACCGCTGCTCCTCCAGGTCCACCGGCCCGAGACCAAACCAGCAGCGATGCAGCAGGCTTTCATGGTCCCCGTGTCCTTTTTGATCGCCATGTCTCTCTCGCTCGCGATGGAGCCGGAGCCGGTGGTGATCATGGGCGTACCGCTCGCGATCCTGACACTGCTCCATCCGGCGCGCCGGGAGATCTTCACCCCGGGCCGGTTCAGCGGGACACTCGGTGCGATGGCCGGCATGGGCGCGCTCGGGTTCGGAGCGTTCGTGCTGGATCAGGCGGCGAGACAGCGCAACCTCCCGCTCTCCAACGAGCACACCGAGTTCCTCCACTGGGCGACGATGGCGGTGATGGGCATCGCCATCGTCCTCGTCGCGCTGGTCGCGTCGCTCAAGACCCGCGGGTGGCGGATCCCGGCATGGTGCGCGGGCGTCGCCTCGATCCTCTTCGGAGCCGCGTCGCTGGTCATGAACCAGCGACCGTCGAGCGTGAAGGGTTGGGGAGCGGTCGCGATCCTGGGCGGCATCGCGTTCATCGGGGAGGCCGAATGGGAGCACCATCAGGACGTCCCCGAACCGGCGGCCGGCGAGCCCGGGCTTGACGCCGGGACCACCTAGGTCTTAGATGAACCGCCGAGCAGTGTCCCCGAGAGGCTCAGAGAGGAGGCGACGGACCATGGCCCACGACAGAGTGCTACCGCGGATGGTCCTGAGTCTCCTCGACCGCATCCAAGGCTGATCCTCGGCCGCGCACGCGGCGCCGATCTCCACCGGGCGCAGACCCAGGTCCTCCGCTCCGTGTTGCGGGCATCCGCCCGCGCATCCGTCGACATGGACTGGAGCAGAGATTGTCGCACTACACATCGTTAGAAGAGCTGGGATGGGATGCCACCCTGGAACAGGCGTTCACAGAGTTCGAGGACGAAGCATGCACCCCGGGTCGTGTAAGCGTCGGGCACCGCTCGGCGTGCACCGTGTACACCGAGAAGGGTGAGTTGCTGGCCCGACCCTCGGGGAGGCTGCGGCATCGGAGCGAAGGTGCCGACCTGCCCGCGGTCGGAGACTGGGTCGTCGTGCGACGGTCGGCCGACGGGAGCGGCACGATCGAGGCGGTGTTGCCGCGTAGGTCGAAGCTCTCGCGTCATGCCGCCGGGGTCGAGACCAGCGAGCAGGTCCTTGCCGCGAACGTCGACAGTGTCTTTCTGGTCGTCGGGCTCGATCAGGAGCCCAACCTCCGGCGCATCGAGCGCTTCCTCGCGCCGGCATGGCAGAGCGGCGCGGTCCCCGTGATCGTGTTGAGCAAGGCAGATCTCTGCGCCGACGTGGGAGCGGCGGCGCGTGCCGTGGCGTCGGTCGCCATCGGCGTCGCGATCCATGCCGTCAGCACCGTGACCGGAACCGCAGTGACCGACCTCGCGCCGTACCTCGGGCGCGGGAAGACGGTCGCGCTACTCGGTCCCTCAGGTGTCGGGAAATCGTCCCTGGTCAACGTGCTGGCCGGCGATGCCCAGCTCGAGACGAACGAGGTCCGCCACGACGGCAAGGGGCGACACACGACGAGCCATCGAGAGCTCGTGCGACTTCCGAGCGGAGGCTCCATCATCGACACCCCCGGCATGCGCGAGCTACAGCTGTGGGATGCCGGCGACGGCGTCGACCTGTCGTTCGATGACGTGCTGACCGTGGCACGGGGGTGCCGCTTCAACGACTGCGCCCACCTCAGCGAGCCGGGGTGCGCGGTCCGGGCGGCGCTCGCGGACGGCTCCCTCCCGGCGGAGCGCTGGACGAGCTACCAGAAGCTGCAGCGCGAGCTCCGTGCCCTGCACCTCAAACGGGACCGGCGCGCCGCGGCGGACGAGCGACGAAGGTTCCGGGCGCTGGCCCGCAGCCGGAGAAGGTGAAGCGGGGACACCGATACCCGAAGGCCTTACGCGGCCCCGTCTGCGATCTCGACACGTTCGAGCACGACGTCGGTGGCGGGGCGATCCTGCGCCCCCGTCTCGACCTTGGAGATCGCCTCGACGACGTCCATGCCGTCGGTCACCTCTCCGAAGATCGTGTGCTTGCCGGTCAGCCACGGCGTCGGCGCGACCGTGACGAAGAACTGTGACCCGTTGGTGTTGGGCCCAGAGTTGGCCATGGCGAGCAGTCCCGGACGATCGAACTTCGGACCTCCTGGCGGGACCTCGTCCTCGAAGCGGTATCCGGGGCCTCCCCGACCGCTGCCTTCGGGGTCCCCTCCCTGGATCATGAAGTCGGGTATCACCCGGTGGAACACCGTGCCGTCGTACAGCGGCTCGGACTTTCGAGCCCCGTCACGGGGATCCTTCCACTCGCGCTTGCCGGTGGCGAGATCGATAAAGTTCGCGACGGTGGTGGGGGCATGCTCGGGGAACAACCGGGCTGTGAACGTGCCTTGCGAGGTGACGAAGGTAGCTGTGGTCACCCACCCTCCTTACTAGCGGTCCTGGACCAGACGTTCGGCCACCTCTCGGACCTTGATGTTGGCATTCTGCGAGATCGTGACCAGCATCGCGAACGCCTCGTCGTCGGACGCGTGCTCGCGCTCCATGAGTATCCCCTTGGCCTGGCCGATGAGGTCTCTCGACCTGAGCGCCTCGGTCAACTGAGTGGCGAGAGCCCGCGCCGCCGAGTACGTCTGCGCGTTGCGCAACGCAACGCTGGCTTGGGACGCATAGATCTCGCCGATCGCGATCGCTCGCTCGCCGAACACTCGCTCGCTCTTGGCGTAGATGTTGAGGCACCCGGCGGCCCCGGTCTCTCGCAAGGGAAAGGAGAGGTTGCTCCCCACCCCCTTCTCGATCGCCCGGCGGCAGTACTCGGGCCAGCGCGTCTCCTCCGACAGCGCGTGGATCTGGCGGAACTCGCCGGAGCGCAGCGCCTCGACGCAGGGGCCCTGACCGTAGTCATACTGGATCTTGTCCATCTCCAGCGTAAAGTCGTTGCTGGCCGCCGCCGTCCGGAGCTCGCCGTCGCCCTGAAGCGTGACCCCGGCCGAGTCACAGCCCGGCAACGTGCTCACGGCCAGGTCCACGACGGTATCGAGGGTGCTGGTCAGGACGTCGTCGCCTTCGAGGAGCGACGACAGCTCGCGTAGCGACGTAAGGAGCTCGGACGACAGGGGAACCTGGCTCATGCTGTTTCCTCTCCAGACGAAGGCCGGAGAGGAGTAGGTGCCTAGAGAGGCCCCACCAGCGGACGTCCCAAGTTGGGACTTCTGTCAGCGTACTCCCTCGGATGGCGGCAGGGGGGCCACCCGGGATCCCGAGGGGTCCCCGCAGGAGAACGGGCCGTTGGGGGCGAATCGGTCATGGCTAGCAGGGAAGGTGTCCGCCGCCTCGGAGGGGGTCCGCATGAGATCTGCCAGCGGTGCGCTGCTCGCCGCCGTGATGTTGTGTGCCGGGGTCCCCCGCGCCGCGGCGGACCCGGCGGGAGGGGTCCGCGTGGGGCCCAACTACGTGCTGAGGCCCGATCCTCGGCCCGCCCGCGCCCGGGATGTGGTCGGTCTGGCGGTCGCCCCCAAGGACCCCCGCCACGTGGTCGAGGTCAACCAGGAGTACCGGGACACCGAATGCGAGCATCACGTCAGCTTCGACGGGGGCAAGACGTGGAGCGGCGGGACCCTTCAGGCGCCGGAGAGCTACGCGCAGCGATCGTGTTCGCCGCTCGACGACGGGGGCTGGGGACGTCTCAACGGCACCGTCGCGTTCGGCTCGGGTGACTCCGTCTACACGACCTTCTCCGGGTTCGAGGGGAACCCCAGAGGAGACTCCATCCTGCTTGCGAAGTCCAGCGATGGCGGGCGCAGCTTCGGGCGCGTCGAGGTGGCCATCCCCGGACAGGTCGCCGAGATCGAGTACATCCGCCCCGAGGTCGCGGTCGTGCCTGGTCCGAAGAACGACACGGTGTACATCACCGCGTGGCGCGTCGCCCCCGGAGAAGGAGGCGCATCGTTCGGGCCGCAGTCGGTCATGTTCACGGCGTCCACCGACGGCGGCAAGACGTTCTCTCCCCCGGTCCAGGTGAACGGGCCGGAGGAGACCGCGCGCGAGCAGTCCCAACCCGTCGTCGCATCCGACAGCACGATCTACATCGCCTACCGCGGCATCGTGGTCCACAACTTCGTTGCGCTGCGGCAGTCTCTGCGACTCGCCGTCTCGACCGACGGCGGGGCTACGTGGGAACGACGAACGATCTCGGACGAGACTCCGGTCACGTTCTCCGGGTTCATGCCCAAGCTCGCTATCGATCCCGAGGACAAGCTGTACGTCGTCTACCAGGCCGGTCCGGGGGACAACGACGTCTTCTTGCGTTCGTCCTCGGACGCCGCACAGACGTGGTCGGAGCGGGTCCGGATCAACGACGACGGCGTGGGCAACGGTGTCGAACAGAACGCGCCGTGGCTGTCGTTGACCCCGCA
Organism: Actinomycetota bacterium; assembly: GCA_046262015.1. GTDB lineage: Bacteria > Actinomycetota > CADDZG01 > CADDZG01 > WHSQ01 > JBHENN01. The sequence goes on along the minus strand of JBHENN010000031.1, from coordinate 28,405 downwards.
AGGGCGGCTCGACGTCACGTGGTACGACCGGCGGCACTTCTATCCCGAGTCACCCTCGACCGGACACGGAGGCGAAAGCGTCGCTTACGAGGACGTCTACTACGCCTACTCGACCGATGGCGGCGCAACGTTCTCGCCGAACCGGCGCATCACCGATCGGACGCGCGACCTCGACGTCGGGGTGCGCGACGAGACCAACTTCGGGCCCTTCTGGGGAGCGCAGTCGGTTCCCCTCGGACGGAACAAGGTTCTCGTGGCGTGGAGCGACTCCCGCCTCGGCAACGCCGACACGGACACACAGGACATCTTCCTCGCCAAGGTAGATCTCGCGGCGCGGGGCGCGGTACCCGTTCAACAGCTGCGCGCTCGTACCTCAGCCGACCTAGCGGTGGCACTGTCGCGTTTCACCTACCCGGGTGGCGGCGAGGAGAAAGACAATGCGCCGGTGACCAAGGTGGTTATCGTCAACAAAAGCCACGCCGCGGGGACGCTCGCGGGCGCGGTCCTGGCGCGTTCGAGCTCGGCGCCTCTGCTCCTCTCGGAGCGACGGGGCCTGTCGAGGAAGGCGCGGGGCGAGATCGCCCGCTTGAACCCGGCGGGCGCGTACATCCTGGGCGACGAGTCCACTCTCGGTTCGGCCATCGAGGAGCAGCTGCGGAAGGCGGGCGTCGCCGATGACGCCGTGACGCGCGTGGCCGCGGATACCGCCGTGGAGCTGGCCGTCGCCATCGCGACCGCGATGGATCCTCGCACCGACGAGGAGAAGGAAGCGAACCAGCCGGCGTTCAGCGGCGCGATCGTGGTCGATCCCTCGAGCCGCAGCGCACCTGCCGCCACCGCCCTCGGAGCCGCCCTTCGCTATCCGGTCTTGTTCGCTACTCGCACCTCGCTGCCGGCACCGACCAAAGAAGCGTTCGACCAGCTCGACATCCCCGAAGCGCTCGTGGTCGGGGGACGGGACGAGGTCGGCGACGCGGCCCTCGAGGGCCTGCCGGAGGTCACCCGGCTCGGCGGCAACGCGGCCGTAGTGAAGGAGTCGCTCCGCCGAGGGATGCCGAAGAACGTGCTGTACGTGGCGGCCGGCCGATCCACGCAGCGGGCGGCCCTGCTCGGGACGAGTGCCGCCCGGAGAGGCGGGATCATGCTCCTCATGCCCCGTGGTGGGGCGGCGGCGGCGCGCCGACTCGTCGGCCGCCTCGGGCTCGCGCGAACCGTGGACCGGATCGTGCTGACGGGATAGCCGCCGGTCGGCACCCACCCGCATCCCGAGATCCCGCATTGCCTAGTTCCCGGCCCCTCGCTAGCATCTTCGTCAGTGGCGATGGGGAAGGGAGGACGGATGACGGGGAACCGGCGCAGGGTCATTGTCCCGCTGGCGGTGGTGGCGCTCGCCGTCGTGGGGTTCGGGGTGGTCGTGCCGGCCACCGGCTCACAGGGACGCCGGCCCATCGGCAATCACACTTTCCAGGGCCGTTACACGTTCGCTGCCGACGGGGTCCTGGAGCAGGATGGCACCCCCGGGAGAGGTTTCTGGGAGCTCGGCTCGTTCAAGGCCGACGGCAACGGGAACATGAGCGGGGGGGTCGAATACTCCAACCTGCTGACCGATGACGAGGCGCAGGTCAACGTGCCTTTCACCTTCACCGGTACCTACACGGTGAACCCCGACGCCACCGGTAGCGCGCAGGTGGAAGTCGTGATCCCCGGCGGGCCCACGCTGAACAAGACCGTGTGGTTCGTGCTGCACGACATCGAGGACGGGGTCGCTCACGGGTTCTGGTTCGCACACGGACCTGCCCAGCTGGGCAACGGCCTCGAGGGGAGGGCGGGGGTCCATCACGCGGCTCGTGTGAGATCTAGATAGGGGTCCTGTCCTTCGTACCGGCCGACGAGCTCGCGCTCCGGCCGGCCCCGGCTCAAAGCTGCGTGGGGCCGATGATCTCCGCCAGGTGAGCCGTTCGACGCATGAGGCGCCCGTCCGTGGTCAACAGAAGGACAGTCGAGGAGCCGGGCAAGAGCGACGTATCCGGCGTCGTAGGTCTTGGCCCATCCAAGTTCACCGGCTGCCGCGACGGCATGAAGGTTCCGCTCGGGCGTTTACCTGCCGACGGCTTGAACGTTCGAGCTCCAGGGGCACCACTGCTCGCCCAACCATTCGCGGCGGTTCTCTTCGACATACTCCGGGCTCGCGTCGCAGACCTCCACGAACACCTCGCCGACGAAAATGCTGCTCGGACCCACCGTGTAGGACCACGCCGGGTTGTAGGGGCGTCCCCGCCGCACGATGCCGGCGACGATCAGGTTGCCTCCGCACGCGGGCCCGACCGGCTGATCTAGCTGGCGTGTCTCGTGAAGTGATCGTCCAGCTTGACCGCCAGCTCACAGATGCGGTCTGCGAGCTGCACCCCTTGTTCCTCTACCCGGACGGCTATTCAAACCTTGTGACGAGCTACGAGACTTCACTTGAGAGTCGTCATAGCTGTGTAGGGCCGATGATCTCGGCGAGATGAGCAGCCCGGCGCTTGAGCCGGCCATCAGTGGTCAGCAAAGGACAGTTGAGCAGACGAGCAAGTGCGATGTACTCGGCATCGTAGGTCTTGGCCCAGCCGAGTTGGGCGGCCAGATTCCAGGCTTCTGCATACAGCCGCCGAGGGGATCTGCGGTCGATGGGAGAAGACAGGAAGCGAGAGAGGGCGGTGGATGCCTCGTCGTCGGTGACCGATCCCCGGAAGGCCGCCTGCCGGAGTGCAGCGGTGGTCTCGGACCAGAGCAACGGGGGGCCGACAGGGCTCCTGGGCTCGATCCTGTCGAAGACGATGGCGTCGAATGCTGCGTCGAATGCCACCGTCGCATCCACCACAAGCATCGAATTCAGTGCTCGTTGCGTTGCTGTCGGATGATGGCGACCGCGTCGGGGAGGGGGGCGCCAGAGGAGGTGCGACGGGGCCACCACTTAGGAACTGGGAGACGGCCCTCTCCGATGACGCCCTCGAGGTCGTCTTCTTCGATGATGTGCTGGGTCCCCATCTTGCGCGCGCGGAGCTTTCCCTCGCGGATCCAGCGCCGGATCGTTTCAGGATTCTTGCCGCTGCGCCGAGCTGCTTCGGGTACTGTGAGCATGTGTTGTAGTATACAACATTCTGGCATTTGTTGAGCCAAAGTGATGCCTTGGTGCTAATCGAGGTCGAAACGTAGCGAGGTGGTACGTCGCGGGCGCGTCAGGGGCTCCGCTCGCTTCGCTCGCTGTGCCTCCGGCAAGATTTGCCGCCGGCCTTCACTTTCTTGCTTCGTGCACAGATGTAGGAAGTGCCCTACCCCGTGCCCCCGGCGGGATTCGTAGCGCGCGCGAACCGCAGTTGGGGGCTCGCAGCGTGCTAGCAGTACCAGCGGTAAGGAATCCCCTTCGGAAGCGTGACCGAGCCCTCGCTAGGTTCAAACTCGCCTTTTGGAAGCCAGCGATACAACACGGCCATCCCGTACAGGTTGAGGCTGCTCAGGCATCGCAGCTTGGTGTGCTCGGGTCCCTTGCCGAGCGCCCAACCGTCGCCGTAGACGAAGGGGGCCGGACTGTTCATGAGGTCGAAGCCAAACTTCTTCGTCCACGTGCGCGTGTGACCGAGACCGAACGTGTGACCGAACTCGTGGAACGTGACGATCTCGAGGTCGGTGAGCTCGGGGAAGTCCCACACGACCTGGCCGGCGCGCGGAGACGAACCAAACAAGCTGAGAGCGATGACGCGCCCTCCGTAGTGCGCGTCCCCGAGCCCTACCTGCTCCAGGATGTCGTTGACGGGTTCCTTCGTGCCCGTGCTTCCGGCAACGCCACGGAAGGCGGGGCCGGCCGCGACGTAACCCAAGATGACGTCGTATCCCGCGGGGTCGACCGGGTTGGCCTCGTCGAAGATCTCGATGTGAACGTCGATATCGCGTAGGTAACCGAACTGTGGATAGTCCTTGGCGAACTTGACGAGCTTGTCCTCCCAGCCGTGGATCCCTCGCAGCGTCGCGTCGATGTAGTCGAGGACCGAGGGTCCGAGCGGGTTTCCGAGGTCACCGTGAAGCGGCGGCACCAGCAGAACGCGAGCGTCCGCTTGCTCCAGCGACCCGCCGAAGATGAGCTCGATGGGGGCGTCCATAAGCGGCTCGCAGTTCATGAAGCACATCTCGTACTCGCCGAGGTCGAACTGGTTGGCCTGCAAGTGAAGGCGGTACTCGCCGGCGGCGAGAGCGCGATGAACGCCGAGACGCACGGCCCCGACCTCGCTGGTGAACGCGTCGCTTGCCGTGACCCCGTTCTCTTGGATCTTGAGGCCGACATCGATGATGTTGCCGTCGGGATCCATGATCGTGATGGGATCCGCCGTCTCGGCCTCGAACTCGATCAGGACGGACACGAAGTCGCCTTCCTTGAGCTTGAACTTGTAGAAGTCATCGGTGTCCCCGCCCGCGGAGTCGAGGCGGCCCTCGTAGAAACCCTTCGGCTTGACTTTCGTTGCTTCGTCGAAGGTGTTGCCGGCATCGCGGCGGGAGCCGCCATCGTTTTGGCCGTTGGGGGCCGCCTTCTTAGTGGGGGCGAAGTGGGCGGCGTGGGCAGATGCCGGGGCGGGCATCCAGAACATCGAGACGACGGACGCCGCGAGGGCGGCGAGGCTGAGGCGTTTCGTTATTGATCGCATGGCCTGAGAATTCGGCACGATTCGGGCGGTTCCTTCGGGGGGGACGCGAAACGGCAGCCGGAGATGCCGAGGCTGTGGCGGGCGAGCCGGAGCGTCCGGCAGGAAAAGCCCCCCTCAAGCCAAATAGGCGGGGGTCCATCACGCGGCTCGTGTGAGATCCAGATAGGGGTCCTGTCCTTCGGACCGGCCGACGAGCTCGCGCTCCGGCCGGCCCCGGCTCAAAGCTGCGTGGGGCCGATGATCTCCGCCACGTGAGCCGTTCGACGCATGAGGCGCCCGTCCGTGGTCAACAGAAGGACAGTCGAGGAGCCGGACAAGAGCGACGTATTCGGCGTCGTAGGTCTTGGCCCACCCAAGTTCACCGGCTACGGCCCACGCCTCGTGGTCCAGGCGCTGGGGGGACTCCGTCAGTCCCGGAGGCGTGTCGCTCCTAGCGAGTAGCCGTCTGGCGCCCCGGGTACGCGGTCGGCCGTGGTGCTGCCTCCAGGGCGTCGTGCAACGAGGGGTTGGCGATGTCGGCCGCCAGCAAGGTAGCCGCGCCGAGCGCCATCTCGTCACCTAGTCGGTACCGATAGAGCTGAGCCCTGGCCACGAACTCGCGCATCCCTCTCGACGCCGAACCGGCTTCGAGCTCGTCGACGAATCGCAGCGCCCCGTCGACGTCATGTGAGATCGCGATCTGACACAACGCGTCCTGGCAGTAGGCCTCGATCCACATGTACGCGTCGGCGATCCTGACGCACCTCGTGCGCGCGTCGTCGAGCCAGTCGATGGCTTCGTCGACGAGGCCGCGTCGTTCCTTCACCAGGCCGATCCCGCGCGCGCCGACCCCTTCCCAACAGGGATCGCCGATCTGGCATCCGAGTGCGAAGGCGTGCTCGTAGGCGTCCGCAGCCCCATCCAGATCACCCTCGGCGAGGAAGCAATCACCGACGAAGCTCTCGGGCCAGGCGACGAACGAGGTCCAACCTTCCTTCTCGGCCGTCAGCTTCGCTCGGAGGGCCGAGGTCCGAGCCGCATCGAGATCGCCCATAAGCAACCGGACTCGCGCTAGGTGCGCACACGTGAAGGCGATCTGTCTGCCCCCACCGACCTCCTCGGCGAGAGCGAGCGACCGCTCGAGCTCCGCGACCGCGGCAGGGTAATGAGCCGTGTCGGACCAGCATCCGCCCAAGACGGCACGGATCATCGCCTCCTCGCCCACGTCGTCACCGACGGCTTCGAGCGCCTGCTCGAGCCACGGGCGGGCCCGGTCGTAACGGGCGGCAAGCATCTCGACGTAACCCAGCTCGCGCCGCGACGCGGCTACGACCTGGTCGAGACCCCCTTCCGATGCCACGTCGATAGCCTTGTGCAGAACGAGCGACCCCTCTTCGTCACGGCCGCGCGGAGCGTGGATCAGCGACGACCCGAGCGCCAGCAATGCCTGCGCCTGGAGCGAAGCATCGCCGAGGGCTTCCGCCTCGGCCGACGCAGATCGCAGCGAGGTGATCCCGGCATCGACCGCGCCGGCCGCGATGGCAGCTTGCCCGGCGTCCATCTGTGCGCGTGCCGACGCCGAACCGGCTGCACTGCGAGGCAAAGGTGCCGTCGGAGCATCGACGGCGTTCCGCACATCCGGCCCGGGCTCAACGCCGAGCTCCTTCATCAACAACGCGCGGCAGGCCTCGAGCTGCGCCCTGGCGCCATCCCGATCGCCGGAGGCCGCGAGGCTGCGGATCAACAGCGCCTGGTAGGACTCGTCGAGCGGGTCGATCTCGATCAGCTTGAGCGCCAGCCTCACCGCGTCGGCCGGGGCTCCCGCCGCGAGGCGTCCGAGCGCGGCTTCACGCATGACGCTCGCCGAAGCATTCGCGAGATGTCTGCGCTCGGTGAGGAGCCAGGTCTCGAGAACGGGGGAGGTCGAAAAGCTCAGTCCTTCGAGGAAGGCTTCGCCGATCGTAGGCACCGACATTGCCTGCCGCCACGTCCCGTGCAGCACCCTCTCCAGGTCGACCTGGGTGTCGGCGGGCAGGTCGAGCTCGATCGGCTCGCCCCGCAGGATCTCCCTGCTGCCGAGCACGCGTCTCAGCTCGGCGAGGTTCCACCGCAGCGTCCCCAAGGGGTCGTCGGCATCAGCGAACAGCAGCGACGCAAGGCGTCCGCGCGACACCGGGGCCTCGGAGCGGATCAGGTACGCGAGCAGCGCCCACACCTTCTTCCCCTTGGGGGAAGGTGCAGGCGCTCCATCTCGCTCGAGGCTCGGCCGGCCCAGTAGGTGGATCGCAAGTTGCGCCATGTGGTCGATTATGAGCTGGGTCAGCGGGCACCTGTGTAACTACGCATCCCCGAGGTCGAGGTCGGGCCGAGCTGGCCTTTCCGAGCCCACTCACGGGCGGCGGTGGCGAAACGAGCGACGGTGACAGGCCTTCTGGTCTGACGCCGGGCGGTGATCCTGAGGGTCTCGATCTTGGCTGCCATGATCCTCTCCTTCTTCGTAGGTCCCTTGCTGACAGATGCAGCATCGGGTGACGACGTGTGAAGCCGCGTGTGAAGAACAAAGGATCTGGGATCTTTCTCCGTCCGGCCCCTACACGATCCAGCCGGTACCCGAACAGGGGGTCTAAGGCGAGCAGCTGTGCTGCCGCGACGGCATGAAGGTTCCGCTCCGGCGTTTACCTGCCGACGGCTTGGACGTACGAGCTCCAGGGGCACCACTGCTCGCCCAACCATTCCCGGCGGTTCTGTTCGACATACTCCGGGCTCGCGTCGCAGACCTCCACGAACACCTCGCCGACGAAAATGCTGCTCGGACCCATCGTGTAGGACCACGCCGGGTTGTAGAGGCGTCCCCGCCGCACGATGCCGGCGACGATCAGGTTGCGCTGGTCCTCCGGGCGGGCGGCTTCGTCCTCCATCGAGCGGATCGTGCCCGGGTCGGTGGGGTAGACGATGAAGGTGGCCGAGCTGTGGCGGAACCCCACCGTGAAGTACTCGCCGATGCTGAAGCGGTCGACGAGCTTTCCCGCGGAGGTGGGGACGACGGCGCGGTAGCTGCCTCCCGGGAGCTGGATCGTCGGTTCCGCGCACGGAGGGGACACCTCGGGGGTGCACGGGTCCAGGCGCACGGTCCACCGGCGGCTCTCTCCCGGACGGAGCGTGCGGTCTCTGAACGAGACCTCGGCAGCGCGCTCGGCGCCCTTCTTCACGACCCACGGGTTCTCGAAGGTGAGGTTCCGGCTCGTCACGTTCGTCAGCGTGATGACGAGGTCCTGACCCGGCACGTAGCGCTCCCTGCCGGCCCCGAAGGCCGGTACCTCCTCCGCTGCCTGCAGGGACGTTCCCAGCATCAGGAGACATCCGGTCGCCGCCACGATCACCGCTCTCATGCCTAGATCCTAGGACGATGGCGACACAAACCGGCCGTCACGAATGCAGGGCGCACGTGCTGGATCAGTCGGGGCCCGCCCACCCAGCGAGCTGCGCACGACATCGAACCCGTGCTACCGCCGGGGGCCCGCCCACCCAGCGAGCTGCGCACGACCATCCCGTTGTGCCACTTCGTGGCCCCAACGGGATTCGAACCCGTGCTACCGCCTTGAAAGGGCGGCGTCCTGACCAGGCTAGACGATGGGGCCGCGGGCTACGGAGTGGCCCGGGCGAGCGTAACGCTGCCGACCGGCCCGGCGCGCCTGCCGCTGCCGTAGATACTGTGGCGAGGGACAGAATCGAACTGTCGACACCGCGATTTTCAGTCGCGTGCTCTACCAACTGAGCTACCTCGCCGCACGGGTGCGCTGGTACGCGAGCGGCTCAGGATAGCAACGCGACGGGCCAGGGCCGGGCGGGCCTGGGTGTTAGCCTTCCTCGTCTACCCGCCCCAGTGGAGCAGTCTGGAGTGCTCGTCACCCTGTCAAGGTGAAGGTCGCCGGTTCAAGTCCGGTCTGGGGCGCCTCCGAAAACGAGAAACGGGCGCCGAAGCGCCCGTCCCCGTCATCTATCCCAGGAGCTATCCCTGGATCGTCATACACCGACGCCGGTCTGCTTGGCGCCCTCCAGGAACCGCTGCACCTCTTCGGCGCGGTATCGCCGGTGGCCTCCGAGCGTCCGGATCGATGACAGCTTGCCGGCCTTGGCCCAACGGGTGACCGTCTTGGGGTCCACCCGGAACAGGGCAGCTACCTCGGCCGGCGTGAGGAGCCGATCCTCTTTCTGCCCTTTCATCCATTGCCTCCGATCATCTGCTTGGGGATCGCCCTCGCGATCCCGGCACCGCTCGGGACGTATCCCGAGCCTCTCCACATCATCGGAACGCGGGGGCCGTGGGGGAATGGCTAGGTAGTGCCATCTTTGGGCGATTTAGGTGACTATGGCCGGTAGTCCTGGACGGCTAGTCCCCCTGACCCGGAGAGCCTCACTCCCCCGATCGAGGTCAGTTCAGGACCTCGTGGGTACGGACCTCGTTCCAGCGGTCCACCAGGGTGCCGAACACACGCCCCACCTGGGCGAGATCCCCGCGCTCCAGCGCCTCCAGGCAAGACCAGACGAGAGCTGCGGAGCGATCCTCGACCAGGTCCTCGTCCGGGAAGATCGTCGCGACGGAACCGTAGTCGAGCTCGAGCAAGCCGTCGTCGTCGAATCCGTCGATCCACTCCATGAGCTCTTCGACGGCGTCGATGACACCCAGCTCGACCCCGGACCCGTCGAGGATCTCGTAGGCGTGCTGCAGGCGCGCTCTGGCGTCCCCGAGGCGGGTCTCGTAGCGGATGCGCAGCCCCTCCTTGTCCTCGACCAGGACGCGATCGGAATCTGCGAAGGCTGAGAACCAACGCAGCGGTACGTGCCAGTTCGAATGCAGGATGTGGGAGCGGAGCTCGGGCCTCTGCGCGCCCAACATCGCGAGCTCACGGACGGCCGAGCGGGCGGTCGCCTCAGGCACGAACGCGTCGGCTACCTCCTGGGGAAGGCTTCGCCGGAACGCCACCAACCCCGAGAGCATGCGCAAGCGCGTCCGCCAGGGGCACACGTAGGTGACCGAATCGATGGTACGAACGAACGCGCCCTCATCGACCGCGATGGCCGGAGCCGGAGGCAGCGCGGCCGAGACGAGCCACCGGCGGGCGACACCTCGATCGAGATGCTCTGCTCCGTGATGCCCGTGCCTCCAGCGCGTCTGCTCCTCCTCGGTGAAAGCCGAAAGCGGTTGGTAAACCCGCAGGTAAGAAGAGGTCACCACGAGGGGAATGCTACCCACCGGGACGCGTTACGAGACGGCACCACAGAGCGGCCCCAGGACACCCGGGCGTTACCATCTGCACCGGTAGGCGGGCGCAGCGGCGCGTCCGGAAGGGAGAGCAGACGATGGGCACGTTCGCGCACATCAACGGCGGGGGTTACGAGCAGGTGGTGTTCTGCTCGGACGACCAATCGGGGCTGCGGGCGATCATCGCGATCCACTCGACGGCCCTGGGACCGGCCCTTGGGGGGACGCGCTTCTTCCCTTACGACAACGAGGAGCAGGCCCTCGTCGATGTCCTGAGACTGTCCAAGGGGATGACCTACAAGGCGGCGGCGGCCGGCCTCGACCTGGGTGGAGGCAAGGCGGTCATCATCGGAGACCCGCGGCGGATCAAGTCGGAAGAGCTCCTGCGCGCCTACGGGCGATTCATCGAGACGCTCGGCGGGCGCTACATCACCGCGGAAGACGTGGGCACGTTCCTCGAAGACATGGACGTGGTGCGGCGCGAGTCCGTCTGGGTGACGGGATGCTCGCACACCTATGGCGGATCGGGCGACCCGTCACCGGTCACCGCGTACGGGGTGCTGCAGGGGATAAAGGCGTGCCTTCTCGAGGTGTTCGGCGATCCTTCGATCAAAGACCGGACCGTAGCGCTGCAAGGGGTCGGCAAGGTGGGATACGCGTTGTGCGGTCACCTCGTCGATGAGGGGGCTCGGGTGACGATCGGCGACATCGATGTCGATAATCTGGGGCGCGCGGTCGGAGATTTCGGCGTAGAGACGGTCCCCATCGACCGCATCCACGCGCTCGAAGCGGACGTCTTCGCCCCGTGCGCCCTAGGAGGCGGCATCAACGACGACACCATCTCCGAGCTCCGCTGCAAGATCATCGCCGGCGCCGCCAACAACCAGCTGGCGCGCGATGAGCACGGCGAGAAGCTGCGCGACCTGGGCATCCTCTACGCGCCGGACTTCGTTATCAACGCCGGCGGCCTGATAAACGTCGAAGACGAGCTGCGCGGCTACGACCGCGCCCGCGCCATGAAGCGCGTTGAAGGCATCTACCGCCAGCTGCAGCACATCTTCTCGTTGTCGCGTGAGAGGAACATCTCCACATCTCAGGCGGCGCTCGACTACGCGGAGGATCGGATCCGCAAGATAAGTCGCATCCGGCTCGTCCGCGCGACCCAGTACGGTCCTCTCTCGGCGCACGGGCGCGCGTGAGCGAGCCCCTTCGCATCATCGGGGATGGCCGCTCGATCCCCGATCGAGAAGTACCGGAGGGCCTCGGCGAGAAGGACCTCCTGGAGCTGTTCCGCTGGCTGGTGCTCCTGCGCACCTTCGACGAGCGAGCGGTTGCCCTTCAGCGCCAGGGCCGTATCGGCACGTACGCGCTCTATTGGGGAGAGGAAGGTACGCAGGCCGGCCCGCTCTACGCGTGTGACGACGCGGACTGGGTGTTCCCGTCGTACCGCCAGAACGCCGTGGGGATCCTGCGCGGGGTATCGGCCGCAACCGTCCTCGCATGGTGGCGAGGGTTCGGCGGCAGCCACGGTTTCTGGAACCCCCGCGAGCACCGGGTCGCCCCGATATGCGTCCCGATCGCGACCCATCTACCGCATGCCGTCGGCCTCGCGTGGGCGGCGAAGATCCGGCGGGAGAACACGGCGTCGCTCGTGTGGTTCGGGGACGGCGCGACCTCCGAAGGGGACTTCCACGAGGCGATGAATTTCGCCGCCGTGCTCAAGGTCGCGACCGTCTTCTTCTGCGTGAACAACCAGTGGGCCATCTCGACGCCCTACAGCAAACAGACCGCGACGGCGACGATCTCGGAGAAAGCCGCCGCCTACGGGATGCCGGGCGTGCGCATCGACGGTTTTGACCCGATCGCATGCTGGGATGCGACGCGCGCGGCCCTGGACCGGGCCCGGGGCGGTGGAGGACCCAGCTTGATCGAGGCCTTCTGCTATCGGCTCAAGGCGCACGGGACCGCCGACGACCCCCGCCTCTACCGCGACGAGGCGGAGACCGAACGATGGACGCACCTCGAGCCCGTGCAACGCACCGCGGGGTTCCTGCGTCGCCTGGGCATCCTCGACGACGACGGCGAGGAGCGGATCGCCCGGGAGGCCAAGGAGTCGATCGCGGCGGCGGTGACGCAGATGGAGGCGATCGACCAGCCGGGGCGCGAGATCCTGTTCGACGGCGTGTACGCGTCCGGGCGTCCGTGGACCTTCGACGAGGCCCTGGCCGAGCTCGAGGCGGTCGAGCGACCCCCGGAGGTGAAGCCTCTCGGCCCGCAGCCCGGGACCTCTACCGGGGATGTCGAGGAGGAGCGGCCGGAGGGGGACGCCCGGTTGTGAGTCAGATCAACATGGTCGAAGGGCTGAACCTCGCCCTCCACCAGGCGATGGAAGCCGACGACCGCGTCGTCGTGCTCGGCGAGGACGTCGCGCGCACCGGGGGTGTCTTCCGTGTCACCAGCGGGTTGCTCGACAGGTTCGGGGAGGAGCGGACCATCGACACGCCCCTGGCCGAAGCCGGCATCGTCGGCAGTGCGATCGGGATGTCCCTGTACGGACTCCTGCCCGTCGTAGAGATCCAGTTCGACGTCTTCGTGTATCCCGGGTTCGAGCAGATCGTGACGCATGCGGCGCGGTACGCGTGGCGGACCAGGGGCGAGGTGCCGGCGTCGATAGTCGTGCGCATCCCGTTCGGCGGTGGAGTGCGCGCGCCGGAGCTGCACTCCGACTCCCCCGAAGCTCTGTTCGCCCACGTGCCGGGTCTCAAAGTCGTGTGTCCGACGACCCCCGGCGACGCACGCGACATGATGCTGGCCGCGATCTGGGACCCCGACCCGGTGATCTTCATGGAGCCCAAACGGATCTACCGAGCAGGGCGCGCCGAGGTGGACGAGAGCCTGCCCTTTCCGGCAGCCGACGGGAACGGCATCTACAACGAGGTCCTGAGCCTCGCCCGGATAGCACGGGAGGGAAGCGATCTCGCCATCGTGACGTACGGTGCGACGCTGCCGTTGTCGCTCCAGGCCGCCGAGCGGCTCGCGACCGAACGAGGGGTGGAGGCGCGCGTCGTCGATCTCCGGTCGCTCTATCCGCTCGACGTCGAGACGATCGTCGCCAGTGCCTCCCGGTGCGGGCGTGTCCTGGTCGTACACGAGGCACCGCGGACGGCGGGGCTCGGGGCCGAGATATCCAGCCTGGTGCACGAACGTGCCATGCTCGACCTCGAGGCTCCGGTGGTCCGAGTGACCGGTTTCGACGTCCCGTTCCCACAGTTCGCGAACGAAGACGACTATCTGCCGTCGGTCGACCGCATCCTGGCGGGAGCGGTGAAGGTCCTCGAGTACTGATGCGCTGATGGCGGACTTCAAGCTCCCCGACCTGGGCGAAGGCGTCACCGAGGCAGAGATCGACCGCTGGTTGGTGAGCGAGGGCGACCACGTGGCCGAGGACGCCCCCCTGGTCGACGTGATCACCGACAAGGCCACCGCGGAGATCCCATCCCCGTTCGAAGGCGTCGTGACCAAGATCCACGTCCCGGCGGGAGAGGGCGTGCCGGTAGGCACGGTCCTCGTGACGATCGGCACCCCCGGGGACCTTTCCGGCGACGGCCGCGCCGGGTCCCCGCCGGCCGCGGCCGTCGCGGTGCGTGCGGAGCCGAACGGGGGTGCCGGGGCGGTGCAGGCGATGCCTCCGGTCCGCAAGCTGGCGCGCGAGCTCGGCGTGGACCTGGCAACGGTCGCCGGCACGGGACCCAAAGGCCGCATCGAGCGCCGGGACGTCGAGGCGGCCGCCGGCTCGAGGGCCGAGGATCGCCCACCAGGAGGCGCATCAGGGGACGGTGCACCGCGGCGTGAACCCCTCCGGGGCGTGCGCCGGAAGGTTGCGGAGCGCATGACCAGCGCCCACCTCACCGTGCCGCCGGTCACCCACGTCGAAGAATGCGACGTCACCGAGCTCGACGCCGTCCGGCGGCTCGCGAACGAGCGCGCTCCCGAAGCGCCACGCCTCACGTTCCTACCCTTCATCGTGAAAGCGGTGGTGGCGGGCCTCGAGGCCCATCCCGTCCTGAACGCCTCGCTCGACGACGACGCGGGAGAGGTCGTGTACCACGACCGCTACGACATCGGCATCGCGGTAGACACTCCTGCGGGCCTGACCGTTCCCGTCGTACGCGCCGCGGCGACGCTAAGCCTGCGGGACATCGCCGGTGAGATCGATCGGCTCGCGGCCGCTACCCGCGACGGGTCCATCTCCGCGGCCGACCTGCGGGATGCGACGTTCACGGTCACCAGCCCCGGACGGTTCGGGGGGTTGATGGCGACGCCGATCGTCTTCCATCCCCAAGCCGCGATCCTCGGCGTGCATCGCGCCGTCGACCGACCCGTCGTGCGTGACGGTCAGATCGTCATCCGGAAGATGATGAACCTCTCCCTCACGTTCGACCACCGGATCCTCGACGGCATGACCGCGGCGCGCTTCTGCCTCGACGTGATCGAGCTGCTGGAGGACCCGGCCCGGCTCGCGCCCGAGAGCTAGAGCCCTCGAAGCCCGGCGCCCGGAGGCGGCGAACCGATCCGGTTCCGCAGGATGCCGATCTTCTCGATCTCGAGCTCGACGACATCACCCGGATCCAGGCGCCGGCCGAGGTCGAGTCCACAGCATCCACCCGGCGTGCCCGAGCCGTAGACGTCGCCGGGATAGATGTCCTCGGCGCGCGAGACGTGGGCGATGATCTCGCCCCAGCTCCAGTGCATGTCCGACGAGCGGGCACGCCCCCAGGTCTCTCCATTGACGCGGCAGGTCATCTCGAGATCGGGCTCGACGCCAACCTCGTCGGCGGTAACCACACACGGGCCGATAGCGTTGGCGAAGTCCTTGCCTTTGGCCGGACCCAGCCACGCGGTCATCTCATGCGCTTGCACGTCGCGCGCCGAGAAGTCGTTGAGGATAGTGAACCCGAACACGTGCCCGCCCGCATCCTGAGGCTTCAGGTCCTTACCTCGCCTGCCGACGATGAGCGCCAGCTCGAGCTCGAAATCGAGATGATCGGTGTACGCCGGCCACGGGCAGTCATCGTCCGGGCCTATGAGGGCGCGATGGTTGCCCTTGTAATAGACGGGTGCCTCGTACCAGTAAGCGGGCACCTCGGTTCGCCGGCGCCGTGCACCCCTCACGACGTGGTCCTCGAACGCGAGGAAGTCCTTGAGCGAGGCGGCCCTATCCAGAGGGCACAACCATCTGAACCCCTCCTGGTGCTCGTCCACCACCAGGGTCCGGTCGCGCGCTGCGACGCTCACCACCTCCGAGAGATCGGTCCAGACGCCGGGGCCGGCCTCGATCAGAGGAAGGAGCGAGGTCGGGAACGTCGGGTCGCCGATGCCCAGCACGGTTCCCCTGACCTCTCTATAGGCATCGAACAGATCCACCGGCGCGCCTCCGAGAGGAGCGATCGCCACGCGCGGCTGGAGGCCGGCCCGAGCAGAAAGGTAGCGGTAGAGCCGCACCTAGGTCGTCGCGAAGAGGTAGATCACTCGTCCAGGAGACCCATCCCACGCGCCCACGAGGTCTCGTACTCGGTCACCAAGACCGCGGTCGCCTCATCGGACGGTACGAGAGGTCGCTCGGTCTCGACCATGACCGCGATCTCGTCGGTGCGCTCCTTGCTCTTGGACGCCTCGATGGCCGCGGGCTGAGGGCCGTGATGAACGCCCTGGGGGTGCAGGGTCATGTAGCCGCGATCGATCCCGGCGCGGCTGAAGTAATCACCGGAGTGATAGAAGAGCACCTCGTCTGCGTCGATGTTCGCGTGATAGAAGGGCACCTTCAAGACGGCCGGGTCCTCTTCCAGAGGACGCGGTACGAACGAACAGATCACGAAACCCTCGTTCGCGAAGGTGCAGTGAGCCGACGGGGGCATGTGATAGCTCGGTGAGTAGACGGGCCTGTGATCGAGAACGTTCAACCTCACCGGCGACAGATCCCCTTGCCACCCAACGACGTCGAGCGGGTGCCATGCGAACCACAGGGACGTGAAGGACCCGTCCCGTTTGACCCGGACCTCGAACTCGCCTTCCTCGCGGTGCGGGTCGGGCTCGGGGACCTCGAGCACACCGGGATCGAACTGGGCATGGCGTCCCATCAAGCCCCGATCGGGGATGCGGAACTCTCCCGAACCCTCGATCACGAAGAAGAAGTTGTCATCTGCATCGGGCACGACCCGGTGGGTGGTCCCCTTCGGCACGATCACGTAGTCCCCCTCGCGGTAACCGAGGGGTCCGTAGTCGGTCTCGATCGTGCCCGTGCCCCGATGGACGAAATAGCACACGTCTCCGTCGGCGTCACGCAGGAAGTAGCTCATCGGTTCGCTGCGACGGCTCACGTACAGCCGGACGTCGTCGTTCCCGGCTATCAGTTGCCAGCCTGCATCGGGATCGGTGAGATCCTCGGGCCTCATCTCGTTGAGGTTGAAGGCACGCGGCCGCAGGGGTCCGTCGATCCGGACCCACGCGGTGGGCGGGTGGAGCCTGTAGAGATGGCTCGCTCTCCCGGCAAACGCTTCGCGACCGTGCTCCTCCTCGTACGTGCCCTCGGGCACGCCCACGTGAGCCTGCCTTGTCACCGTGCCCTTCGAGTGCACGACCTCCATGCGTCCCTCCTCAGAGTTAGAGGTTGCCCCGGGCTGCCTGCTCGCGCTCGATCGCCTCGAAGAGCGCCTTGAAGTTGCCTGCTCCGAAACCCTTCGAGCCGTGGCGTTCGATGACCTCGAAGAACATCGTGGGGCGATCCTGCACGGGCTTCGTGAATATCTGCAGGAGATAGCCGTCCTCGTCCTTGTCCACGAGGATGCCGTTCCGTCGCAACGCGTCGATCTGGGACGCCACCTCGGAGACGCGGTCGCGTACCTCCTCGTAATAAGTGTCGGGGACGCGCAGAAACTCGATCCCGGCGCGCCGCATCGCCTCCACCGTCGCGACGATGTCGTCCGAGGCCATCGCGACGTGCTGGACCCCGGGGGTACCGTAGTACTCGAGGTACTCCTCTATCTGCGACCTGCGCTTGCCCTCGGCGGGCTCGTTGATCGGGAGCTTGATCTTTCCCTCTCCGTCCCACACGACCTTCGACATGAGAGCCGAGTACTCGGTAGAGATCTCGTCGTCGGAGAAGTGCCGGAGCTCGGTGAATCCCATGACCCGCTCGTAGAACGAGACCCACTCGTCCATCTTGCCGAGCTCGACGTTGCCGACGACGTGGTCGATGTGACGGATCCCGGCTCCGGAGGTGTCCGACGCGCCGCCCACCGGGGCGAAACCCGGGAAGAACGCGCCCGAGTAGTCGTCCCGGCTGATCAGCGAGTGGATCGTCTCTCCGTAGGTCGCGATGGCCGCTCGAACCAGCTTGCCGTGCTCGTCCTCGAAGACCTCCGGGTCGGCGACGCCCGACGCTCCCCGCTCGACCGCGAGGCGGTACGCCTCCTCCGCATCTGGGACGCGCAGCGCGACATCGTGGACCCCGTCGCCATGGGCCCGGACGTGCTCGGCGATCGAACCCCCCGGGCCGAGCGCGCCCGTGAACACGAACCGGACGTCCCCTTGCTGCACGACCCACGAGGCGCGGTCCCGGGTGCCCGTCTCGAGACCCCGGAACGCGATCGGCGTGAACCCGAGCGCGCGGTAGTAGTGCGCGGCCTGCTTGGCGTTGCCGACGTAGAGATGCAAGTGGTCGATCCCGAGGATCGGGAACGGATCCTGTTGGCTCACCATCGCTCCACCTCCTTGTGGGGACCACAGGATAAGTCTCGGGCGAGCCGGCCGTTCAAGCCTCTCGGCGTCAGGCGGCCTCCAGGTCGGGCTTGGGAGCGGTCTCGGGCTCCACCGAGATGCGGGGCACGATGCGAGCGAGCCAGTCGGGGAACCACCAATTGGCTTTCCCCAGCAGCTCCATCGCCGCCGGCACGAGGACCATCCGGATGACCGTCGCGTCCACGAAGATAGCCACGGCGAGCCCCAGGCCGAAGAGCTTGATCGCGCGCTCGTCGAAGCCGATCACGAACGAGAGGAAGACGGTCACCATGATCGCCGCTGCGGCCGTGATCACACGCGCCGTTGCGGCAACGCCGTTGGCGACGGCCAGGCTGTTGTCCTTCGTCCGGACGTAGTCCTCCCGGATCCTCGACAGCAGGAAGATCTCGTAGTCCATCGACAACCCGAACAGGATCGTGAACAGCATCATCGGGACCCACGCCTCGATCGGACCGGTGGTCTCGAGCCCCACCGCGCCTTTGAACCAACCCCACTGGAAGATGGCGACGACGACGCCGTACGCCGCCCCGATCGACAACAGGTTCATCACGACCGCCTTGAGCGGAACCAGGACCGAACGGAACACGGCTACGAGCAGGACGAAGGACAGAAGCAGCACGACGCCGATCAGGACGGGCAGGCGCTCTGCGCTCTTCTCGGAGAAGTCGACGGTCCCTGCGGTCAGCCCGCCGACCAACACCTTCATGCCGGTTCCCGCGGTTGCCGCGGGGATCACGTCGTCGCGCAGGCGATGCACCAGGCTGTTCGTCCGCTCGTCCTGGGGCGAGGTCGTGGGGAAGACCGACAGGATGGCCGCATCCCCGGCGGGGTTGGCTATCGGAGGCCCGACCGCCGCCACACCCTCGACCTTCGCGAGGCGCGCCCTCAGCGCCTGCAGGTCGTGGGCGTCGCTGCCGCCGGACAGGTCTGCGGCGAGGAGGAACGGGCCGTTGAACCCCGGTCCGAACCCGTCGGACAGAAGGTCGTAGGCGCGCCGGCTCGACCGGGACGCGGCGCCGCTGCCCGCGTCGGCGGTCCCCAACCGGAGGGAGAACAGCGGGATCGTCATCGCCACCAACACGAGCAGCGCCACCACCGCTATCGGCGCCGGGCGCCGCTGGATCACGCGGCTCCACCTGAACCAGACGGACGCGCGCGGGGTCGTCTCGTGGCGATGGAGCAGCCGCGGCAGATGGAGCTTGTCGATGTTATTCCCGACGAAGCCGAGGACCGCCGGCAGAAGCGTCACCGACGCGATCATCGTCACGAGGACGGCCGACGCGCCGCCCACCGCAACCCCTTCGACGAACGCGAAGCCCATGAGGAGGATCCCGAGGAACGAGATGACGACCACGACGCCGGCGAAGAGCACCGCTCGCCCGGAGGTCGTGATCGCGGCGACCGTGGCCTCCTCGGGGGTCATGCCGTCATGCAGGTGCTGCCGGTAGCGGGTGACGATGAAGAGGGCGTAGTCGATGCCCACGCCGATCCCGATCATCGAGGCGAGCTGCGGGGTGAAGTCCGGGACGTTGAGGAAGTTGGCCGACAGCACGATGAGGGCCAGACCGATGCCGATGCCGAACAACGCGGTCATCAGGGGCAGGCCCATCGCGAGCACGGAGCCGAAGGTCACCAGGAGGATGAAGATCGCGGCCAAAAAGCCCACCGCTTCGGCGCCCTGAGGCTCCTCGAACTCGGCGAACTGGACGACGCTCCCCCCCAGCTCGATCTGAAGGTCGTCCGTGGCCGCCTCGGCGGCCGCCTCCTTCATCGCGACGATCTGCTCGACCGGGACCTTGTCTGCGGTCACGTCGAACTGGATCGTGGCGAACGCGATCTTGCCGTCCGGCGAGACCTGTCTCTCGCCCCCCCGGGCGTACGGGCTCTGGACCCCCTGCACGTGGTCGAAGCGCTCGATCGTCTCGAAGAACGCCTCCAGCCGGCGACGAACCGCCGGGGCAGCCACGCCGTCATCCGCCTTGACCGCGATGTCGGCGGTGTCTCCGGAACGCTCCGGGAACCGGTCGGACAAGAGGTCGAACGCCTCCTGAGACTCGGTTCCGGGAAGCGAGAACTCGTTCGAATAGTCGCCCCCGACGGCGCCCGACAGGACGTTCATGCCGACCAGCACGGCGACCCAGATCCCGACCATCGTCCACCGGTGCCCGTAGCTCCAGCGCGCCAGACGTTCCAGCATCCGTACCCTCCTCGATCGCGGGTCAGGAATGTACGCTCATATACTTGAGGTTGTCAACCTTTGTCTAAATAGACTATGGTAGACCTGTATGGCTATACGGGTGAACAAGCCGCGCTCACTCGAGACGACCGGCGAGATCGTCGATCTGCTGTTCGAGCTCGTGGGACGCATGCGCGCCCACCTCGAGCGCACGGTCGAACGCTTCGACCTCTCTCCTCCCCAGGCGCTGGCCCTTCTCCAGCTGGACCGGCCGCTCCCGATGCGGCATCTGGCCCAGCATCTGCGGTGCGACGCGTCCAACGTGACCGGGATCGTGGACCGCCTGGAGGCGCGCGGTCTGGTCGAGCGCCGGGTGGATCGGGCAGATCGGAGGATCAAGAACCTGGTCCTCACGCGCCCGGGGACGGTGCTGCGAGCCCGGCTCCGGAGAAGCTTGCTCCAGGATGCCCCCGCGCTGACGTCGCTGTCCGCGAAGGACCAGCGAGCGTTGCGCGACCTGCTGACCCGGGCCCTGGCGGCCCCCTGACGCGCTGGGGTGACCCGGCGCCTCAGCGGCCGTGGAAGGTCGGAGGCCGCTTGGCGAAGAAGGCGCGCACCCCCTCGACGTGATCGGACGTCAGCCCCGCCTCGGTCTGGGCCCCCACCTCGAGGTCGAGCTGCTCGTCCAGCGAGCTCGACGTCGCGGCATCCGTCAGGCGCTTCATCACC
The DNA here is from genome assembly GCA_046262015.1 of Actinomycetota bacterium. Classification (GTDB taxonomy): domain Bacteria; phylum Actinomycetota; class CADDZG01; order CADDZG01; family WHSQ01; genus JBHENN01. The sequence continues at coordinate 7,785 of JBHENN010000031.1, read as the reverse complement.
GCATAGGCACGGGTCGGGCCGGCCGCGAAGCTCCGCGCGCGTTCGCGCCACGCCTGGTCGAAGACATCCTCGGCCACGATCTCGTCGAAGATGCCGTGTTCCCCGGCGCGCTCGGCGGTGAGCACCTCTCCGGTCGCCGCCAGCCGCCACGTCCGGGCACTGCCGATCATGCGGCTCAGGAACCACAGCGCGCCGGAGTCGGGCACCAGGCCGACCTTGACGAACGCGAGTGCGAGCTTGGCTCGTTCGCTCGCGACGCGCCAGTCGCACGCGAGTGCGACGCTGGCCCCCGCGCCCGCGGCGATGCCGTTCACCGCTGCAACGACCGGTTTCGGGGCCTCCCGGATCGCCCGGATCAGCGGGTTGTAGCGATCCTCGAGGATCCTGCCGAGCTCGGGGACCTGCCCCCTCTCGTAGCCGCCGGCGAGAGCGCCGAGGTCCTCGCCGGCCGAGAACGCCCGGCCGGCCCCGGTGATGACGATGCAACGGACGCCCTCGTCGGCGGCCGCGCGGACGACCGCGTCCCGAAGGGCGCCCCCCAACTCGTCGTCGAACGCGTTCAGGACATCGGGACGGTCGAGCGTGATGACGGCGGCGCCCTCGTCTACCTCGTAGCCGAGCGGCATACGGGCCGGGCTCTCTAAAGCCCTTCGAGGACGTTCTTGCGGCGCAGCTCGTGGTCGGGGACGGTCACCGGGTAGCTCGACGAGAAGCAGGCGGTGCAGAAATCGTCCGCCGGGATGCCGGTAGAGGCGAGCATGCCTTCGATCGACAGGTAGGCGAGCGAGTCGGCGGCGATGTGCGACTCGATCTCGTCCACCCGGAGGCGCGCGCCGATCAGCTCGTCCTGGTCGGGCATGTCGATCCCGTAGAAGCACGGCCACTTGATCGGCGGAGACGAGATCCGCATGTGGACCTCGCGGGCGCCGGCCCCTTTCAGCATCGCCACGATCTGGCGCGTCGTGTTGCCCCGGACGATCGAGTCGTCGACCACGACCACGCGACGACCTTCGATCACCTCCCTCAGGGGGTTGAGCTTCATCTTGATGCCCTGCTGGCGCATCGATTGGGTCGGCTGGATGAAGGTCCGCCCAACGTAGCGATTCTTGACGAAGCCTTCCCCGTAGGGGATGCCCGATCCCGCGGCAAAGCCCTGCGCCGCAGGGACCCCGCTATCGGGCACGGGCATCACAAGGTCGGCCGTGACCGGAGCCTCCTGAGCGAGCCGCCCGCCCATGCGATAGCGCGTGGCGTACACGTTCTGGCCCATCAGCATCGAGTCGGGACGGGAGAAGTAAACGTGCTCGAAGACGCACGCGGCGTGACGGGAGGCGGCGAAGCGCTCACTCACGAGACCGGACCCGTCGACGACCACCAGCTCGCCGGCCTCGACGTCCCTTATGAAGCGCGCTCCAAGCAGGTCGAGCGCACACGTCTCGGAGGCCAGTACCCATCCTCCGTCGGCGAGGCGCCCGATGCACAGGGGACGGAAGCCCTGCGGGTCTCGGGCGCCGTAGATGCGCGACTCGTCCATCAAGGTCAAAGAGAAGGCGCCCGACAGCTTGGGGAGCACCTCGAGGATCGCCTGCTTCATGTCACCGGTGTTGGCGCGGGCGATGTGGGCAGCCAGGAGGTCGGTGTCGGAAGTGGAGGGAAGCCGGCCCTTGCCGGGGGTTGGGTCACCGCCGGCGGCGGTCAACGTCCGTTTCAGGTCCACGGAGTTCACGAGGTTGCCGTTGTGAGCGACCGCGAGCTGGCCGTCGGGGGTCGTCTTGTAGGTGGGCTGCGCGTTCTCCCACGACGACGACCCGGTCGTCGAATAACGGACGTGACCGATCGCGAGATGGCCTCGGAGGCTGCGGATGACGGTCTCGTCGAACACCTGGGCGACCAGGCCGAGCTCCTTGTAGACGACGACAGTGGATCCGTCGGAGATCGCGATCCCGGCAGACTCCTGACCGCGATGCTGAAGAGCGAACAAGGCATAGGAGGTGAGCCGCGCCACGTCCTCACCGGGCGCGTAGATAGCTACGACGCCACAGGCGTCCCGAGCTTCCCCGCTCATGTCGCCATGGTAACGGACAGGGCCCGCTCCAAGGCACCTTCGAACGCCGCGGCCGCCTCCTCGAGGCTGACCGCGAAACTGCCGAGATCGAGCCGGTCCCCCCCGACCGAGCCGATGGCGCGCGCCTCGATCCCGACCCGATCGGCGATGCTAAGCACGTCGCCCGTCCGCTCCGGCGCGCACGAGACGACGGCGCGCGATGGCGACTCCGAGAACGCCCCGGTGTGATCGCCGACATCGACGGTGCAGCCGGTGCCTCCCGCGACCGCCGCCTCCGCGAGAGCGACGGCGGCGCCACCGTCGGACAGGTCGTGGGCCGAGTGCAGGAGGCCATCGCGGGACGCCTCCAGCAGGAACGAGTGCAGGGCTCTCTCCGCGGCCATGTCTAGGCGGGGGGGCAGACCCCCCACGCATCTATGGACGACCTTCGCGAACTCGCTTCCGCCGAAGTCGTCGGCGCGCGTCGTCCCCGCCAGGAGGACCGCGTCGCCCTCGTTCGCGAGCGCGATGCCGACCGGAGCAGGCGCTTGCAGCACACCGAGCATCCCGATGACCGGGGTGGGGTAGATCGCCCGGCCGCTGGTCTCGTTGTAGAACGACACGTTCCCCCCGGTCACCGGCGTGCCGAGGGCCGCGCACGCGTCGCCGATCCCCCGAACGACCTCGGAGAACTGCCACATCACACCCGGCTTCTCCGGGTTGCCGAAGTTTAGACAGTTGGTGATCGCGAGAGGGCGGGAGCCGGTGGCCGCCACGTTGCGCGCCGCCTCGGCGACGGCGAGGCGAGCGCCCTCGTAGGGATCGAGGTAGCAGAAGCGGCCGGGACCATCGGTCGAGAGCGCGACGGCCACGTCCGAGCCGGGGAGCCGGATCACGGCGGCGTCGCCCCCCGGGCCGAGCAGCGTGCCCAAGAAGATCATGTGGTCGTACTGCTCCCACACCCAGCGTTTGGATGCGATCCCGGGACTGGCGAGCAGGTCGAGCAAGGCGCGCGCCGGATCGGCCGGCGGCCCTGCCCCCGCATCGGCGCGTTGGAGGTCGTCCAGCCACCGAGGCCTCCGCCGGGGCCGGTCGTACACGGGAGCTTCGTCCGCCAGCGCCTGCACCGGGACGTCGGCGACCTTCTCGCCCCCGCTCGCGATCTCGAGCCGGCCGGACTTCGTCACCTCTCCGATGACCCGCGCGTCGAGCTCCCACTTCCTGCAGATCGCAAGGACGCGGTCATGGTTGGGCGGCTCGACGATCGCCAGCATCCGTTCCTGCGATTCCGAGATCATCACCTCGAACGGCTCCATGCCCGGTTCGCGGCGGTGCACGTGATCGAGGTCGAGGCGCATCCCGGTCCCGGCCTTGGCACTCATCTCCGACGTCGGACAGGAGATGCCCCCGGCACCGAGGTCCTGGAACCCCGCCAGGAGGTCGGCCGCGATCAGCTCCAGGCAGCACTCGATCAACAGCTTCTCGGAGAAGGGGTCTCCCACCTGGACGGCGGGACGCTTGTCCATCGACGCGTCGTCGAACTCGGCCGAAGCGAGCACGCTCGCACCGCCTATCCCATCCCGCCCGGTGGCCGAGCCGATCAAGATCACGAGGTTCCCCGGGCCCTCGGCGCGCCCGTGCATCAGCTTGGTCTCGATCACCCCGAGGCATGCAGCGTTGACGAGCGGGTTCTCGGTATAGCAATCCTCGAACACGGTCTCGCCCCCCACGGTCGGCACGCCGATCGAATTGCCGTACGAGGAGATGCCGTGGACGACGCCCTCCACGACGTAACGGGTGCGCGCATCCCCGAGCGGTCCGAACCGCAGTGAGTCCAGCAGCGCGATGGGACGAGCGCCCATCGAGAGGATGTCGCGCACGATGCCCCCGATCCCCGTGGCGGCTCCGCTGGCAGGCTCCACGAACGAGGGGTGGTTGTGCGACTCGATCTTCCACGCGACCGCAACGCCGGGCGCGACCTCCACGATCCCCGCCCCCTCACCGGGACCCACGAGGATGTGCGGACCTTCGCTGGGGAGCTCTTTCAGATGCAGCCGGCTCGACTTGTACGAGCAATGCTCGCTCCACATCACCGAGAACATCGCCAGCTCGGTGTAGCTGGGCGCCCGTCCGAGGCGCTCGGTGATAGCCCGAAGCTCGTCGTCGGTAAGGCCGAGGTCGCGGTGGATCGCGTTCACGCCACCCGCGCGCGCAGGGCGTCGATGTGATCCAGCATCGACCCGAAGATGACCGCGCCGTCCCCGGACCCCAGTGCCGCTTCACACGCACGTTCCGGATGGGGCATCAACCCGAAGACGTTGCCGGCCGCGTCGCAGACCCCGGCGACGTCGTCGAGCGACCCGTTGGGGTTGTCGACGTAGCGCAGCACGATCTGTCCGCACGCCTGCAGCTCCTCGAGCTCTTCGGCGCGGCAGTACCAGTTGCCCTCGAAATGGTTGATCGGCATGCGGAGGACGCTGCCGCGGTCCGCCCTGGCGGTGAAGGGGGTGTCCGCGTTGTCCACTCGGAGCTCGGTCCACTTGCACAGGAACCTCAACCCCGCGTTCTTGCGTAGCGCGCCCGGCAGCATGCCGGCTTCGCACAGCACCTGGAAACCGTTGCAGATCCCGATCACGAGCCCACCGCCAGCCGCGTGCTCGCGGACCGCGTCCATCACCGGCGAGAAGCGCGCGAGGGCGCCGGTACGGAGGTAGTCGCCGTGGGCGAACCCACCGGGGAGGACGACCGCATCTACCCGGGGAAGCGAGGTCTCCGCGTGCCACACGAGCTGGGCGTCGGTGCCCAACGAGGTCAGCGCGCGCTCGCAATCCTTCTCGCAGTTGGATCCGGGGAAGACGACGATGCCGACCCTGCCGGTCATCCCAGCTCCACTTCGTACGACTCGATCACGGGGTTGGCCAGCAGCCGCTCGCACATCTCCGCGACCCGAGCGCGCGCCTCGTCGGCGTCGCGGGCGTCGACCTCCAGCTCGATCAGCTTGCCCACCTTGACGTCCGACACGCCCGAGTAGCCAAGGGCGGGCAGCGCGCGCTCGATCGTCTGTCCCTGGGGGTCCGCGATCCCCGGCTTCAGCCGCACGCGCACCTGCGCCGAGTAGCTCACACCCAACCGCGCGCGGCCAGGCCGATACCCCAGAACGCCACGACCGTGATGGCGAGAGAGCCGAGGGCGGCCGCGGTCGTCCACGCCGCGTGCCGGCCCCCGAGACCGGCGACCGCGCGCGTCCCTTTGAAGAGAAGGAACAACCACCAGACCGCGATGCTGACCGAGAGGGCGATCGACAGCGCGGCCCACGCCGTGGCGACGGTGCCGAGACGCTCGGAGGTGAAGATGCCGGGCCCCGCAAGCACCAGGTCGATCGGCAGGAGGACCACGGATCCCAGCGCGAGGGGGAACGACGCCGCACCCCAGACGAGGCGCAGCTCGGCGGCCTGCACCGAGCCTCCGAGACGGGCGATCACGGGGCCGAAAACGGCCGCCGCCCACAGCAGTTGGGCGAGCAGACCGAGGACCCCGCCGAGGACGACCGCCGCGACGAGGTAGCCGACGCGGTAGTCGCCCGCGGTCACCGAGCGAACTCCGAGCAAAGCGCCCAGCTTGAGCCACAGCAGCATGAGCGAGGCCCCTCCCACCAGCGCCAGGATGCGTGGCGCGCGGCCCTCGACCGGACGCACCCCGGCGCGCCGGCGCCTCCCCGCCACCGCCGCAGCGCTCCGGAAGCCGTCGTCCGGCGCGAGCAGGACCTTACGGAGGACGAGCCCTAGCTCGGCCGACCTCCTGGCGGGTTCGGTCGGGCGCACAGCGGTCGCGGTCACGCCCCTACCTCGGCGAGCCACCGATCGAACGGGCGCCCCGAGACGCGTTCGTACGCCTCGACGTAGCGGGCCCGGGTGGCGTGCACCACGTCCTCGGGAAGATCCGGTGGTGGGGGGGTGTGGTCCCATCCGGTGGAGTCGAGCCAGTCGCGCACGTACTGCTTGTCGAACGAGGCCTGGGGTCGGCCCGGCTCGTAATCGTCCTCGGGCCAGAAGCGGGACGAATCCGGCGTCAGCACCTCGTCGATCAGGATGACCTCGTCGCCGTACAGCCCGAACTCGAACTTCGTGTCGGCGATGATGATGCCTCGCTCCCGCGCCACCTCGGCGGCCGCGACGTACAGCGCCAGCGCGTAGCCGCGCGCGGTCTCATAGCGCTCGACACCCACGATCCGTGCCGCCTCCTCGGGTGGGATGTTCTCGTCGTGCCCGGTCACTGCTTTGGTCGCCGGTGTCAGGATCGGTTCGGGGAGCCGGGCAGACTCGGTCAGCGCCTCGGGCAGTGGCTGCCCGCACACGGTGCCGGACGCCCGATACTCCTTCCAGCCCGAGCCCGAGAGGTAACCCCTCACCACGAACTCGATGGGAAGCGGCTCGGCTCTCTTGCACAGCATCGCCCGTCCCGCGAGGTCCGGCTGGCCGATGTCCGGGAGGTCCGCCGAGTGCACGCTGATGAGGTGGTTGGGACAGATCGAGGCCGCGAGGTCGAGCCAGTAGTGCGTCATGCCCGTGAGCACCTTGCCCTTGTCGGGGATCGGCTGGGGCAGGACGACGTCGTACGCGCTGATCCGGTCCGTGGCGACCAGGAGGAGGCGGTCGTCGCCCACCTGGTACAGCTCGCGCACCTTCCCCGACCCAACGTGGACCGCGGCGGCGCCAGAAGGGTTGGACTCGGATCTGGCGGTCACGGGGTTACAGGGCCTCCAGGCGCTCGAAGATGACCTTCGAGCTCTCAAGGTAACGCGCGGAGCCGAAGCAATGTTCGATTTCGTCGGGGTCGAGCCGCGCCGTGACCGCAGGATCCGACTTCAGCAGCTCCTTGAGGTCGCGCCCCTCGTCCCACGCCGTCATCGCGTTCCGCTGCACGAGCTCGTACGCCTCCTCGCGCTGGAGGCCCTTCTCGAGCAGCGCGGTCAGCACCGTCTGCGAGTGGACGAGACCGCCGGACGCCTCGAGGTTGGCGAGCATCCTCTCGGGATGGACGACGAGTCCCTCGACGACCCAGAGCATCTTGGCGAGCATGTAGTCCAAGAGGAGGCAGGCATCCGCGAAGGTCACTCGCTCGACCGAGGAGTGCGAGATGTCCCGCTCGTGCCACAGGGCGATGTTCTCGAAGCCGGTCTGGGCGTACGCCCGCAGTAGCCGGGCGAGCCCCGAGATGCGCTCGCACACGACCGGGTTGCGCTTGTGCGGCATCGCCGAGGACCCCTTCTGGCCGGGCGCGAACGGTTCCTCGACCTCGCGGACCTCGGTGCGTTGCAGATGCCGGATCTCCTGGGCGAACCGCTCGAGGGAGGCCCCGGTGATGGCGATTGCCGAGAGGAACGCCGCGTGCCGGTCGCGCGGGACGACCTGGGTGGCGGCGTCTTCGACTCCGAGCCCGAGGCGGTCGCAGACGTAGGCCTCGACCTCCGGCGACATCTGCGAGTAGGACCCGACCGCACCGGACAGCTTGCCCACGGCAACGCCGTCGCGCGCCGTCCGCAGGCGGTCGCGGTCGCGCAGCAGCTCGAAGGTCCAGCCGGCCAGCTTGAGCCCGAACGTGGTCGGCTCCGCATGGACCCCGTGCGTCCGGCCGGCCATGAGGGTGTCGCGGTGCTCGAGCGCCTTCGTGCGGACGGCCTCGGCGAGACGGCCGACACCTTCCACGAGGAGGTCCCCCGCGTCGCGCAGCGAGACCGCGAT
>JBHENN010000030.1:0-4644 GCA_046262015.1 Actinomycetota bacterium | reverse complement strand
CCCTGGCCACGAAGGTGATCTCGCCCTCGTCCGGCGCGCCGCCGAGCTCGGAGCACTCCTCTGGGAGCTGGGCCACGAGACCGCGCGGGTCGGTCGCCGGGGCAGGAGACGAGGCCCTCGGACTGGGCGAAAGCGAGGCGCGTGCGACCGGAGCGGGATCGTCCGCGGGGCTGCACGCGGCCGTCAGCGCGATCACGCACGTGCACCAGCTCAGCGAGCGCCCCATCGACACCCTTCCCCACGGCTTGCATCGAGGGTAGCAGTGGGCTGGGCGCGCTCAGCGGCGGAGGCGCTCCTCGGCTCCCGGGGCGAGATAGGCGAGGCGGCCTCCACACACAACCGCCACCACCGGGTCGTGGTCGGGTCGGTACGGCACTGCGTCGAACGTGGGCGCGTCGAGGATGACGAGATCGGCGCGCGCGCCGGGCTCGATCCGGCCGGCCTCGCCGTCGAGGCCCAGAGCGAACGCGGCGTTGACCGTCGCCGCGGCCAGCGCCTCGGACGGACGCAAACCGTAGAGCCTGCAGGCGAGCGCCATCACGAACGGCATCGAGCCGATCGGCGAGGTGCCCGGGTTCAGGTCCGTCCCGAGGGCGACGACCGCGCCCGCTTCGATCAGGGCGCGCGCCGGGGGCTTCTTGCTCTGGCGCAACGTGAAGGTGGCGCCGGGGAGGAGCACCGCGACGGTGTCGCTCGCGGCGAGGTCCCCGACGGCATCGAGCGAGGTGTGGTTGAGGTGGTCTGCGGTCGCGAACCCCCAGCGCGCCGCGAACGCCGCGGTCTGGTTATCTCCGAGCTGGTCGGCATGAACGCGCATCGCCAGCCCCAGGCCCGCGGCGGTCTCGGCCAGGCGCGCCGCATGCTCGAGCTGGAACGCGATCGACTCGACGTACAGGTCGCACGCCACCGCGAGACCCTCGGCGGCCACCGCCGGCAGCAGTTCCCGGGCGGCGTCGCCGATCCACTCGCCCGCGGAGCTGTCCTCCGGGACGGCGTGAGCCGCGAGACATGTGGTCACGACTCGCTGCGGCACCCGGACTGCGAGGGCGCGAGCGAGACGGAGCTGGCGCAGCTCCGCGTCTACCGACAACCCATAGCCGGACTTGGTCTCGAACGTCGTGGTGCCGCACGCCAGCATGGCGCCGGCAAGGTCCTGCGCGAACTCGAGGACATCCTCATCTGCGGCCGCGTCGAGGAGGCGCGCCGAGCGGTAGATGCCGCCGCGCTCGCCATGCAGATCCTCGTAGCGGGCTCCCGACAGGCGTGCGGCATCCTCGTCGGCGCGCCACCCATAGAAGGGCAGGTGCGTGTGTGGGTCGACGAAGCCCGGAACGACGCTGCAGTCGCGCGCGTCGAGCTCCGCGCCGGCGGGCTGGTTCGGACCGATCGTCGCGATGCGGCCGTCCTCACACCCGACCGATACCCCGCGCCGCACCTCGACGTCGGATAGAGCGTCGCCACGCAACGGACCTTCCCCCGTGAGCGGAATGACCGTCGCCGCGTTCGCGATCGTTATCGATCCCGGCATCTCGTCCGGCGCGCCGGCGTCGCTCATCCGTCGTCGTCGTCGCTCACGTCTCTGCGACGCTTCACCTTCTTGAAGACGTAGGTCCCGTCGTCGCGCTGCAGCCGCTCGATCTCGCCCCGCCTCCGCAGGTAGGCGAGATGCGCGAGGGTCTCTCCGAGCGCGAGACGCCGCTCGAAATTGAGCAACGTTGACCCGAAGACGTCCTCGGTGATCTCGTTGGCGGTGCGGTGGTCGTGGCGGATCACCTGCAGGATCGACCCCAGCCGGCGATCGTGATGGCGCGCCACGACGCGCGCCCGTTCGGCGCCTTCGTCGAAGGGCCTCCCGTGGCCGGGGAGCGTCAACACCGGGTCGAGGTCCTCGACCTTCTCGAGCGACGCAAGGAACTCGCCGAGCGGGTCCTCGTCGGCACCACGCCTGAAGTCGATGTGGGGCGTCACCGTCGGGAGGAGGTGATCGCCCGAGACCAATATCCCCTCGTCCGGCGACCACAAGCAGATGTGGGAGCGCGCATGCCCGGGGGTGTGCACCACCTCCCACCGACGCCCCGCCGAGAACGACTCGCCGCCTCCCAGAGGCTTGGTCGGGTGAGCGACCCCGGAGATGAAGTGCCTCCAGTCCTCGAAGGCGGTCAGCTCGTCGAGATCCGCCTCGCCGACACCGTGGTCGGCGAGCATCCCTCGCAGGCGCTCCGCCGTAGCCGCCGGGTCGGCGTACGCGTCGAGCTCGAGGCGCGCGTCCTCGTGCATCCACAGCTCGCATCCGAGCTCGTCCACGACGCGGGCCGCGAGACCGTAGTGGTCCACGTGCGTGTGCGTGACGACCAGCCGGTCGATAGACCCCGCGGGCGTGTCGGTCGCAGCGATGGCGGCACGGAGGTCCTCGAACGGATCGGTCCCCGACCCACTGTCCCGTCCGACCCCGCAGTCGACGAGGGTCGCGCCGTCGTCGCCGGTCAGGAGATACGCGTTGACGCGCGTGAGGCCCGGGAACGGCAGCGAGAGCAGCAGCCGGAAGACCCCCGGGGCAGGCTCCCGGCGGCGATGCTCGAGCGGTTTGTCGGCCACCCCTCTACTCGTGGAGCTGCTCTTTGATCACGAACGAGATCCGCACGAGAACGCGGTACATCGGTTCCCCGTCCTCGACGGTTCCTTCGATACGTTCCACCTCGAAGGACGTCAGGCCCTTGAGGGTGAGGCTCGCGCGGTGCACGGCCTCGGCGACCGCCTCCTCGATAGAGGAGCCGGTCGCGGTCAGGTCTATCGACTTCTCGACGGCCACAGCGGCCACCCCCTTCGCAGAAGAGGGTCATCCTAAGTGCGGCCCGCGGGCGGCTACCGCGTGCGATCGCCGATCGGGGACCTGAAGGCCGGCGCGCGGTGGCACACCGCCGGCGTGCGGCGCGACGCCGTCGGCGAACTGTCGGCGCGGGCGAGCGCGCCGCGGGTGAGGGCCAGCCACCAGCGAGCCGGGGCGATGGCAACCGCCGCTCCCTTGGGGCCCGACATCCATCCACACCCGCGCTCACCGTGCATGGTCTCTCCTCGGCCGTTCGCCGCCGGCGGATGCCCGCGACATCGACCAGTACTTCGGCAGCCGTCGGTCCGCTTCCTTCCCGCCCGCATAGATCGGCGCGCCGGTACGCACCGATTCGTCCGGATATGCCGCGAAGATTCTTTCGGCGCGCGGGGGGTCAGCGCGGCAGACGCGCGAAATGGATGTCCATGTGGGCGGTCGTGAGGTTGCCTCGCCTGCTGTCGGTCCACGCCCAGCCGCGCCTCTTGGTTGGACGAGATCACCAAGATGGGCCGGATCGGTGGGTTGGCGTTGTCGTTCGGGATCTCGGTGCTCGACGGGGCGCTGCTCACCGGGGCGGGCGCCGAGAAGGTCGCGCCTCCGTCGCGCGACGACAAGAGATAGACGCTCTTGGTCTTCGCCTCAGGATCGATGGAAGGGCCCGGTAGACCTATCGGCGCCTGTGTGGAGACGAAGGCTCACGGAGAGCCCGTGACACGGACGTTCTGATCTAGTAGCTAGGATCGCCGCTGCGGGTAGAACAAAAAGCCCTGATCTGCTCGTCGGGGGTGTCATGCGGAACCTCGAGGAGGAGACGGCCCTCCTGGATCTCGTACGGGCATTGGTAAAGCGGGCCTTGAGCGGGGCCGTTTACCACCTGCCCATAGATATCGAACTGTTCACCGTGGAAGCGAGAGACAAATAACCGCTCCTCAGCATCCCACTCAAGGGGCTCGTTCGGCATATGCGTGCTCATACCGAGATAGACGATGAAACCGCCGGACCGTACAACGAAAGCGGGTACACAGCCGACGTGCCTGACTGTGTCGGGACCGTAGTCATCGATATCTCCAAGGTCCCAACACGGCCTCAAGCTCTGCCGGATCCAAATCGTGATCGTTGCCGCAAGAGCGAAGACGACTACACCAGTTACCAGTTGTCTTACGCGCCTACTCATCTAGAACTGGCTTCGGGCCCATCCAAGAGCTAACTTGAGGAGACCGAACCCGCGACTTCTCGGAGCGTCTCCTCAGCCAGGTTGCCGCTGACCGAGACTGTCGTTCCGTCCTCGAAACGACGGCTAAGCACCGTCAGCCCACGATCGGGAAGGTAAACGAGACGCCACTCATGCCCCCGAATATCAACAGGTTGTCCCAGTGCCGGATCTGCAGGATCTTTTCCAACAGCGGCCAGTTCCTGATTGTTCGTCTGCCAGACGTGAATCAGCTTGGCGCCATTCGGGGACCTGTACCAATGATCGACTGAAACGGAGCGTTCGCCGTCTTCCGGACCACCATTGAAGCTCACATGCCAGAGGGCCATATCGCTTGGGACGAACCGGGGTTCTTTCAGCCGGTACGGAGCCCGTTCCTGCGCCATCTCCCGAGAACGCCCTGGAGGAGGCATCCTCACGTCGCGACCAACCTGAGCTCCTGCCGACAGGGGCCAAAGTCCCCCTATCAGGATCCCCGCCGCCAGGGCAAGAAACCCGATGATCCGAGGAGAGCGCCGCTCGGAGATCCATTTGATCTTCCTCATCGTCGTTCCATCCGCTAGTGCGACCTCGGTGTGTAGTCGAGCATGTCGGCGCTCACATATTT
>JBHENN010000029.1:0-32029 GCA_046262015.1 Actinomycetota bacterium | reverse complement strand
ACCCGACGACCGTTGTGGGCGCTATGTCCCACTACCTCCGGGCTTGGTCGGCCGTCTCGCGGGCGGATATACATGCGGGATGAGCGGCGTCTCGGACCTGGGGGTCGGCGCGCTCGGGGCCGGGCTGACCGACGGGAGGCTCGATGCCCGCGAGGTGATCGCGGACAGCCTCGGACGCGCCGAGGCAGCCAACCCGCGGCTCAATGCGTTCGTGGAGCTCCGACCCGAGGCGATCGAGGAGGCCGCGAGCGCCTCGGGCCCTCTCGCCGGCGTCCCCGTGGCGATCAAGGACATGTTCGTGGACCGGGGCCGAGCGCCGACGGCCGGATCGCACGCGCCCGCGCGGGGGATGACGGGGACGGCGGCCGCCGTCGAGCGGCTGCGGGCCGCCGGGGCCGCGATCGTGGGCTACGCGAACCTCCACGAGTGGGCTCTCGGGATGACCTCCGCGGTCACCGCCACCGGCCCCGTGCGCAACCCGTGGGACCTCGAGCGGACGCCCGGCGGCTCCAGCGGCGGTTCCGCGGCGGCGGTCGCCGCCGGCATCGTGCCCGCGGCGATCGGGTCCGACGCGGGCGGCTCGATCCGCTGTCCGGCAGCGTGCTGCGGCATCGTCGGCTTCAAACCGACGTGGGGGCGCGTGCCGATGGAAGGGTTCGCGGCGGGTGAGTGCGAGATCGACCATGTCGGTCCACTTGCGCGCTCGAGCGCGGACGCCCGGTTGCTGTTCGACGTCCTGTCCGGCGCGCCGAGCGGGCACGTCGCGCCGGAGGAGCTCCGCGTTGGGATCGCACGCGCTCACTTCTTCGCGGATATCGATCCCACGTTCGAGCCCGTCCTCGAAGACGCGCTCGGGGTGGTGCGGAGGATCGTCGCGTCGGTGACCGAGGTGGAGGTGGCTCGCGCGGATACTGCCGGCTGGGCGGTGGGGATGCTTCTCCTGCCGCACTGCGCCCGTCTCCTCGCGGACGACCTCGCGCAGCGCCCCGAGACCTTCCAACGCGAGACCCTCGACCTCCTCCGGATCGGGGCGGAGATGGCGGTCGCCACGGACCCATGCGATCACGATCACGTCGCCCTGGTGACGCACCTGCGCCGCCTCCTCCCGACCCGGGTCGCCACCAGCGTCGGGGCTCTCCCCGGCCCGTTGCGCGCCGTGGTGCGCCGGCACCTGTTCAACCGGTCCCAGGGGCGCGAGGCGCGCCGCCGTGTGGTGGCCGCGTGGGACGACGTGTTCGCTGATGTCGATGTCGTGGTGACCCCCACGGTGCCGGCGCCGCCCCCTCGGATCGACGAGGGGCGCGTCGTGTTGCCCTCGGGCCGAACATCGCCCGACAAGGCGTACCTCCCGATCACCGGGCCGATGAACCTCGGAGGCGTGCCCGCGCTGTCCCTTCCGTGCGGGTTGTCCGCCGAGGGGTGGCCGGTGAGCCTGACGTTCACCGCGGACCGGGGGCGCGACGACCTCGTGCTCTCGTTGGGCGAAGCCTTCGAGCGAGCGACGGCCGGCGCCTACGCGAACCGGATCGCCCCCCGGGGTTAGAGGAGGGCCCCGGCGCCCTCGTCGAGCAGGAAGGTCACGTCGGGGAGCGCGGTGACCACCCGGGCGGGGCAACTCTCGATGGGCTCGTCGCCGCGGAGCACCCGCCTCACGGCTTCCGCCTTGGTCCGTCCCGTGACCAGCAGCAGCACGCGCCGGGCGCGCGCGATCGCGGGAGGGGTCAGCGTCAGGCCGCGCAGCCCGTCCGGCCGCTCGACGGCGCGACAGAGAAGCTCGTCTTCCTCGAGCGCATCCGAACCGGGGAAGAGCGCGCAAACGTGAGCGTCGCCGCCCATGCCGAGCAGCACGAGGTCGAAGCCGGTATCTGCGACGGGCCGGATCACCTCGGAGTAACGAAGCTCCTCTTGTGCCGGAGGATCCTCGCCCTGCATCCGGTACACCCGCACAGCCGAGAACCTCTCGAGGAGACCGCGCGCCATGCGGAAGTTGCTCCGCTCGTCGTCGGGCGGCACGCACCGCTCGTCCGAGAACAAGACGTCGGCCGGTCCCGCACCCAAGGTGGGGACCTCGATGCGGCGGTAGACCGCCTGGGCGGTCGAGCCTCCGGTCAGCACCAGCGAGCCGCCCGACGGCAGACGGTCCACGATCCGGGCGGCGGCCGCGTCTGCATAGCCGGCGGAGGGGAAGACCTCGACGACCGGCGTCACCGGCAGGGCGGACGCCACCGCCGGCCGTCGCGCGCCGTCAGCTCGTCGGCGGCGGCCGGGCCCCACGAATCCTTCGCCGCGTAGAGACCCGGCCGTCCGCCGCGTCTCCAGTGGTCCAGGAGGGGGTCGACGATCGCCCATGCCTGCTCGATCTCGTCGACCCGCGCGAACAACGTTGCATCACCCAGCATCGCGTCGAGGAGAAGGCGCTCGTACGCCTCGGGTGTCCCAGACGGGAAGTCGGTTTCGTAGTCGAACTCCATGTCCACGGTCCTCACGGTGACCTGCGGTCCCGGTTCCTTGCTCCCGAAGAACAGCGAGAACCCTTCGTCCGGCTGGATCCGTATCACCAGGACGTTGGGATCGAGCTCTTCGGCCGCGGTCTTCTCGAACAGCAGATGCGGAACCCGATCGAACTGGATCACGATCTCGGTGGCCTTGCCCGCCAGTCCTTTGCCGGTGCGGAGGTAGAAGGGCACGTCGGCCCAGCGCCAATCGTCGATCAACAGCTTCATCGCCACGAACGTCTCGGTCGACGACCCCGGGTCGACCCCGGGCTCGGCGCGGTATCCCTCGTACTGGCCGCGGGCGACGTTGGCGGCAAGCTCGGACGGCTGCCAGCGACGGACCGACTTGAGGACCTGGACCTTCTCGTCCCTGATCGCGGTGGCGTCCCACGCGATCGGGGGTTCCATCGCGATCAGCGCCAGCAACTGTAGGAGGTGATTCTGCGCAACGTCGCGCAGGGCGCCGGTGGACTCGTAGAACGCGCCGCGATCGCCGATGCCCTCGCGCTCGGCGACGGTGATCTGGACGTGGTCCACGTAACGACGGTTCCACAGCGGCTCGAAGATCGCGTTGGCGAAGCGGAAGACGAGCAGGTTCTGGACCGTCTCTTTCCCGAGGTAGTGGTCGATCCGGAAGATCTGGTCTTCGGCGAAACAACCGCTGAGCGTGTTGTTCAGCGTGCGCGCCGACTCGAGGTCGTGCCCGAAGGGCTTCTCGACCACCAGGCGGTGCCATCCTCCGGTGTCGATCAGGCCGTTCTTCCCGAGAGCTTCGGCGATCGGACCGAACAGCCGGGGCAGGGTTGCCAGGTACCAGAGGCGGTTCCCCCCCGTGCCGTTCTGGGCGTCGATCTCTGCGAGCTTGTCTCTCAGGCGCACGAACAGGCCGTCGTCGTCCACGTCGCCGGACACGTAGCAGACGTCCTCGAAGAGGGCGCTCCAACTCTCATCTGTAGGCGCGATGCGTGAGTGGGCGGCGACCGCGGCCCGCATACGATCCGAGAAAGCCACGTCCGAATAGTCGCTTCGGGACGTCCCAACGATGGCGGTAGCGCCCGGGATCAGGCCCTCGACCTGCAGGTTGTGGAGGGCGGGGAACAGCTTGCGCTCGGTGAGGTCTCCCGATGCACCGAAGATCACCACGATGCACGGGTCGGGCGTTCTGCGCTCGCTCAGGCCCACACGTCGTCCAGGAAGTTCGCAACGCGTTCGGACAACCGGTTCGGGGGGAAGCGAAGCTCGAAGAACGAGGTCGAGCGGATGAGCTCGGCGTTGCGCAGTTCGCGGGCCAGTGCCTCGGCGTCGCTGAAGGGGTGGAGAAGATCGCGCTGGTGTCCCATGATCAGCGTCGGCGTCTCGACCTTCTCGCGATCGCTGGGGTGCGGCGCGATCCGTCCCGTCAGGAGGCCGTGCAAGACCGCTGCGGACGATACGGGGTCGCGCGCCAGGAGATCGAACAACACGTCCGAGTAGAGAGACAGCCCACGCGGCGCGCGGCGCATCGCCCCGGCGAGCCATCCGAACGGGGTCGCCAGCTCGGCGTACGCGATCG
This sequence comes from Actinomycetota bacterium, assembly GCA_046262015.1. Taxonomy (GTDB): domain Bacteria; phylum Actinomycetota; class CADDZG01; order CADDZG01; family WHSQ01; genus JBHENN01. The sequence continues at coordinate 27,982 of JBHENN010000029.1, read as the reverse complement.
TCAGAGGCAAGAAGACCAGTGCCGCCGCCGGCGCAGCGCGCTCGAGCACGGGCATCTCGATGACGAGCCCGCGCGTGCGGGAGGGGGAGTGCACCGCCACCTCCAGGCTGACGTTGGCTCCCAGCGACGTGCCGCCTACGACCGCTTCCGGGATGTCGAGGTGGTCGAGCAGAGCAACGACCTGACGACCGAAGATCTCCATGCTGTAGTGGCGCGAATGCTGTGGCTGATCGCTCTCTCCGTGTCCGAGGAGGTCGATGAGGATGACTCGGTTGCCGCGATCTGCAAGAGCGTCGGCGAGACCATAGTGATGCGAGCGGGGGAACAGTAGTCCGTGCACGAGCACGATCGGACGCTCTGCGGCTCCGCGCCTCCGGCCGCGCTGCTCGTACGCGATCCTGAAACCGTCGTGGTGGAGATCGGGCATCGTGGTTAGCCGGGCTCGAGCGGGTGGGCTCGGTCGAGCTCCGCGATGAGCTCTCGCTTGAGCACCTTGCCGGTGCTCGTGCGGGGAAGCTCGGCGCGCACCTCGATCCGACGGGGCACCTTGAACGACGCGAGCTCCTTGACGCATACGTCGCGGATTCCGTCCTCGGACACCGAGCCCACTACGAATGCCGCCAGGACCTGGCCGTATTCCTCGTCGGCGATACCGAGGACGGCGACCTCCTGGACCCCGTCGATGTCCTCGATCACCTGCTCGATCTCCGCCGGGTAGACGTTCTCTCCCCCGACGACAACCATGTCGTCGGCGCGCGCGTCCACGTACACGTATCCGTCCTGGTCGACCCGCCCGAGATCGCCGATCGACATATATCCCTCGCGTTCGGCCCGGGACTCGCCGGAGGTGTAACCCTCGAAGAGGATGTCGCTCTTGATGAAGAGCTCACCCGTCTTCCCGGCCTGTAGGCGTTCGCCGTTCTTCGAGAAGACGGCCACCTCGGTCCCGGGGACTGGCTTGCCCACGCTCTTGGGTCGCGCCCTGAGGTCGGCCGGTGTCGCGATCGCGACCCATCCCACCTCGGTCGACCCATAGAGGTCGTAGATCACCTCGCCGAAGAGACGGGTCGCGGCGCGCCTCAGGTCCTCGGACAGCACCGACCCGCTGACCAGGACGATGCGCACGCTCGCGAGGTCGTACTTCGAGCGGACCTCCTCGCTCAGGGCGACCACGCGCCGCAACATCACCGGGACGAACGCAGCCGCCGTCACGCGGTGGCTCTCGATCGCCGACAACGTTGCCTGCGGGTCGAAGCGCTCGGGCAGCACCATCGTTGCGCCGAGAGCCAGGGCGAACGTGAAGGTCGCGAGCCCGAACGAGTGGAACATCGGCGCCGCGCAGTACACGACATCGTCGCGCCGGAACGGCACCACGCTCAAGAGGTTGGATAAGGCTCCGAGGCCTGCCGCGGACGAGTCGCGCGCAGCTCCCTTGGGCTTGCCCGTGGTGCCGGAGGTATGGATCACGACCTTGGCGCTGCCCCGGTCGCGGGTGAACGGGCGCGGAGGCGACGCGGGTTGCTCGAGCAGCCGTGACTCGTATCCCACGACCCCGTCGATCTCTGTTCCTCCATCCCCGACCGACATCAGCGGGAGGTTGGCCGGAGCCGCGGCTCTGACCTGGTCGGCGTGCTGGGCGTCGTAGATCAACAGAGAGGGAGCGGCTCCGCTGAGGGTCGCCCCGAGCTCTTTCGGCTTGGCCCACGTATTGAGCGGCGTTGCGACCACGCCCATCTTCTGCGCTCCGAGGATCAGCTCCACCAGCTCGCGCCCGTTGCGGAGGAGGAGCGCCAGGCTGTCACCGCTGTCGACGCCCTGGCTCGCGAGCAGGTGCGCGGCGCGGTTGGCTCGTTCGTCGAGCTCTCCCCAGGTGAGAGTGCCGCGACGGTCGTGGATCGCGGGTTTGTCCCGCAGAGAGAACCCGTGCATCTGGGCGAGGATCCCCAGCGACGGTCCTCGTCCGACGAGCCACGGCAGCGCGCGTCCCAGAGCGATCGGGCTCTTGAGGTCGAGCGCCCCCGCGTCGAGAAGCCTCTTGAAGTTGCGAGGGTCGGCGATCTCCGCGAGCTGCTTCAGACCGTCGAGCCGCCCGGCCGTCACACCGCTCTCTTCTTGCCCGAGCGCGCCGCGAACGCAGCGGTGACGGGGTGGTCTTCGTGCGCGTCCAGGAAGCGCAACGTCCCGTCCCGCGCCGCATCGGTCACTGCCACCCGGTCGTAGTGACGCATCGAGTTGGTGCCCTGGGCGCGCAGCTCTGTCAACCACGGCCGGATGACGAGGACCTCGACCCCGCGCGCGCGGGCGGCCCGTACCTCGCGCGCCAGCGAACGAGCGAAGAGCTGCCGCATGAGCATCGCCGACCACAGCTTGGGATCGCGGATGACGACTTCCCCTTCGCTCCGGTAGCCGAGGGGGGCCACGCATAGGATGGTCTCGCATCCCGCCTCCACCGCGAGGTCTAGAGAGGTCGCGCTCACGACTCCACCGTCGACGTAGTGCTTGTCGCCGATCCTCACCGGCGGGAACATGCCGGGGATCGCGGTCGACGCGAGCACGGCTTCCGGCAGCGGCGCCTCCGGCTCGCCGGCTCTCCCGAAGACCACGCGCTTCCCGCTGTAGAGGTCGGCCGCGCAGATGAAGAGACCGGCGCGCGGCCACTCTTCGGGCAGGTCGTCCCACAAGCGCTCGCGGGTCCGGGAGGTCGAGTACATGCCGGCGGGGAAGACACGTCGCAACGTGGCCGCCGGTGACCGGCCTCTGGTCCCCCCGCGCCAGTAGCCACGCGACGACGCCAGGGCGAAGAACGAGCCGACGGCGCGCCGGGCGCGCTCGGCGCGGTTGTGCCACAGGGGGTCGAACAGCCGGCGCACCTCGTCCTGCTCGCCCTCCGGGGTGCGTTCCGCCTGGGGGTGGCGACCGTGCGCGTACTCGTAGAAGTCCGACTGCGTCCAGCCGGCCCCGAGGTAGGCGGCGAGGACCGATCCCGCGCTCGTGCCGATCAAGACCTCGGCACCGGCGAGGTCGACCCCACGCTCGTCCAAGGCCTTGAGAGCTCCGGCGAGATAGCCCATCCCGACCAGACCGCCCCCGCCGAGCACCACGCCTCGTTTCGCCACGGACGGGAGCCTAGTAGTGGTCCCGGTGCCGGTCGAACCGGCCCGGTCGTCATCGCGGCCGAACGCATCATGGGACCATTCCCGTGCCGCTCCTGCGCGCCCGGTTCCGTCTCGACCCTGGGGAGTGAATGAAAAAGGCCCAGCTCGGCTCCGCCGGACCAGAGATCGCGGTCGTGGGCTACGGGGCATGGGAGGCCGGGGGAGGTGTCTGGGGGGACGCTCCGGAGGACCGAACCATCCAGGCGATCCGCGCGGCTGCCGACGCGGGCAGCGACTGGGTTGACACCGCGGAGATCTACGGTCGTGGCCGTTCCGAGGAGCTCGTCGGACGCGCCCTTGGCAACCGCTCCGACATCATGATCTTCACGAAGGTCGCGCCGCGAGGCGGGGGATCCGGTTTCCGGCCCGAAGAGGTGCGCGGCGCGGCGCGCGCGAGCCTTCGCAGACTCGGCCGGGACGTCATCGACCTCTACCAGCTGCACTGGCGGGATGACTCGATCCCGGTGGAGGAGACGTGGGGAGCGATGGCGGCTCTCGTGGACGACGGCCTGGTTCGGTGGATAGGCGTGTCGAACTTCGATCGCGCGTTGATCGAGCGGTGCGAGCGGGAGCGTCACGTGGACTCCCTCCAACCCCAGTTCTCGCTGCTTCATCGCGACGGCCGCGACGACCTCTTGACCTTCTGCGACGAGAACGGCACCGGCATCATCTGCTACGGGCCGCTCGCGTACGGTCTGCTTACGGGCGCGATCGACGAGACCACGGAGTTCGCGCCCGACGACTGGCGCGGCGGGAGCACCGGGATCAGCTACTACCGGGACCTCTTCGCCCCGGGACGGTTCGAACGCAACCTGGCCATCGTTAAGGAACTTCGGCCGATCGCGGCCCGGTTGGGTATCGGCGTGGCGCAGCTCTCGCTGGCGTGGGTGTTCCACCAGCCGGGAGTGACCGGGGCGATCGCAGGGTCGCGTTCGCCGGCCCACGTGGTCGAGAACGCCGCGGCCGGAGACGTCGCCCTGAGCGACGCGGATCTAGAAGAGATCGACGCGGTTCTAAAGGACGCGGCCCCACTGGAGGGATAGGCCCGGGCCAGAGCTCGCCCAGGGGGCTCGGGTATCGGGCCCGGCGCGAGACCTTAGCGGGAGCCGACGCGTTGCCACGCGGGGCTCCGGAACCGCAGGGACAGAGCTATCGCTCGAGTCAGCATGAACGCGGCGACCGCCGTCCACAGGGCTCCGATCCCCGCGTTCAGCTCGAGGACCAGCGCCAGACCTCCCAAGAGCACGAACGCGGCGAGCGCCATCGCCCACGCGAGGAAGCGGGTGTCATCGGCCCCGATCAAGATGCCGTCGAGCACGAAGGCGAGGCCGGCCAGCGGCTGCTGCACGGCCACCAGGACCAACAGGAACGCGGTGAGGCGAGCCACCTCGGCATCCCCGGTGAAGACCGGGGGCAGCAGGTTACGTACGACGACGAGCACCACACCGAGGACGGCGCCGCCGGCGATCCCCCATCCGATCATGCGGCGCGCCGCATGGCGCGCTTCGGTCGCGGCGCCGGCGCCGAGCAGCCGCCCGATCATCGCCTGACCGGCGATCGCGATGGCGTCCAGGCAGAGCGCGAGCAGGTTCCAGATCTCGAACGCGATCTGGTGCGCGGCGAGCTCGCTCGTCCCGATCCGCGTCGCGACGGCGGTGGCGCCCAGAAGCGCGGCTCGCAGAGACGCGGTCCGGACGAAGAGGTTGAAGCCCACCGCGCCGAGAGCCCGGAGCATCCGCGGGTCCGGGCGGAGCGCGACCTCGGCGTTGCGCGCGTCGCGCCGGAGGATGGCTCCGTACGCCACGGCGGCGGCGATCTGGACCACGACCGTTGCCGCGGCGGACGCGCCGATCCCGAAGCCGAACCCGTAGATCAGGACCAGCTCGAGGATGAGGTTCGCCAGGCTCGCCGCGATCGTGACGACCAGCGGGGTACGCGTGTTCTGCATCCCGCGCAGATAGCCGGTCCCCGCCAGCGTGATCAACAGCGCGGGCACGCCGATCAGGCTGATCCGGAGGTAGACCAGGGCGTGCTGCCGAACCTCGCCCTCGGCGCCCATCGCTCCGACGAGAATCTCCGCGAGAACGAGACCAACCGCTGCGATCGAGACTCCGATCAGAGCCGAGAGCCATAGACCCTGCGCGCCCTCGCGCACCGCCTGCCGGGTCTCGCCTGCGCCGACGAGTCGGGCAACGCTGCTCGTGGTCCCATAGGCGAGGAAGATGAACAGCGAGTAGCCGGCCACCAGCAACGCGCCGGCCACGGCGAGGCCCCCCAGCTCGGGCGTCCCCAGATGGCCGACGACCGCAGTGTCGACGAGGATGTAGAGAGGCTCGGCGATCAGCGACGCGAGCGTGGGCAGCCCGAGACGCAATATCTCGCGGTCGTATGACCTGCGGCGCTCGCGCGCAGCGACCGGATCGCGCGTCACCCTTTCAGTCCGGCGTCATGGACGTGACCGCTTTGTCCATGCAGTGATGAGCTCCCTCTCTCGATCGCGCGTGAGACCCGCCCCACCCGGCTCGGGGTCGTCGTGGTCGACTGGGTCTGCGCTCGCGGCCCATCCCAGCGTGTCTCGCACCGTGTCGTCAACGGAGCGGGTCGTGAGCCCGGCCGCCCGCGCGCGGCTGATATCGATGGAGAAGAAACCCGCGATCGCTGGCTGGTGCCGCGCCGCCAGCCATAGCGGCAGATCGGACCAGGGTTCGACCCCGCCCCGGATCAGGAACTCGTCCGACGCCCACACGAGCTCGGCGCGGCTGTTCGTCGCTCGCACGATCGCCTGGAGAAGCTCCTCCATCGTCATCGTCGCGAGAGGCCCGGTGACGTTGAAGACGCCGCTGCGTCCGTGTTCCGCCACGTCGACCATCCATGCCGCTAGGTCGCGTGCGTCGATGAACTGGACCGGCTGATCCCGGGGCTCGGGAGCGAGAACCCGCCCTCCTTCGGCGATGCGCGTGACCCAGTACGTGAAGCGGTGAGTCGGGTCGTGGGGACCCACCAGCAGCCCGGCGCGCACGCTGCAAGCACGTCCCGGAAGGGTCTCCTTGAGCTTCGCTTCGCAGAGCGCCTTGAGCGCGCCGTAATGCTCGTCGACGTCTTCCATCGTGGGGTCGTGTAGCGACTCGACCGGTGCGGCCTCGTCGATCCCTTCGGCACTGGTATCGGCATAGACCGAGACGCTCGAAACGAAGATGTATCGGTCGATCGAAGGGGACAGCAACTCGGCCGCGGCGCGGACCACTCGGGGCACGTAGCCCGACGTATCGACCACCGCGTCCCAGCGGCGGCCGCGGAGCGGAGCGAGCTCCGAATCGCGGTTGCCCCGCAGCTTCTCGACCTCGGGGAACAACTCGGCCCCGTGGCGGCCCCGGTTGAAGAGCGTGACGTCGTGGCCCCTATCGAGCGCACGTTCCACCACGTGCCGGCCTAGGAAGACGGTCCCCCCGAGTACCAGCAGCTTCATCAGGGGGTGTCCTCGCCAGGGTCGGCGCGCCGGGTCCAGGTGAGGATGGGTAAGGCGGCGACGATGAGCACGCTTCCGGCGATCATCCTCGGCTCGACGGCTTCCTCGAGGATCACCGCCGCCAGCGCAAGGGTCGTCACCGGCTCGAGCATCATGGCGATGCCCGCGCGCGCGGAGCCGATGCGGGCGATCGATGCGTACAGCGCCCCGAACGCGAATGCCGTCGCGAGGCCCAGCGAGGCCGCCGGCACCAGCGCGCCGGAAGGCAGCGGAGCTTGCACGACGAGCGTCACCGCGACGAGCGTGAGCGCGGCGATCAGTGCGGTCCACGTGGCCGATGTGGTGGGGGACATATCCGGGAGCAGCACCTGGACCAGCAGGAGGTAGACGGCGACCGCTAGGGCGGCCACGAGCGCCAGGGCCACGCCGCGTCCTGGAGAGCGCGGCAACGTGAAGATGAGCGCCACGCCCGCGGTCCCCGATGCAAGCGCGACCACTAGCGCCGGCCGGAAACGCTCGAGACGCGTGGCCAGCCCGAGGAGCACCGTCCACAGCGGGAAGCTGTAGAACACCAGGCTTACGACGCCGGCGGGGGCGTTCTCCAGCGCCGCGAAGAAGAGGAACGACTCGAGCCCGTAGACGACGCCGAGCGCGCCCAGCCTTCGGGCCTGGCCGGGGGTCACCCCCAACGGCTTGCGCAGCACGAGGTGGTAGGCGCCCAGGACCATGGCCGCGACGACGAAGCGCGCTGCGAGCAGCGATAGCGGAGTGGCTCCGGCGCGGTAGCCGAACTTCGCTGCGATGGCCAGCGTGCCGAACGCGATCGCCGCGGCGCCTCCCCAGGCGACGCCCGAGGTCGTTCCGTCGACAGATGGAGACCGGGACAAGCGGCTACGGCGTCGGCGGCGTGCCGGTCGGGGCGACTCCGCCACACACCTCGAACCCGTACTCGGCGGCGATCGTCTGGGCGTCCTCGGCTGCCTCGGTTAGCTCGCGGCCTGCCGCCTGCATCGCGTCGAGGTCCTGGTCTTTGGCCGCTTCGGACATCTCGGGGAGGTGCTCGAGCGCCTCCTCGACCTTGCTCAGCATCTCCGCTATGGCGGCCTCGTCTTGCTCGGGAGGCTTCAGGGAGCGGATGCGGGCGACCGCGTCGCGCGTGATATCACCAGCAGCCTCGACGAAGGAGTCCACCTCGGGCGCGGTACTGGGCCGCGTGAGGTCGCGCGTCTTGGCGTCCGCCTCTTTGCAGATCTCGTCGGCGCGCGCGATGAAGTCCGCCTTCGAAAGCCGGTCCTCAGAGCAGGAGGCGAGCACGACCGCACTCAGCGCGGCTGCCATTACTATCCTTGCTGCTGGAGGGCGCACTCGAACTCCTGTGCGGACGACGATGATGCGCCCGGACCTTACTACGAGCCCCGTGGGAGGCGCGTTGGTTCCCTGGTATCTCTATGCCGGCTTCATCGTTTTCGTCATCGCGATGTTGCTCATCGATCTGAAGTTCTTCCATGCGGATGAGCACGAGCCCACGGTTAGGGAGTCGGGTACATGGGTCGCTGTCTGGATCGGTCTCGCGCTTGCGTTCGGCGTCGGTGTCTTCTTCTGGCGAGGTCCCACGCAAGCTGCGGAGTACTTCGCCGGGTACCTGATCGAGTATTCCTTGTCGGTCGACAACATGTTCGTGTTCGTCGTCATCTTCAGCTATTTTCGGGTCCCGCTCGCGTACCAACATCAGGTGCTGTTCTTCGGGATCCTCGGCGCGATGATCTTCCGCGGCATATTCATCGCGTTGGGCGTCGCTCTGATCCGGAACTTCGAATGGATCATCTACGTCTTCGGGGCGTTCTTGATATTTACGGCCATCCGCATCGCGCGGGAGACGGAGGAGATCCATCCCGAGCAGAATCCGATCCTGCGCCTGCTCCAGCGCAAGTTCAGGACGACGACGAAGTATCACGGTCAGGATTTCTTTGTCATCGAGAACGGGAAGAGGATCGCCACGCCGCTCCTTGTGGTGCTGACGTTCATCGAGATCACGGACATCCTGTTCGCGGTCGACAGCATCCCCGCGATCTTCGCCATCACGAAGGACCCGTTCATCATCCTGACGTCAAACGTGTTCGCGATCCTGGGCCTGCGCGCCTTGTACTTCCTCCTCGCCGGAGGGATGGCGCGGCTACACTTGCTTCGCTACGGGCTGGCCGTGATCCTCGGCTTCGTGGGGACCAAGATGCTCCTCGAGGCCGTCCATGTCCACGTGCCGATCTGGCTGTCGCTTCTCGTGATAATCGGGACCCTCGCCGTCACGACACTGCTGTCGCTCAAGCTGCCGCCGAAGGATCCTCCGCCGGGCTCGGCCCGCCCGCGAGAAGAGGAACCCGGACCGTCTCCCCCATGAGTCGCACGACGAGCGTGTCCATCGTCGGCGCGCCGCTGGACCTCGGAGCGGCTCGCCGCGGGGTGGACATGGGCCCCAGCGCGATCCGCTACGCGGGGCGCGCCGAACGTCTCGGGTCGCTCGGGATCGACGTGGACGATCGCGGCAACGTGGCAGCCGACATCCCCGAGGTGGCCGCGGTGAAGGACGAGAAGGCCCGCTACCTCCCGGCGATCCTGGCGTCGTGTGCCCAGATCGCCTCGAGCGTCGCCGAGGTGCTGGCCGCCGATCGGATGCCGGTCATCCTCGGAGGCGACCACTCGATCGCGATGGGGACCCTGGCCGGGCTGCACTCCCGGCTCGGCTCCGGAGGGGTCGTGTGGGTGGACGCTCACGCCGACCTGAATCGTCCCGAGACCTCACCTTCGGGCAACGTGCACGGGATGCCGCTCGCCGCCGCGATCGGTGCGTGCGGGTTCTCCCTTCCCGGGTTCGCAGACCCGCCCTGGGTCGACCCAACGCGCGTCGTGCTCGTCGGGATCCGCTCGCTCGATCCCGGGGAGAAGCAGCTCGTGCGCGACATGGGACTCCACGTGTTCACCATGTCGGACCTGGATCGTCACGGGGTGGTCGAGGTCCTTGGACGGGCGATCGAACAGGTCTCGGGCCCCGGGTTCGTCCACCTGTCGTTCGACGTCGACGTGTGCGACCCGGAGATAGCACCGGGCGTGGGTACGCCGGTGCGCGGCGGCTTGTCCTACCGGGAGGCGCACCTCGCCATGGAGCTGCTGGCGGAAGCACGGATCCTCACGTCGATGGAAGTGGTCGAGGTCAACCCGATCCTCGACCATGCCGACACGACGGGCCTGCTCGCGGTCGAGCTCGTGGCGAGCGCGCTGGGAGCCAGCATCCTGTGACCGCCTTTGCGAGTTCGGCAGGGTCACTTGAGTACGGCGAGAGTCAGCGCCCATCGCCCGAGCGAGCCGCGCTCCAGCGTCGGCACCCGAGATGGAATCTCCGTTCGTGTTCGGCAAGTTCTCCCATGGCGAGTCGTCCTATCCCTCGTGGAGGACGCGGCCCTCCATGCCTCCGGCGACCTCAACCACCTGACCGGTGACGTGCCCCGAGATGCGATCGGACGCGAGGGCTACGACGACCCGCGCAACCTCGTCGGCGGTCCCGAGCTTGCGCAGCGCCATCGTGCGCGTGATGCGGGGCGCGAAGTGGGGATCGGCGATCGCGTCCCTCGTCATGTCCGTGACTGTCCAGCCGGGCGCGACGACGTTCACTCGTCCCTGTGGGGCGATGCGAACGATCTCGTTCTTGAGGCTCTTCAGAAGCCCTCCGGCGACCGCGGCTTTGGCCGCGGCGTAGTCGGCATGCCCCGCCTCCCCGACCAGGCCCGCGGTGGATGCCACCATCACGATGGTGCCGCGGCCCGTGGTTGCGACGTGTCGTAAGAAAGCGCGACAGCTCAGGAATACAGTGTCGAGATTGGCCGCGATCGTGGCGCGCCACCGGTCGAGGGACATCTCCCACAGCGGCTCGTCCGTGCTCGGCCACGCGCCGGCGTTGGCGACGAGGACATCGAGTCCTCCGAGTGCTTCGACCGCACCCTTGATCAAGCCATCGACCTCGGGTTCGATCGTGAGGTCCGCGTGGAGGGCGATCCCGCCGATCTCGGAGGCCACCTCTTCGGCGCGCCGCCGGCTAGTGCGGTGATGAACGACGACGCGCGCCCCTTCGGCCGCGAACGCGCGCGCGATCGCGCTTCCGATACCGCCCCCTCCGCCCGTCACCAGAACGGCCTTGCCCGCAAGCCCGCTGTCCATCGCGGGACGGTACCCCGATATGTTGAGCCGATGAAGGATGTGGGGATCGTGGGGATGCCGTACTCGGGCAAGACGACCCTGTTCACCGCGCTCACGCGCTCGGGGGGCGCGGGCGGAAGGTCGAACCAGGCAGTCGTGGAGGTGCCCGATGAACGGCTGGGCGTGCTCGCGTCGCTGGAGCGCGCGAAGCGGATCGTTCCCGCGAAGGTGAGGTTCGTGGACGTTCCCGGCGGGCTTACCGCCCAGGGCATCGCCGAGTTCCGTCAGATGGACGCGTTGTGCATGGTGGTGCGAGCCTTCGGCCCCGACGCCGACCCGGGTCGGGAGCTGACCGGCCTTCACGCCGAGTTGCTGCTCGCCGATCTTGCGAGCATCGAGAGCGGCATGGAGAAGGCGCGTAAGAAGGCCAAAGGCTCCGTCGAGGCGAAAGAGGAGGTCGTCGCGCTCGAGAGGGCCCACGCCTTGTTGGAGGAGGAGCGCCCGCTGCGGGACGGTAGGTTCGACGAGGTCGAGCTCCGGGTGCTGCGCGGCTATGCGCCGCTGACACTGAAGCCGTGGATCGTCGTGGCAAACGTGGACGAAGGCCAGGGCGCGCCGGACGGGCTTCCGGAGGGGACGCTCGCCGTAAGCGCGGCGCTCGAGGCAGAGGTTGCCGCGCTAGATCCGGGGGATGCCCAAGAGCTGCTGTCCGGTTTCGGTATCGAAGAGCCGGGCCTCGACCGCGTGATCGGAGCGTGCTACCGGGCGCTCGACCTCATCACCTTCCTGACGACGGGCGAGGACGAGACGCGCGCGTGGGAGGTGCGGCGGGGTGCTACCGCTCCCGAGGCCGCCGGCGCGATCCACTCCGACCTCGAGCGCGGCTTCATCCGCGCCGAGGTGATCGGGTACGAGGAGCTCGTGGGGGCAGGGTCGTGGGATGCCGCCAAGCCGAAGGGATTGCTGCGCGTGGAGGGCAAGGACTACGTGGTCAAGGAGGGGGACGTTCTGAACATCAGGTTCGCGGTGTGAGTGCGCCTGGGCGTTATGTCATCCGGGCCGCCACGCACTCGGACGCGTCCCCCGAGGCGATCATGGTGGCGATCACGTCTCCCGGCCGGCGCGCCCGCTGGCAGCCCGAGATCGTCTCGATGGAGGGACCCGAGCCGCTCAAGCCCGGGGACGAGCAAGAGGGGCAGGCCCGGATGCTGGGCTTCCGGGTCGAGGGCAAGAGCCGGGCGGTGGAGGTCGGGCCCGACCTCTTCGAAGAAGACGTTCTCGTCGGAGTGCGCATGCGGGTGACCTACGAGGTGCGGCCCGACGGCGATGGTGCCCGGATCGACCATGTGCTCGAGGCCGACCTCCCGCGGGGGGCGCTCGGTTCGTTGCTGTCGGTGCTTTTGAGATGGCGTCTCAAGCGCATGCAGCGGATGTCGCTCGACGGGCTCGCGCGTCAGGCCGAGGAGCCGTCCGGATGAACCATCTCCGCCATGGCTCCGATCAGATCTCGGAGCGAGACGATCCCCACCGGCTCGTCCATCTCCATGACGAGCAGGTGGCGGAAACCACCTTCCGCCATCGCCCTGGCGGCCTGGAGAACGTCCCAACCCGGCGCGCCGCTGACGACATCGCGGGTCATGATCGAGTTCACATCGGACGAGTCGAGGTCCTCCTCGGCCGCGATCGCTTTCAGGATGTCGCGCTCGGTCACGATCCCCGCGACCTTCTCGTTCTCGATCACGACCGCAGCCCCCACCCCGCGGTCGACCATGATCTTCGCGGCGCGCCGGATCGTGCTCTGGGGGGCGACGGTGAGCAGATGCCGTATCGCGATGTCACGTAGAAGCCTCATCGCCGGCATCTTGGTCCATCACCGCTCCCAGGGCAAGCCGTGCCCCTGTCTGCCCTCCCCGCCATCGGCTAGCGTTCGATCATGATCGTCGGCGCGCACATCCGCGGCGAGGATCCCCTAGCCGAGGCGGGCGAGCTCGGGGCGGGATGCATCCAGATGTTCGTCGGACCGCCCCAGTCGTGGAAGAAACCACCACCCCGAGCCGATGCCGATCTCCTCAGGCAGAGCCCCCTCCCGATCTACGTGCACGCTCCCTATCTCATCAACGTCGCGTCGCCCAACAATCGGGTCCGCATCCCGTCGCGCAAGATCCTCGCCGGAAGCCTCGAACGCGCGGCCGAGATCGGGGCGACCGCCCTGATCGTGCATGCCGGTCATTCCGAGGACGGGGTCGAGCGAGGGTTCAGGAGGTGGTGGAAGGTCTTCGAGGAGATGGACGAGTGTCCGGTTCCGATCTACATCGAGAACACAGCCGGAGGGACGAACGCCATGGGTCGGCGCATCGAGGTCCTGGCCGAGCTATGGAAGCACTTGGAGGGTTTCGAGGTCGGGTTCTGCTTCGATACGTGCCACGCGCATGCCGCCGGGGAGGAGCTTGCCGACGTCGTCCCGCGCGTCCTCGAGGCGACCGGACGGATCGACCTCGTGCACGCGAACAGCTCGCGCGACCGGGCCGGAAGCGGGGCCGACCGGCACGAGAACTTCGATGCCGGCACGATGGACGTGGAGCTCATCGCCGACATGGTGAAGGCTTCCGGCGCGCCGGCGGTGATCTGCGAGACCCCCCCGAAAGGCATCGCGACCGACCTCGCGTTCCTGCGCGCGCGGGTGGCCGCGCTGTAGCGGAGGCTGTTCGGCTATCCGACCCTCTGGAGGAAGGCCAGCACTCGTTCCTCGAGCAGCGCCGCTGCCTCTGCGTCGTGATCGTCCGCGCTGGGATCGGCGAACAGGTGGCCCGAGCCCGGATAGAGGAACAGCTCTGCTTCTTCGACCTCCTTGACCAGCTGCTCGGCCGCAGGCAGGTCCTCGTCGCCCCACGGGTCGCGGTCCATCATGTGGATCTCTAGCGGGACGCCCGCGGGCCACGGACCCCCGAACTCAGACGTAGGCAGGCACGCGTGACAGAAGATCGCCCCGCGCGCGCCCGGTCGGGTCTGCGCCAGCGACTGCGCGGGCATGACGCCAAGCGAGAAGCCTGCATAAACCGTGTCTGCCGGCAGGTCGTCAGCCGCCTTGGAACCACGGCGGATGATCTCGCCGAATCCGACCTCCTTCGCGAACGCGACGCCTTCGTCAAGGTCTGCGAACGTCTTGCCGTCGTAGAAGTCGGGCGCGTGCACGGTATGGCTCGAACCCCGTAGCTCGTCGGCGAACTGGAGAAAGCCGGGGGTCTGTCCGAGCGCATGATGGAAGAGGAGCACCGTGGCCATCACGGGACCCTACTTCCCCGGCCAGGGACGTATATGGGCGCATCCGCATACGGTCGATAATGCCGGGATGTCCGTGATCGAAGCTCGCGACCTATGGCGCACGTACAAGACGACAACGGGCTCGCTGCGCCGGCGTTCGCTCGAGGTGCAAGCCGTCCGCGGCGTGAGCTTCGAGGTCGCGGCAGGCGAGCTGTTCGGCTTGCTCGGCCCGAACGGCGCGGGTAAGACCACCACGATCAAGATGCTCATCACGCTGCTGATCCCCACCTCCGGCTCTGCACGTGTCCTCGGGTACGACGTTGTCGACAACCCGCGGGCCGTGCGCGAGCGGATCGGTTACGTCTTCGGTGGCGATCGCGGCCTCTACGAACGCCTGTCGGCGCTCGACAACCTCAGGTACTTCGCCGAGCTCTACGGCGTGCCCGCGCGGGAGCAAGGACGCCGTATCGGCTCCCTGCTGGAGATGGTCGGCCTGACGGGCCGCGAGAAGGAGCGTGTCGAGGGGTACTCGCGCGGGATGCGCCAGCGCTTGCACATCGCCCGCGGCCTGATCCACGATCCTCCCGTCGTCTTCCTCGACGAGCCGACGATCGGCGTGGACCCCGTCGGGGCGCGGGAGCTGCGGACCATGATCGCGGCGCTCACCCAGGCCGGCAAGACCGTGCTTCTGACGACCCATTACATGTTCGAGGCGGACGCGCTATGTGACCGGATCGCCGTGATCGCGGGCGGACGGATCGTCGCCGAGGGAACGCCTGCCGACCTGAAGGATGTCGTCGCGGACCGGACGGTGGTCGAGATCGAGGCGTTCGGCGTGTCCGAGGAGCGCATCGAGTCGCTCCGGGCGATCGATGGGGTGGCGTCGGTCTCCGTCGAGGATCGCGAGCACGCCCAGCTCATCCAGGTGCAGTCCGCCAGAGGGAACGAGCTGACCTCGACGCTGCTGAGCGGGCTGGGCGATACGCGGCTCGGCCGGGTCGGCGTGCGCGAGCCCACGCTGGAGGACGCGTACATCGCTCTGGTGACCGAAGGATGAGCGGCCGACGGCCCGCAGGGCTCGGCCCCCGGCGGATCGGTCGGCTGATCCTGCGTGGGATGGCCTTCTACGTGAAGAGCCTCACGAAGTCGTCGTTCTTCGTGCTCACGTCGGTCTTCCAGCCCGTGATCTTCGCCACGATCGCGTTCTTCATGTTCAGGGCCGGCCAGAACGCCGAATCGCTGCTGTACGCGGCTCTTGGGGCGGGGTTGATGGGCATCTGGTCGTCGACCCTGTTCGGCTCAGGGGGGGCGATCCAGTGGCAGCGATGGGACGGGACGCTCGAGATCCTGGTCGCGGCGCCGGCGCCGTTCGTGCTGGTCCTGCTACCCCTGACACTATCGACCTCTGCGATCGGCATCTACTCGCTCACCGCCACGCTGTTATGGGGCCGGGTGATGTTCGGGATACCCCTTCAGCTCGCTCATCCCTTGCTCTTCGCGCTCGCGGTCCCGGCCACGGTCCTCGGTCTGGGGTTGCTCGGACTCGTGCTCGCGGCCTCCTTCGTGCTCTACCGGCACGCGAACGCGCTGTCGAACCTCCTGGAGTATCCGGTGTGGCTGATCACCGGGTTGCTCGTGCCGGTGGCGCTGTTGCCGGGTTGGGTGGCGCCCCTCGGTTGGGTGCTGGCGCCGACGTGGGGTATCAGGGCGATAAGAGGCGCCGCTCTCGGAGGCGACCCGGTCGTCGCGATCGTGATGTGCGTCGTCCTGGCAGCGGTTTACCTTGTGGTCGGCACGGTCTTCCTCGGATACTTCGAAAAGCTGGCCCGCGAACGAGCGTCTCTCGCTCTTACATGAGGTCCCAGTGAGGACCGCACGGGTGTTCTTCATCGGGGGCTTGATCTCGTATCGCGCGCTGTTCAATTGGATCAGGCCCGCCGTCTATGTCCCCACGATGCTGGGAAGCCCCATATTCCAGATCCTCTTCTTCGCTCATCTCGGGCGCTACAGCGGATTGCGCAACGATGCCTTCTTCGTGGTTGGGAACGCGGTGCAGGTCTGTGCCATGTCCTCGATCTACGGCTCGACGATGGCGATCGGGAACGAACGATGGATGGGCACTCTGCCCTCGCTGCTTGCTTCGCCGGCGAACCGGATGGCGTTGTTCCTCGGGCGCGCGCTTCCCTACATCCTCAATGGGATCGTCATCTCGGTGTTCGGCTTCGGGGTCGGACTGACGCTGCTCGATTTCGATCTCGGTGCCCACCAGGTCCCTGCGCTACTGGCGGTGGTGACCGTGACGGTGATCTCGACGACGTTCTTCGGGTTGCTCATGGGTTCGATCGGTCTGCGCGCCCGCGACGTCTTCTTCGTGGCGAACCTCATCTACTACCTGATGTTGCTCTTCTGCGGCGTCAACGTGCCGCTCGCAACCTTGCCCGGGTGGATGAGCTCCATCGGCCGGGCCTTGCCGCTGACTCATGGGATCGAGGCCGCGCGCGCGGTCGCCGCCGGTGCGGGTCTTCCGGCGGTGGGGCACCTGGTACGGACCGAGATCGTCATCGGGCTGTTCTACGGGGCCGCCGCGTACCTCCTGTTCCGGTACTTCGAGGACGAAGCACGCCGCCGCGCGACCCTCGAGATCTACTGAAGGTCCGCTCTCCCCGGGAGCGCGAGAGACCTAGGCCGCAATCCCCAACAGCGCCAACAGGTCTTGGACGTGTCCCTTGGCGCGGACGCCGTAGAGGGCATGGGCGAGGTTGCCGTGCTCGTCGATCACGAACGTGGAGCGTTTCACCGATACGATCTCCTTGCCGAAGATCGTCCGCTTCCCCCACGCGCCGTAGCGCTGGGCAAGCTCGGCTCCCTCGTCGACCAGCAGCGGGAAGTTCAGCCCGTACTTGTCCTTGAACCGGGCGTGCGACCGCGCGTCCTGCGGGCTAGCGCCGAGGACCAGGTAACCGGCTCGCTCGAATCGCGACTGCGCATCACGGAAGTCGCTCGCTTCGGCGCTTCAGCCGGGGGTGTCGTCGGCCGGATAGAAGTACAGGACGACCTTGTCCCCGCGCAGGTCGTCCAGCCGCCAGCGGCGGCCATCCCCGTCGACCAGATCGAACGACGGGGCGGGTTCGCCCGGTCGCAGGTCGGTCATCGTGGCTCTCCCTCGCTCATCGCTTGAAGCGACCCTTCCTGGAGCCACCCCAGCCAGTGCAGGACGGACAACGCGGCGGAGTCCGGATCATCCGGATCCACCTCGACCTCCATCTTCTCTTCTGTGATGCCCAGTCGCGTGCCGATCGCCAACCGCACGTCGGTGAGCCACGCCAGCCACGCGTCCAGGTCCTCTCCGTCGAGCTCCAGCGTCGGGGCGGAGGGATCCTGCTCCAGGTGACGCTGGATCGCCAGGAGGGCGGCGATCTTGTGGTCCTGCAGCTGACCGCCGATCAGCTCGCGGTAGGCGTCTTCGTCGGCGTCTTCTTCATACGCTCGCGGGAACAACCGCTGTAGCACCTCGTCTTCCGGCGGCACGTCCGCCTCCAACAGGGTGCGCATCTCGTGCACGAGCTCCGCGAGCAGACCGCGCTCGTGCGGTTCGAGCCGGACGCTGATCCCACCAGCGGATGAGGCGAAGCCGGCCATCAGTCGCTCTT
Source organism: Actinomycetota bacterium (assembly GCA_046262015.1). GTDB lineage: Bacteria > Actinomycetota > CADDZG01 > CADDZG01 > WHSQ01 > JBHENN01. Next base: position 10,265 of record JBHENN010000029.1, on the reverse strand, counting down.
GGCGATCGTTGCCCAGAGCCCGCACCCGTGGAGGCGGAAGCAGTCGAGCTCGGCTTTCTCGCGGCTGCCGCTCGATACCACCGCGCGGCCCTTGTGGTGCACGTCGAGCATCAGCTTGGTCGCCTTGGCGCGGGAGTATCCGAACAGCCTCTGGAAGACCCAGGTCACGTACGACATCAGATTGATCGGGTCGTTCCACACGATGACGAGCCACGGGCGGTCGGCCTCGGTTGTTTCGCCTGCGTCGACGTCGTCGAGCTCGGCGGGGGCCAGGGTCGTCTCCACCGACCAATCGTGCCACCGGCGCGGCGCACCGGCGCACCGATCCGTCCTCCGCGCCCCCGCGAGGGAGGCGCCACGGGCGGGGCGCTGTCTTGACCGGAGGTTCCAGAACTCAGTCGGACCACCGGGTCAAGTTTCAGGATATTTCCCTCAACCTGTAACGCGACCGACATACGGGGGTCGTATAAGGGATACAGGCGGGGAGGAGGCCATAACCCGTATGACCTTTGCCATCCCTGATCAACAAGGGCTGAAACATCTAGATGACGACGTTCTGGCGCGCCATGCGTCGGACGTCCTCGACGCGTTCGCCGAACTGTACGCGCGGCATCACTATCCCGTCTACCGGTTCGTGCGCAGCAAGACCGGCGACGACGAGGTGGCGCAGGATGTGACCGCGCACGTCTTCCTGAAGGCTCTCGACCGCGCCGACACGTTTCGGGGCGACGGTCCCTATCAGGCGTGGTTGTTCCGCATCGCGCAGAACACCATCACGACCTGGCGTCACAAGGAGGGCCGGGCTCCGGTAGCGATCGAGGTGCTGCCCGAGGCGAGCGACCCCGCCCCGTCGCCGGCGGCTCACGTCGTGCGCGGAGAAGCGCGCGCGTTCGTGTGGGACCACATATCCGAGCTTCCGCCCGACCAGCAGCGAGCGCTCGACCTGAGGTACCTGCGCGACCTACCGATCGAAGAGGTCGGTCGCCGCATGCGCCGGAGCCGGGGGGCGGTACGGGTCCTGTTACATCGAGCGAGGGAGCGTCTCCGTCGATCTATGGAAGGGAGCGATCCTCGATGACCGAAGCTACCGCTGGTCTGTTCCCCGGACAGGGAGTCGACAGCAAGTCCGTTCTGGCTGCTCTTGCCGAAGGCGACCCGTATCTCGAGATCGCCGAAGGGCTGCTGGGCGAGCCGCTCCGCAAGCCCATCGAGGCGCACGCACGCCGCCGTGGATCGAAGGTTCCCACGAGCCTCGCTCAACCGGCGATCTTCGTCGCGAGTTGCATCGCTTGGCGTCGCTCCCTGGACACCGGGCGAAGCTTCCGGTGCCTCGCGGGTCACAGCCTCGGCGAGTACGCCGCTCTGGTCGCGGGTGGGTCCTTCTCCTTCGAGGACGGCCTGGCGGTCGTGGCGGCGCGCGCCGCTGCGATGAATGCCGCGGCGCGCGCCGCGCCCGGGGGGATGGCCGCAGTGATCGGCCTCGAGCGCGAGCAGCTCGACGAGCTGGCCGCCGCCGCGGGCGTGGTGGTGGCGAACGACAACGCTCCCGGTCAACTGGTCCTGTCGGGCGCCGAAGAAGCTCTCGGCGACGCCGGTCGCCGTGTGACGCAGCTGGGTGGACGGGCAGTGCTGCTCGAGGTGAGCGGCGCGTTCCACAGTCCCGCCATGCGCCCGGCCGAGCCGGCGCTGAGAGATGCCCTCGACCACGTATCGATCCGTACGCCCCGCATACCGGTCGTATCGAACCTCAGCGCCGCGCCCTACCGGGCGCCCGGCGAGATCCGGGCTCTTCTCGTGCGACAGGTCTCGGAGCCGATCCGCTGGCGGCAGTCGCTCGAGTGGCTGTGGGCCCACGGCGCGCGCTCGTTCGAGGACCTGGGTCCGGGTCGGGTGGTCGGTCGGCTGGCCGAGAAGACCTTCTCGGATCGGAAGGTGTTGCTCGATGCTTGAGATGGAGCGGCGGGACCTGGTTCTCGATCAGCTGAGCGAGATGCGCGAGCGCGTGATCGTGGCGCCCTGCGCGGGTCGCTTCGAGCCCCTTCCGCCCGAGACCTTCACCACGGAAGGCGAGTGGGTCGAGCCCGGCAGTGAGCTCGCCATGGTGCGCGCCGGGGAAGAGCACGTCGCGGTCGAGTCCAAGTTCCGTGGTTGGGTCATGGGCATGCTGGCGGTTCCAGGCCAGCCGGTCCACCAGGGCGAGGCGTTGTTCTGGATCTGGAGCTCGTGATGGGTGCTTCGATCGCCGGCTGGGGCGCGGCACTCCCGGCGCGCCGGGTCACTAACGCAGATCTCGCGCAGCGCCTCGGCGTCGACGAGACGTGGATCCTGGAGCGGACCGGCATCCGCACGCGTCACCTAGCGGCTCCGGACGACACCTCGGCGTCGCTCGGGAGCCGGGCATGCCTCGACGCCTTGGCGGCTGCGGACGTCTCTGCGTCCGACGTTGATTTCGTGATCGCCGCGACCTCTACACCGGACTACCAGCTTCCGGCGACCGCACCGTTGATCCAACACGAGGTGGGTGCCGGGAACGCGGCCGCATTCGACATCGGAGCGGCGTGCTCGGGGTTCCTCTACGGCCTGGCGCAGGCGACCGCGTTGATCGAGGCGGGCATGGCACAGCGGGTCCTCGTATGCGGGACCGACGTGTTGTCCCGGGTCACCGACCACTCCGATGCGCGCACCGCGATCCTGTTCGGCGACGGTGCGGGCGCGGCGCTGGTCGAGAAGACCGATCGGCCCGGCGGCCTCGGTCCGTTCGTGCTGCGCTCGGACGGCTCAGGCGCCCACCTCCTGCGCATCCCTCGCGAGGACGGGGTCATCCGCATGGAAGGACGAGAGGTATACCGCCGTGCGGTGGAGGCGATGACCTCGGTCTTGCGAGAGATCCTCGTCGCGAGCGGGGCGACGCTCGACGACATCGCGCTGGTCGTGGCCCACCAGGCGAACGGGCGCATCCTCGAAGCCGTGGCGGCTCGTCTGGGGCTGGACCCGGCGCGCATGGTCGTGGACATCTCCCGCGTAGGGAACACGTCGGCCGCGTCGATACCCCTCGCGCTTGTGGATGCCCACGTCACCGGACGCCTGCACGAGGGGGATCTGGTCGCCCTCGCTGCCTTCGGCGGCGGTTTCGTGTGGGGCGCCGGAACGATGCGCTGGCGGGACCCGACAGTCACCACTTTCGATGCTCGAGAGGTGGTGGCGATCCATGCCTGAGCGCATCGCTCTTGTCACCGGGGGATCGCGCGGCATCGGGCGCGCTGCCGCAGTGGCCCTGGCGCGCCGCGGGGCGCGCGTCGCCGTGAACTATCACGCCGGGGCCGACGAGGCCAAGGAGACGCTGCGCCTGGTCGAGGACGTCGGCGGAGAGGGGATCTGCGTGCAGGGCGACGTCTCGTCATCGGAGTCGCTCGACGCGCTGTTCGGCGTCGTCGCCGCGGAGCTGGGAGACCTCTCGATCCTCGTGAACAATGCAGGGGTTCGGCGCGATGGCCTCGCTCTAGCGATGAGCGACGACGCGTGGCGCGAGGTGATCGAGACGAACCTCTTCGGGCCGTTCGCCTGCACCCGGCGCGCCCTGCGCTCGATGCTCAAGCAGCGTTGGGGCCGGATAGTGAACGTCGCCTCGGTTGCCGCCCTCAGAGGCAGTCCGGGGCAGGCCAACTACGCGGCGGCCAAGGCCGGTCTCGTGGGCCTTACCCGGACCCTGGCGCGCGAGGTGGGCGGCAAGGGCATCACCGTGAACGCGGTCGCGCCGGGGCCCGTAGAGACCGAGCTCACCTCCGGGCTGTCGACGGAGCAATGGGACCGGTTGCTGGCGGAGGTACCGGTGGGACGCGCGGGAACCCCGGCGGAGATCGGCGAGCTCATCGCGTTCGTGTGCTCGGAGGAAGCAGGTTTCTTGAACGGTGGCGTATTCGTTGCAGACGGCGGCATGACCGCCTAGATGAAGGAGGAAAACATGGCAACGGTTGAACAGGATGTCCTGTCGGCGATCCGCGAGCACCTCGAGAGTCGCGGCATCGAGGGTGACAAGGTCGAGCCGGGAGCGGGCCTCTTCTCCGACCTGGGGATGGATTCCCTCGACACTGTGGAGCTGACCCTGGCCCTCGAGGAGCGCTACTCCATACAGATCGCCGACTCGGATCTCGAAGACGTGACCACGGTCGCGGACGCGATCGAGCTGATCGAGAAGAAGCGATCCGTCAGCGCATGAACGAGGTCGTGGTCACCGGGATCGGCATTGTGACGCCGATCGGGACCGGGACCGAGAGCTTCTGGCAGGGGCTGACCTCGGGCATCTCGGGAACCGGTCCCATCACGTCGTTCGACGCGTCCGACCTTCCGGTGCAGATCGCCGCGGAGGTGGCCGACTTCGATCCGGTGGCCTACATGGATCGGCGCCAGGCGGCCCGCAACGACCGGTTCACCCAGATGGGGATGGCGGCGGCGACTCTTGCGTGGGATGAGTCGGGGCTTGGATCTGCCGAGCTGGATCACGAGATGGCGGGCGTCATCGTCGGCTCGGGGATCGGCGGTCTGCCGACGATCGAACGCGAGCATTCGGGATTCCTGAAGGGCGGGGCGCGCCGGGTGAGCCCCTTCACGATCCCGCTGTTGATGCCCAACGCGGCCGCAGGCGCGATCGCGATGAGGTACAGCTTGAAGGGTCCCAACTTCGCGCCGTCGTCTGCGTGCGCGACCGGTGCCCACGCGATCGGCGAAGGGTTCCGCTACGTGCGGGAGGGGCGAGCCGACGTCATGCTGGCCGGTGGCACCGAAGCAGCCATCACTCCTCTGGCCGTGGCGGCCTTCGCCCGTATGGGGGCGCTGTCCACCCGCAACGATGATCCCGCCGCCGCCAGCCGGCCGTTCGACGCCGAGCGCGATGGCTTCGTGTTCGGGGAAGGGGCAGGTGTCCTCGTCCTCGAGAGCCGCGCCCACGCCGAGGCGCGCGGGGCGACCATCTTGGGGCGCATCGTGGGCTACGGTGCATCCGCCGACGCTCACCACGTCACCCAACCGGACCCCGAGGGTGCCGGCGCGTCCCTCGCGATGCGCCGCGCGATGGTGGACGCGGGCATGGAGCCGGCCGACGTGGACTATGTCAATGCGCACGGCACGAGCACACCGTTCAACGACCGGGTCGAGACCGTGGCGATCAAGGCGGCTCTCGGCAACGAGGCCAAGCGGGTACCGGTGTCGTCGATCAAGTCGCAGACCGGGCACCTGCTGGGAGCAGCCGGGGCGGTAGAGGCTGCTGCGACGGTCCTGGCCATCGCCCGGTCGGTGGTGCCACCGACGATCAACCTCGATAACCCCGACGAAGAATGCGATCTCGACTACGTCCCGGAGGGGGCGCGGGATCAGGAGATCGGCGTGGCCCTGTCGAACTCGTTCGGCTTCGGCGGCCAGAACGCATGTCTGGCGTTCGCCCGATGAGCGCCCCCTCGGTTGGCGATCACCGCGATCTCGACGGGAAGGTGGCGCTGGTAACCGGCGGCACGCGGGGCATCGGCAGGTCGATCTCGCTCTCGCTGGCGCACCGCGGAGCGAACCTCGCGGTCGTGTATTTCCGCAACCAGGACGCCGCCGTCGAGACCTGCGCCGCGATCGAGGCGGAAGGTGTGAAGGCGGTCCCACTGCGGGCGAACGTCGGCGACGCGAAGCAACTGGATGGCGTATTCGAGTCGGTGACCGAGACGTTCGGGCGCCTCGATGTGTTCGTCTCCAATGCAGCCACCGGCGTGATCCGCCCGTTCCCGGACCTTGACGAGCGCGCCTGGCGCTGGACCATCGACGCCAATGCCCGGGCCCTGTTCCTCGGGGCGCTCCGCGCCGCACCGCTGATGGACGAGGGCGGCACCATGATCGCCCTGTCGAGTGGAGGAGCGACGCGGGTCTTGCCGGGTTACTCCGTCGTGGGCGTATCCAAGGCCGCGATCGAGGCACTCGTGCGTTACCTGGCCGTAGAGCTGGCCGGGCAGGGCATCCGGGTGAACGCGGTGTCACCCGGGGTCGTTGATACCGAGGCCCTACGGCACTTCCCGATGCGCGACGAGATGCTGGCCGCAGCGAAGGAGAAGACGCCTACCGGACGCCTGGCCACACCGGAAGATGTCGCGCGGACGGTCGACTTCTTGACATCGGATGCATCGAGCCCGATCACCGGTCAGGTAATCGTGGTCGACGGCGGCGCGAGTCTGCTGGCATGAGGTTCGGGATCGATATCGTCGACATCGAACGCTTGCGCGCCGCCCTCGAGCGTCAGCCGGCGATCGAGCCGCGGCTGTTCGCCCCTTCGGAGATCTCCTACTGCCGTGCGCGCCGGGATCCGGTCGTTCACCTCGCTGGTCGGCTCGCGGCCAAGGAGGCCGTGATTAAGGTTCTGCGCGTCGGGAAGCTCCCCGTATGGGCGCGCCGGATCTCGGTCGAGAACGATCCCGACGGCGCTCCCACCTGCCGGGTCGACTCACCCGACGGGACGCGCGCTCTGGGGGTCTCGATCTCGCACGACGGCGGCTCCGCGGTCGCCGTCGCCTGGGACGGCGCAGGGAGCTAGCGCGCTTCGCGCGGCTTCACCTGTGTGCGGTCCTCCTGCGCCGCGGGCGCATCATGGGATCAGGAGATGCACGGCGCCTTCGAGATGTGCACGTAGCAGGTCCGTGGCGCGTAGAGGGTCCCGCTGCAGGATCGCAGCGAGGATCTGTGCATGCTCCCGCGGCCGGTGGGACGGCAGACCTCCATGCATCCGTCTGACCTGAGCGAAGCACAGTCGCACCTCGGCTTCGAGCGAGCGGTGGAGACGGGAGAGGCGTGGGCTTCCCACGGCTTGGACCAGCCCACGGTGGAACGCGAGCGCGGCATCGACCACATCGGCCCAGGGAGCGTCTGGTGGGAGGCGTTCCATCCGATGCAGCGCCTCCTCGGCCGCGGCGGGGACGACCCCCCGCTCCGCCAGCGTGGCGACCGCGTGGAGCTCGAGCGGGGCTCGCACGAAGAACAGGTCTCGGATGTCGTCGCGGGTCATTCGGGGGACGTAGGCGCTGCGGTTGCGCTCCCGACGCAGCAGCCCTTCGAACACCAGCTCCTGGAGCGCGGCCCTGACGGTGGGTCGGGCGACGCCATAGGAAGAGGCGATCGATTCCTCGGGTAACGCCGGCCCGGGCTCGATGTCTCCCGTAAGGATCCGTTCCCGCAGCGCCGTCACCAGGGCCTGCGTGGCCGAGACGGGCCGAAACCCGTGAGAGCTTGCGCCGCCAAGCGTCATACTGTAAAACTGTATAACAATGGCTCCAACGACAGCAAGCACCTGTCCCTGTACCACCGCCGGGCGCGTCGACGCGCCCGGCCCCCCGCTACGCCCAGGCGTCGACGAGCACGAGGTCGAGGTCGGGGAACGAACCCACGACGCCCCCGAGAGTCGCGACGCCGCGGCGGCTCAGGGAGCCCTCTGGGGGCGACGCGCGGCCGACTGGGCGGCGGTGCAGGAACCTCTCTTCGTCCCGGTGCACGAGGCCGTGCTCGCAGAGCTCCCGAAGGGCGGTTCGGTCCTGGACATGGGATGCGGAGCGGGGGCGTTCTGCCACATCGCGTCCGCGGCAGGGATGAAGGTGCACGGGGTCGATGCCGCTGAGGGTCTGGTCGCCATAGCCCGAGAGAGAACGTCTACGGGAACGTTCTGCGTGGGCGACATGCGGTTCACCCCGTATCCCGACGGATCGTTCGACTCCGTCGTCGGCATCAACTCGTTCGGCCACGCGGCCGATCAGATGGGCGTCCTCGGAGAAGCACGGCGGGTGGCGATTGCAGGCGCGGTTCTCGCCATCGTCACCTGGGGCGCACCGGAGGAGTGCGACGCGACCCATCTCTTCGACGCCCTTGGGCGCGTCACAGGGCGTATCCGCCGTGGCTCCGACCGACCCGCCGACGTGGCGCTCGAAGAGGCGGTCGGTCGCGCCGGGTTCACGGTTCGAAGCGCTAGTAGCGTGCCTTGCCCCTGGACCTATCCCGATGATGGGACCGCACTACGAGGAGTGCTGTCCGCCGGGCCCTTCGTGGCTGCCGCCGACGCGGTGGGTGAGGAGAGGGTGCGCAAGGCGATCCTCGACGCGCTCGGTCGCTTCCGCGGCCGGACGGGTTACCGCCTCGACAACACCTTCCGCCTGCTGACGGCGGTGCGCGCGGGGTGAGGATGCCGGTGAGGAGATGTACGAGACACCGCGGGAGAGCGTCGCGTCGTCGCATGGCTCTAGCGGTCGCGGCTGCCTTCAGCCTGGCGCTGGGTACGGCGCTTCCAGGATCTGCCGAGCGGTCTCCTAGGAATGTGCTCGTGACGTCCATGGGGGCACCGGGCGGCTTCCAGCAACCGTCCGTGGCGGTCGATCCGTCTCGGCGCGGCCACGTAGCCGTCGCTTTCCATGACGCCCACCAGCTTCAGACCTGCTTCCTCGCGCGGTCGACGGACGGCGGCCGCACGTGGAGGAACCTCCCCCTCGTCGGACGGCGAGGTCGATTCCCGTTGGCCAGGGGCGCCTACTGCTGGAACCCCAAGGTCGCCTTTGGACCCGGGGGGACCCTCTACTACGTCTTCCATGACGGGTTCTATTTTGGCGACGGTGGCCGGAGGGTCCTGATCGCGGCGTCCCGCGACGGCGGCAAGACGTTCGATGCGCCCGTAGCCGTGAGTCCTCCGGCGGCGAACGACAACCAGTTCTGGCCGGCCGTCGCGGTGGACCAGAAGACCGGACGCATCTACGTCGCCTGGACGCGGTTGGAGAAGGACGGGGTCCTGGCATGGGGTGCGATCGAGATCGCCTCGTCCAGCGACGGCGCCCGCTCGTTCGGACCGTCCGCACGAGTGAGCGGCCTGCAGCTGGTGGCGGAGGGCCCTGCCATCGCGGTGGGTAGCGACGGCCGCCTCTACGTTAGCTATCTCGAGAACGACGGGACGTTGTTCGTTCCCTCCCACGAGCTTGCGACGGGTGACATGCGGGTCGCGACCTCGAACGACAACGGCCGGACCTTCGCGATCAACACCATCGCGAAGGTGGCCCTGGGCTGTCGGATCGGCTATTGCGACCGTCTCCACTCCGACGGCTTCTTCCGCATAAACAGCGTGCAGACAGGCAGCTCTCCCGGCGAGGTGTACGTGGCATGGTTCGAAGACGCCCTGTTGGATGGCGACGAGCGGGCGCGCGTTCGTCTCGCATCTTCAGTCGATGGGGGCGAGTCGTGGACCGGTCCGCGCGTGATCGGGATCCCCATGGGCGGCAAGGCGCATCATCAGCACCGTCCGTGGCTGTCGGTCTCTCCCGCGGGCCGCATCGACGTGGGCTACTACGATCGGGAGGGTCCCAACCAGGGCGGGGTTCAGAACGTGTACGTGACGTCTTCCGAGGGCGGAACGACGTTCTCGGTGCCCGTGAAGGTGACGGACGTCGCGTCCAGATCGCGGGTCGGTCCTACCGGAAGGGTGCCTCCGAACTACACGAGCTGGGGCGACTTCCTCGGCGTCGCGTCCTCGTCCACAGCGGCGTTCGTCGCGTGGACCGACAGCCGCAATGGCGATCGCACCACCGGGCGGCAGGACATCTTCTTCGCCCGGATCGCGCGACCGTGACGTCCGCGCCGTCGCCTATCCGAGGGAACCTGTAAGGCACCCGTGGCGGCGCGCCTTCCGCTACGGAGGTTGCTGTTGGGGAGGGTGCACCGCGTGCCCGCCGAACTCGCGACGCAGCGCGGCGATCAGCTTGCGCGCGTACGACTCGTCCGCCTGCGACGCGAACCGGTTGAACAATGCGTGCGCGATCGCCGGCACCGGCACGCCGGCACCGATCGCGGTTTCGACGGCCCAGCGGCCTTCCCCTGAGTCTTCGACCCGATCGGAGAGCGTTTGGAGATGGGGATCGGCCGCCAGCGCCCGGGCCGCGAGATCCAGCAGCCATGACCGGACCACGCTCCCGTGCCGCCACAGCTCGGCGATCTGCGCCGCGTCGAGCTCGAGCGGTCCCTTCTCCAGAAGCTCGAAGCCTTCCCCGTACGCTTCCATCAGCGCGTACTCGATCCCGTTGTGGACCATCTTCGTGAAGTGGCCGGCGCCCGGCGGCCCGACGCGCGCGTATCCGCTTTCGGGAGCGAGGGTTTGGAAGATGGGCTCGAGGCGCTCGAAGGCGTCCTCGTCCGCCCCCACCATCAGGCAGTAACCCTCTTCGAGCCCCCAGATGCCGCCCGACGTCCCCGCGTCGACGAACGAGATCCCGCGC